>NZ_JBUEFZ010000026.1:0-94590 GCF_054963715.1 Streptomyces sp. STAM6 | reverse complement strand
GGTCGTGAAGGTCTCGGACCGCTTGGTCGGGATCGTGGTGTTGCGCTCGATCAGCCTGGTCATGATGCCGCCCTTGGTCTCGATGCCGAGGGACAGCGGGGTCACGTCGAGGAGCAGGACGTCCTTGACCTCACCCTTGAGGACACCGGCCTGCAGGGCGGCGCCGATGGCGACGACCTCGTCCGGGTTCACACCCTTGTGCGGGTCCTTCCCGGTCAGCTCCTTCACCAGGGCCGTCACCGCCGGCATCCGGGTCGAACCGCCGACCAGGATCACATGGTCGATGTCGGACACCTTGATCCTGGCGTCCTTGACCGCGTTGTGGAACGGGGACTTGCAGCGCTCCAGCAGGTCGGCGGTGAGTTCCTGGAACTGGGCCCGGGTGAGCTTCTCGTCCAGGTGCAGCGGGCCCTCGGCGGAGGCGGTGATGTAGGGCAGGTTGATCGTCGTCTCGGTCGTGGCCGACAGCTCGATCTTCGCCTTCTCCGCGGCCTCGCGCAGACGCTGCACGGCCATCTTGTCGCTGGACAGGTCCACGCCGTAGGCGTTCTTGAACTGCTTCACCAGGTGGTCGACGATCCGCTGGTCCCAGTCGTCGCCGCCGAGGTGCGTGTCCCCATTGGTGGACTTCACCTCGACCAGGCCCTCACCGATCTCCAGCAGCGAGACGTCGAAGGTGCCGCCACCGAGGTCGAAGACGAGGATCGTCTGGTCGTTCTCCTTGTCGAGCCCGTAGGCGAGTGCCGCGGACGTCGGCTCGTTGATGATCCGCAGGACGTTCAGGCCCGCGATCTCGCCGGCCTCCTTGGTGGCGGTGCGCTGGCTGTCGTTGAAGTACGCCGGGACGGTGATCACGGCGTCCGTGACGTCCTCGCCCAGGTAGGTCTCGGCGTCACGCTTGAGCTTCTGCAGCACCCTCGACGAGATCTCCTGCGCGGTGTACCGCTTGCCGTCGATGTCCCCGCTCTCCGGGAAGCGCCACGACGCCTCGCCCACGTGGCGTTTCACGGACCTGGCGGTCCGCTCGACGTTGGTCACGGCCTGCCGCTTGGCGACCTCCCCGACCAGTACCTCGCCGCTCTTGGCGAAGGCGACGACGGACGGCGTGGTCCGGGCACCCTCGGTGTTCGTGATGACGGTGGGCTCGCCGCCCTCCAGAACGCAGACGACGGAGTTCGTCGTCCCGAGGTCGATACCGACTGCGCGTGCCATGGTGGTCTCCTCAGCCTGCGGTTCTCGCCCCGACAGGTCCTGCACAATCTGGATAAATCGCTCGAACCCGGCTGTCAAGGCGGTTGCTCACCGGGGCCGGGCGCCGTTCTGCGACCGCTGTCCCATCCGTTCCCAGAACTCCCTGAGGCGTGCCCGGTCCGTCCGCCGCTGCCACTCGGCCTGCGGCCGGAAGGACCACGACCGGGACAGCAGGGTGGACTGGTTCCGGCAGAACGCGCCGTTCAGCTCGACCCGCTGGCTGTCGAGCCCCTTCGGCGGATAAGGGCACAGCTCGAAGGCGCAGTCGTCGCGGCAGTTGGAGCCCGCCTGCGAGGCCGCCGCCCGCACGACGGTACGACCGGGGTCGAGGGGGTCGCGGTCGAGCGTCAGGCACGGCGGCAGATCAGGACGGGCGGTGCGCAGCAGCCGCCTGAGCCGGTCCTCGGGCCAGTCGCCCCGCTCCGCGAGATTGAGCAGCAGGAGCACATCGGCGAGGAGCTGCTGGGCCCGCGGGTGCAGAGCGCTCCAGCCCGTGGACGGCGGGATCCACAGATGGTGCTTGCGCATCTCGCCCTGTGCGCCGGTCTGCGAGCCCACACGACCGGCGACGCCGGACTCGTCGATCCACAGGAACCGCTCGGGCCGCCCCGTCTCCAGCGCCCGGACACACAGCCCGGCGGCGGCGTCGACGAACGGGTGCTGCGCCTCGCCGTCGGGAAGGGCCAGCCACTGGCGGACCCGTTCGGCGGGATCGGAGCCGCCCGAGCGCCCCGCGCCCGTCGCCGCGCCCGCGTCGGGCAGGTCCCAGAGCGTCAGCGCGTGCAGGAGCGTCAGACGGGTGAACCAGAACCGGGTGCGCCTCAGCATGTCCCAGGCCTGCTCGTACAGATACTCCCGGGCTTCCGCCCGGGCGTGCGGATGGCGGTGACGGCGGTTGGCCGCGTACTTGAAACCCTGGGCGAGGGCCACTTCCAGGGTCAGTTCGAGCGCCGGGGCCTCGCCCTCCCGCGGCGCTCCCACCCGCCGCACCCAGCTCTCCAGGAACTCGTAGGGCGTGTCGTGGTGGCGATGGGTGGTGACCGAGCCCACGAGCAGGGGCACCAGCCACGCGCACATGGTGTTCTCCCGCCACTCCTGCTCCGCGGCCTCCCGTTCCTCCCTCTCCCGCCCGCGCTCCTCGCGCCGCCGCTCCTCCCGCTCCCGCAGTTCGCGCTGCACACGGGCGATGTCACCCTCCGACCGGCGGTGTTCCCTGCTCTTCGCCTCCGCCACGGCCTCCGGATCCTGAGCGCCGTACACCTCCTCCTCCCAGTCCGGGGCGCACTCCACCCCCCGGCCCCCCGCGGTCCGGGGGCCGCGCAGCCGGGGCAGGAGCGCGTCGAAGGCACCGTCGCCGCCCGCCCCGATCTCCTGGGCGATCGCCACACGGACCGGATAGGAGGGCTCCAGCCGGGCGATCAGGAACAGTTCCAGATAGGCGGGGCGCAGGGTGTGCCGGTGGGCCACCTGCCGCATCGCCTCCCCGAACCGGGACACCAGCAGCGTCTTGGCCACCCGCAGCGTGTGGGGATCACGTGCCCGCAGGTCCGGCCAGGACGCGGCCAGCCGCATGGCGATGAGACGCTGCCGCGGTTCGGCGTCGACGCTGTCGATCTCCAGGGCCGCCGCGTACAGTTCGAGCGCCTTGGTGTGCAGGGTGGGGCCCAGCACACGGCGCGCATCCCGGACCCGCCCCGCGGACTCCTCGCCGCCGGCGGCGGGCTCCTCCACCACCTGCGCCCGCCCCGCCGCCTCCATCAGCAGATCGCGTGCGGCGGACACCGGGCACCAGGTCTCCCCGTCCCCGTGGGCCTCGTCGTGGACGCACGAACCGGCGGCCGTACGGGAGTGGAGGACCATCGCGATCAGCAGCTCCCGGCCCGGCTTCACCAGCGCCGCCGGGAAGTAGGCACTGTTCCCGGGCGCCCCGCGGGTGTCCTGCCGGATCACCGCGTTCATGAACCGGGCGCCCAGATGGGCCTGGATCACGCTGTGCTGGAAGCGCACCCGGTCCCCGCGTACCTCGACCAGCCCCATCTGGCTGCCCCAGTCCGCCGCGAGACGGAGGTCCAGCTGGTTCGTCTCCACCCTCCTCACCAGCTCGTCGACGATCTCGGGGTAGCGGGGCCCCGAAGGGTCCTGCTCGTCGACCAGGTCGGTGAACGGCACCTCCGAGGTGTCGGTGGCCAGCCCGGCACACGCCAGCGCGGACAGGCAGTGGATCGTGATCCGCCGTTCCTCCTGGTCGAGCGGGAGGTCGGGGCTGATCCGGCCGCTGATGAGGGCGTTGATCCAGGTGTCCAGCAGATGCAGCCGGAGCGCGGCCCGGTCGCCGTCCCGCGTCTCCAGGGCGTCGTCGCCGGACCGGCCGGTGACGGCACGCTCCAGCAGCCCCTCCTCGTGGAGCTCTCCGGCGATCTGCAGATAGGTGGGCGCCTCGGTGATCCCGGCCTTCTGAACGATCCAGTCCAGCCGCTGCCGGTCCTCCCAGGCGCCTCCGCGGGAGATGTACTTGAGGGCGGCCTCCTCGCTCAGCGGCTCGAGCTCGGTGACGGAGGCGTCCATCCCCCGCAGCGAATTGTGCGGCCGCGAGGTGATGACGAGCGGCAGCCGTTCCTCGTTGGCCCGGCGGATCGCCAGCCGGATGATCGTGTCACGCTCCTCCGCCAGCTCCTCTCCGGTCAGCGCCTCCTCCAGCCCGTCCGCCAGGACGACGATCCGTCCCTGCTGGCACAGCCGCCGCCACACCTTCTCGCTCTCCGCCTCCGAGCGGATCTCGTCCTGGACCTCGCGCGAGAACCGGTCCTGCGCCAGTTTCCTGAAGTCCAGGCCCCCCTCCGCGGAGCGCAGCCGCAGCGGCACGGGGACGGCGTTCCGCCGGGCCAGCTGCTCCGTGAGCAGCACCATCAGCGCCGTCTTGCCGGCCCCGACACCCCCCACGACGAGGCGCGTACGGCGGAACCGGGTGTCCCGGAGGTCCTCCATCAGGACCTCGCAGAGCTGGTCGCGGCCCACGACCTTCCCGAAGATGCCGCCCGCGGTCTCCACGAGCTCTTCCGGAGCCTCTCGGGCCTTCCTGACATACCTACGGCACACATGGGTGAACCGGAAGGAGAGATACGCGAACGTCACCAGGGCCAGGGTGAGGACCGGCATGAAGACGGACTGGAGGACGCCGCAGGCGAGTTCGCTCTTCGTCTCGCAGTGCGCGTCGGCCCACGCCAGGGGGGACCAGGACGCACTGTCCCTGTTCCGCACCAGGGTGACCACCGCGGTGACCGTCAGGAACAGCAGGAGCAGCGCCCCCAGGACGGTCAGCACGAGCCACGGGTAGTACGACCGGCTCTTGCGGCCCCGCCACTTCCGTGCCCGGTCATACCCCTGCTGCGTCCGCCGGCGGGCAGCGAACCTGGGAACGTTCACCCGTGACTGATTCCGTGCGAGCCCGGGTATGCGGTGCGGGCCCGCCGATATTCACCCGCACGGCCCTCAGGTCCGGGCGTCCCCCGTGGCCGGCGGAGGGCTCAGCGCCCATCGGATCGTCCTGGTCAGCGCGAGCCCGGCGGGCCGCACGCAGCTCTCCTCGACGCCCGGGCGGTAGTGCAGCCCGAGTGGCCCCCGTGCCCACGGCGGGAGCGTGGACACCGCGTTCGCGGCGAGGACGGCGTACGGGCCGCGGGCGACCCACGGCAGGGGCGGGTGGAAGAGGAGGAAACGTGCGGCCTCCCGGGCCTCACGGGTGGCGCGCAGCTCCGGCCGGTACGCGGCCAGCCGGCCGGCCAGCCCGGCCCGGTCGCGCGGAGGGTCGATCACCCCGAGCGCGGCCGCCACCCGCGCGGTGTCCGCGACGTAGGCGTCGCAGGCGGCGGCATCCAGCGGCCGCGCACCGTAGAGCTGGTGGGCGCGCAGGAAACTGTCGACCTCGGCGACGTGCACCCAGCCGAGCAGATGCGGGTCGGCCGCGTGATAGGCCTCGCCCTCGGGGGTGGTCCCGCGCACACTGTCGTGAACGGCTCGCACCCGGTCGACCGCCCGCTGTGCGTCGGCCGCCGTGCCGTAGGTGGTGAACGCGAGGAACGTGCTGGTGCGCTGGAGACGCCCCCACGGGTCGCCGCGATAGCCCGAATGGCCCGCCACGGCCGCCATCGCCAGCGGGTGCAGCGACTGGAGCAGCAGGGCGCTCAGCCCGCCGATGAACATCGAGGCGTCGCCGTGCACGGTGCGGATGGGACGGTCGGGACCGAACCAGCGGGGGCCCGGTGCGCCGTGGATACGGGCGCGGTTGACCGGCCCCTCGGGCCCGGCGACGCGGGTGAACAGGCTTCTGCCCAGTCGTTCCCGCAGCTCCGTGAGCGCGGGCGCGGACACGTTCATGCGTCAAGTATCCGCCCCGGCGAAAGGCGCCGGATCACTGCAGCGCGTGCACCGCCGCGGCGAAGACCCGGGGCATCCGGGAGGCCGCGGGCACGACGAGCCGGGCGGTGTCCCGGCGGCCGCTGACCCGGACCAGCGCCTCGGTCAGCAGCCGGCGACGGCGGGACAGCCGGCGCCAGTCCCTCTCGTACGCGTCCGGGCGTCCTGCCCTCAGACACCGCACCGCCGCCTCCGCCGACGCCAGGGCCAGGGCGACGCCCTCACCCGTGAGCGCGTCGACATAGCCGGCCGCGTCCCCGACCAGCAGGACCCGTCCGGCGACCCGGCCCCGCACGCGCTGGCGCAGCGGTCCCGCGCCCCGTACGACGTTCGCGGCCGTCGCGCCGCGCAGCCGGTCCGCCAGCTCGGGGAAGTGCTCCAGATGCGCGTCGAAAGGACTCCTGGCCGTGCTCAGCACGGCGACCCCCACCAGATCGTCGGCGACCGGCGTCACATACGCCTCGCCGCCCGCCGACCAGTGCACTTCGACGAAGGCCGACCACGGCGGCACGCGGTAGTGCCGCCGCAGGCCGTAGCGCCGGGGCCGGCGGTCCGGCAGTTCGAGGCCGAGGTCACGCCGGAGGGGGGAGTGCAGGCCGTCGGCGGCGACGAGCCAGCGGGCGCGCAGCCCGGCGGCCGTCACCCCGTCCGCGCTCTGGCACGCCGTGCCGACCTTTCCGGGCAGGATCCGGACCCCGAGCTCGGTGGCCCGCCGGGCGAGCGCGGTGCTCAGCACGGTCCGGCGCACCCCCACCCCGCGGCCGCCCCGGAAGTCGGCCTGCGCACGGTGGTGGCCGTCCAGGTAGCGGATGCCGCGCAGCTCGTGGCCGGTCACGCCGACGCCCAGATCCCGCAGGGCGCGAACCGCGCCCGGCATGACGCCCTCGCCGCACGCCTTGTCCACCGGCCCGGTGCGCGGCTCGACGACCACGGCCTCCATCCCGCTCAGCGCCGCCTGGATCGCCGTGGCGAGTCCGGCCGGCCCACCGCCCGCCACGAGGAGGTCGATCACCTCGGCGCACCCTGGGCGCGGACGCCGCCCACTTCGGGGGCCGTCGCCGGGGCGGACGGTGCCGGGCCTCGCGGCGGGCCGGGCGGCGCCGAAGCGAGTGCGGCGTCCTCGCAGCGGACGCGTGCGGTGAGCAGCGCGGCGTTGAGAACCGTGAACGCGACGGCCGTCACCCAGGCGCCGTGGACCAGGGGAAGGGCGATGCCCTCGGCCACCACCGCCACATAGTTCGGGTGCCGCAGCCACCGGTACGGCCCGCCGGTCACCAGGGGCAGGCCGGGCACCACGAGGACCCGGGTGTTCCAGCGCGGGCCGAGCGTCCGCACGCACCACCAGCGCAGCCCCTGCGCCGCCAGGGCCACCGTCAGCATGGTCCCGCCGAGCACGGGCGGGAACGGCCGCCCCAGCGCCCACACCTCGACCACGCAGCCGGCCAGGAGGGCCGAGTGCAGGACCACCATCGGCGGGTAGTGGCCCTTCCCGTACTCCACGGCGCCGCGCGCCAGACTCCAGCGCGCGTTGCGGCGGGCGACCACGAGCTCGGCGATCCGCTCCACACCGACGGCCAGCACCAGAGCGACGTACCAGACCATCCTCGACTCCCGTTCCTTCCCGTTCCTACCAGCGCAGCAGCACGAGTTCCGTGCAGAAGCCGGGGCCCATGGCCAGCAGCACCCCCGGTGTGCCGGACGGCGGCCCGGCCGCGGCCGTCAGGGTGTCGCGCAGGATGTGCAGCACGGACGCCGATGACAGGTTGCCGACCTCCGCGAGGGAGCGCCGGCTGAGGTCCAGGGCCCCGTCCGACAGCTCGAGGGCCTCCTCCACCGCGTCGAGGACCTTCGGGCCGCCCGCATGGCTCACCCACGCCGTCACATCCCGCCGGCGAAGCCCGTGGCCGGTCAGGAACCCGTCGACCTCGTCCGCGAGGTTCTTCCGCACCACGTCGGGCACGGCGGCGTCCAGGACCACCCGGAAGCCCGTGGCGGTGATGTCCCAGCCCAGCAACCGCTCGGTGTCCGGGTAGAGACGGCTGCGGCTCGCCACCACGGTGGGGCCCGCCGCCGCGGCCGTGTGCCGCCTGGAACCGCAGGCGACGACAGCCGCGGCCCCGTCGCCGAACAGCGCCGTCGCGGTCAGGTTGGCGAGTGACGCGTCGGACCGCTGGAAGGTCAGCGAGCACAGTTCGACGGAGAGCAGGACGGCGACGTCGTCCGGGTGGCCCACCAGATAGTCGTGCAGTCTGGCGATCCCGGCCGCGCCGGCGACACACCCCAGGCCGAAGACGGGCACCCGCTTGACGTCGGGCCGCAACCCGAGCCGCCCGGCGACCCGGGCATCCACGGACGGGGCCGCGATCCCGGTCACGGAGGTGAAGATCAGCAGGTCGACGTCACGGGGTGACAGTCCCGCCTCGCGGAGCGCCGCCGCCACGGCATCGGCACCGAGCTCCACGGCGCCGGCGACGAAGGCGTCGTTGACCGCGCCGAAGTCGGCCGCCTCGCCGTACCGGTCCAGTGGCAGTGCCGTGTGGCGCGAGCGCACCCGCGAGCCACGGTGCAGCCGGTCCAGTACGCGCCGGTCGGCGCCGGCGGGCAGGCAGTGGCGCGCCACCATGTCGGTGATGTCGCGCTGGGCGTGGCGGTGCGGGGCCAGGACTCCGTGCACGGCTGCGATCCAGGTCATCAGGGCTCCACGTCGAGGACGGCGATCACCCATGTGTGCCCTCGCACCGTGGTGCCGTACCGCTCGATCCCCCGTTGAGTGCCTAGCATCGCTCCCGTGGACGCCACAGACCGGGCCGCCCCGACGGGCGCGCGGCACCCCGCCCCCGCGGCCGTACGCCCCCGGCGTGCTCTCTTCGGACTGCTGATGGCCTGTCACCCGGGCCCGGCGGCCGCCGTCACGGTCCTGGTGACGGCCCTGGCCGCGGCGGCGGGCCGGGACGGGCGCGGCTGTGTGCTCCTCGCGGCGGCGGTGCTGGCCGGACAGCTGTCGGTAGGCTGGTCCAACGACGCGATCGACGCGGCCCGCGACCGGGCCGCCGGCCGGTACGCGAAACCGGCGGTCTCCGGCGCGGTCTCCGTCACCACCGTACGGGCCGCTGCCCTCGTGGCCCTGGGGCTCTGCGTGCCGCTCTCGCTGTTCTGCGGTCCGCTCGCCGGCGCCGTCCACCTGGCCGGGGTCGCCGCCGCGTGGGCGTACAACCTGCGGCTGAAGGCCACGGCACTGTCCTGGCTCCCGTATGCCGTGGGGTTCGCCGCCCTTCCCGCCTTCGTCACCCTGGGCCTCCCCGGCAGCCCTTGGCCGGCCTGGTGGGTCGTCACCGCCGGCGTCCTCCTGGGTGTCGGTGCCCATCTGGCCAACGTGCTGCCGGACATCGCCTGCGACCGGTCGACGGGAGTGCACGGCTGGCCCCAGCGGCTCGGTCCGGCACGCACCCGGCAGTTGCTGCCCTTCCCCCTCCTCGCGGCCTCCGCCGTCCTCGCGCTCGGTGCCCCGGGATCCGTGGGACCCGCCGGTGCGGCCGCTCTCGTCGCGGCGACCCTGGCAGCCCTCACGGGAGCGGCCGCCGGACACCGCCGCGCCCGCGTGCCCTTCGTGGCCTCGATCGTCGTCGCGGGGATCGATGTGGCGCTGCTCGTGTGGCGCGGCGGGTCGATCGCCTGACGGCGCGAGGCTCCGCGTAAGGGCGTGCGCGCTCGATACGCGCGCCGGTTGCCCGCAGTCCGGTGAACACCCTGCTCGCCGACCGTTTCCCGGTGAGCCGGCCGACGGGCAACAGGAAACCCGTCGACCCCCCTGGGCACCCGGCGACAGGCTGGAGCCGTCAGCACGGAGCAAGACCCACAGGGGGAAAGACCATGCACAAGATCATCCGCAGTGCCGCCGCGCTCGCCACCGCGGCCGCCGCCGTGATGGTGTTCCAGAGCACGGCCGAGGCCAAGCCGGCGGACGCCTGGGCCGGATGTCCGGACGGGGCGGTCTGCATCTACCCGCAGGACCAGAACCCGGCCGTCAAGCCCAGTCACGTGTACTACAGCTACGGGGCCCACAACCTCGTCAACCAGTTCGGCAACCACTGGGTCCTCAACAACCAGCACAGCGGTGCGACCGCGAACCTCTGCACCGGGTCCAACGGTGCGGGCTGCGGCGGTGCGATCGCCGCCAAGACCGGCGTGTACGCCAACCTCACACCGATCAACTCGATCCGCCTCAACCGGCCGTAACCACACTCCCCGCGTGGACCGCTTCCGGAGCCGCCGCACCGCGGCTCCGGAAGTTCGTGTTTTCGTCACACCGGACGAAAGGCTTGGTCGGCCGTCCAACCCCCGCTGTAGCCTGGGCGCCTGTCATCTCACAGCCTGGGCGCGCTTCGCCATGGGGGATGCTTTGGGGGATCCGGACCGCGGACCGCACAACGACCATCAGCACCAGCCGTCCGACGGCGCCGCGGCGTCCTTTCCCGCGCAGTTGCGGCGCCTGCGGGTACAACGCGGTCTGTCGCTCGCCGATCTGGCGCGCCAGACGCACTACAGCAAGGGCTATCTGAGCAAGATCGAGACCGGCTCGAAACGGGTGACCGTGGACGTCGCCCGCCGCTGCGACCAGGCGCTGCGGGCCGAAGGCCGGCTGCTGCTGCTCGTCCAGCAGGCGACCGGGCCCCGGCCCGCCGAGCCGGATCCGCAGCCGGACAGCCCCTGTCCCTACCGCGGTCTGCCGGCGTTCACCCCGCAGGACGCGGGATGGTTCTTCGGCCGGGAGCGGGCGACGGCCGCACTGGTCGAGCGGGTCTTCGAACGGATCGGCAGCGGACCGCTGATGCTCGTCGCCCCCTCGGGCGCCGGCAAGTCGTCCCTCCTCAACGCCGGTCTCGTGCCGGCCGTCCGGGACGGTGGCTTCCCCATGCCGGGCGCCGACGGATGGCCGGTGGTGACGCTCACACCCACCGCGCACCCCCTCCAGGAATTGCTCGACCGCACCGCGAAAGTCCTGGGCAGCGACCCCGGCATCACCGCCGGCCGGCTGCGGGAGCGGCCGGAGACGCTGCTCGACGCCGTACGCCGGCTCTGGGACACGCCCGGTTCCGGCCCGGCCGACAGGCAACCGCCGCCCGTGCGGCCCGTGTTGCTCGTCGACCAGTTCGAGGAGCTGTTCACGCACTGCACCGACGAGGACGAGAGGCGCGCCTTCGTACGGGTGCTCCGCGCCCTCGCCACCGCCCGGCCGACGGCGGGCGCGCACGACCCGGCCGTCGTCGTCCTCGGCGTGCGGGCCGACTTCTCCGGCAACTGCCTGGACCTCCCCGAGCTGGCCCCCGTCTTCACCGGTGGATTGTTCGTGCTCCCCCCGATGTCCGTGACCGAGCTGCGGGAGGCGATCGCACGCCCGGCGGAGCTCGCCGGCGTCACGCTCGAACCCGGTCTCGTTCCCCTCGTCCTGCGGGACGCGGGACTGCGCGACGACCCGCGGCCGGCCGGTCCGGACCCCGCGGCCGCCGGTGATCCGGCGCCGTCCGGTGTGCTGCCGCTGGTGTCCCACGCGCTGATGGCCACCTGGCAGCAGCGGGAGGGCGCCACCCTCACCGTCGCCGGGTACGAACGCACCGGCGGCATCCAGGGAGCCATCGCCCGCACCGCCGAGAACGCGTTCGCCCGCCTGTACCCCGCCGAGCAGCGGACCATCCGCCGCATCCTGGTACGGCTCGTCCACGTCGCCGACGGCACCGGCGCGACCCGGCGCCGGATGAGCAGGGCCACCCTCATGGAACAACTGGCCGGCGCGGACGGTGCCGCCGCCGCGCTCGACGCCTTCGTCCGGGCCCGGCTGATCACCATGGACAGCGACACCGTCGAAATCACCCACGAGGCACTGCTGCACGCCTGGCCACGGCTGCACGGCTGGATCCACGCCGACCGGGCCGGCCTGCTGATCCACCAGCAACTGGCCCACGCCGCCGACGAATGGGAGCGGGAGGGCCGCGACCCGTCCGCCCTCTACCGCGGTACCCGCCTGGACACCGCCCGCTCCTGGGCCGACGAGCTCGACGGCCGCAGCCGGCTCAGCGCCCACGAAGCCGCCTTCCTGCGGGCCAGCCAGGCCGAGGAGGACAGCCGGACGAAACACGCCAGACGCCAAGCGCGGCTGCGGCAGCGCATGACGGCCACGCTCGTCGTCCTGCTGGTCCTCGCCGTGACCGCCGGAGCCCTGGCCTACCAGCAGCGCGAGAGCGCCCTCGACCAGGAGCGCGTCGCCCGCTCGCAGGCCCTCGCCGTGCGCTCCACCTCCCTGGCCGCCGGACAGCCGGAGGCCTCGATGCTCCTCGCCGAGGAGGCGTACCGCACGAAAGCCACGACCGAGGCGCGCGGAGCCCTGCTGAGCACCCAGTCACAGGCCTTCTCCGCCCGGCTCGGAGGGCACCGCGGACCGGTCAACGCCGTGGCCTTCGCACCTGGCGACCAGTCGCTCGCGACGGCCAGTTCCGACGGAACGGTGACACTGCGCCGCCTCGCCGACCACCGCACCGCCTCCACGTTCACCGTGCCCGGACGCGTCCGGTCGATCGCCTTCGACCCCGGCGGACGCACCCTCGCGGCCACGTCGACGGACGGGCCCGTACGCCTCTGGGACGTCACCCACCGCCGCCCGGCGGCCACCCTTCCCGCGAGCACCACCGGCGCCCGGGCGGTGGCCTTCGCCCCTCGCGGCCCCACCCTCGCCACCGCGGGCCGTGACGGCACGATCCGCCTGTGGGACACCTCCGTCCCCGTCCCGCGGGCCCGCGCGGCCCTGCCCGGCCACAGCGGAAGGATCAACGCCCTGGCGTACGCGCCGGACGGCCGGACGCTGGTGTCGGCCGGTTCCGACCGGACCGTACGGCTGTGGGACAGCACCGGCGCCCGCCCGCTCGCCGTGCTCGGGGAACACACCGGCGAGGTGCTGGGCGCGGCGTTCTCCCCGGACGGGCGGACGGTCGCCACCGGCGGTACGGACCGGACCGTACGGCTCTGGGACGTCGCCGGACGCCGGACGACCGCCACCCTGACCGGACACAGCGACGACATCAACGCGGTCGCCTACACCCCCGACGGGACCACGGTCGTCAGCGCGGGCGGCGAAGGCACGACCCGGTTGTGGGACGTGCGCAGCGGCCGGCCGACCGCGACCCTCGCCGGCCACACCGACTATGTGATCGGAGTCGCCGTGAACTCCACCGGAACGGTGCTCGCCACCGCCGGTTTCGACCAGTCCGTCGTCCTGTGGGACCTGCACGGCTCGGTGCTGACGGCCCGTCCCTTCACCGAGGTGTGGCAGGCCGCCTACAGCCCGGACGGCACGCTGCTGGCCACCGCCGACGCCGATCACACCGTGCGTCTCTGGGACGTGGCGGCGCGCCGCGTCCTCGCGACGCTCACCGGCCACCGCGAGACCGTGTTCTCGGTGGCGTTCGCCCCCGACGGGCAGACGCTCGCCTCGGCGGGCTCCGACGGCACCATCCGCCTGTGGGACGTCGCCGCCCGCCGCCCGCTCGCCACCCTCACCGCGGACGGCGCGGACGTCTTCTCCGTGGCGTTCGCCCCCGACGGCACCACCCTCGCCTCGGCCGGATCCGACCACGCGGTCCGGCTGTGGGACGTCGCCACCCGCCGTCAACTGGCCGCGCTTCCCGGCCACACCGACTTCGCCAACGACGTCGTCTTCAGCCCCGACGGACGCACCCTGGCCAGCGCCGGTGACGATCTGACCGTCCGGCTGTGGGACGTGCCCGCCCGCCGCCCGCTCGCCACTCTCAGCGGGCACACGGGCGCGGTGCGGGGCGTGGCCTTCTCTCCGGACGGCCGCACCCTGGCCAGCAGCGGGAACGAAGGGACCGTCCGCCTGTGGGACGCCCGGAACCACCGCTTCGAGGCCGCCCTCACCGGCCACACCGGCTCCGCGCGGGGCATCGCCTTCTCGCCCGACGGCCGCACCCTGGCGAGCAGCGGCAACGACCGCACCGTCCGGCTGTGGGACGTCGCCGGGCGCCGGCTGACGGCCGCCCTGACCGGCCACACGAACGCGGTGTGGGGCACCGCATTCTCGCCC
Source organism: Streptomyces sp. STAM6 (assembly GCF_054963715.1). NCBI lineage: Bacteria > Bacillati > Actinomycetota > Actinomycetes > Kitasatosporales > Streptomycetaceae > Streptomyces > Streptomyces sp. STAM6. Next base: position 80,834 of record NZ_JBUEFZ010000026.1, on the reverse strand, counting down.
GACGGGCGGACCGTGGCGAGCAGCAGCAACGACGGCACCGTACGGCTGTGGAATCTGGACGTCCGTGCACGGCTGGCGCAGATCTGCCGGCTGCGGGACGGCATCGGGCCCCAGCGGCGACAGACGCTCATGCCCGGTCACCCCGTCCCGCGGGGACCCGCTTGTGCCCGTCCATGACCGACGCACCGCCGAAGTGCCCTGCTCGGCAGGGGTTTCCCGGGTGTTTCCCGTTGCCCTTCCCCATGGGGTGACGCGACGCCCTCGACGAGCGGGTGCCCCGGCCAGCACGCTGACTACCGCGTACGGCACCGCTCCAGGCGGCCCGGCACGTCGTTTCGACAGGAATCGAGGAACCCCGCATGCTTCGCCGATCCGGTCTCGTCGGCACCCTCTTCGTCCTACTGGCCCTCCTCCTCCGGACGCCCCCGGCCGCGTCCGCCGCCGCGTCCGCGCCCTTCGGCGAAACCGCCGCCGGCGGCGAATGCCGCGTACTGGCGCCCGGCGCGTCCGCGGCCGCCGAACGCGCCGTCGCCGCCGCCTGCGAACAGGTCGCCGCGGACGTCTGGTACACCTGGGGCGGCGGCCACGGCCCGCAGCCGGGCCCCACCTACGGGAAGGTCGATCCCGACGACCCGGCCAGCCGGCACGACCCCGAGCGGCTCGGCTTCGACTGCTCGGGCCTCGTCCGGTACGCCTACGCCAAGGCCACCGGGTCGGACATCCTGGACGGCGTGGCGAGCGCGCAGTACTACACGCACCGCGCCGCCGAACGCTTCACCGCCGCCCAGGGCCTCTCCCCGCTGGTCCCCGGCGACCTGCTGGTCTGGGGCAACTCCCAGAAGGTGCACCACATCGCCCTCTACCTCGGCGCCGGCAAGATGGCGGAGGCCAGGCAGTCCGGCACCAAGCTCATGGTCAGCGACGTCCGGCTGTCCGGCGACTACTACGGAGCGGTGCGCGTCAACACCGGCCCGGTGACCGGGCACGTCTTCCGGACGTGGGGCACCGGCGTCTGGACCAAGGCCGAGCCGTCCGTCAAGGCCGCGCGCGTCTACGCCTTCCCGCAGCCGACGACGATCCGCGTCCAGCTGCCAGAAGCACGCGGAGGTCGTCACCGCCGAGGGCTACACCAACGACGCCTGGTCCTACCTCCCGGACTACAAGGCCTGGGTCACCAACATCTACATCCAGGGGCCCGCGTGGCTGGAGGGGGTACCCACCTGCACCTTCTGACGTCACGCGCGGTTCGCGCCGGTGACCGCCACGGGGGAGTGGTCATCGGCGCGAACTGCGTTGACCTGCTTATTCGCTGTCGCTCCGGGGTTCGACCAGGCGAGAATGCAGCATCTCGAACGGGAGGAATCCATGAGCCAGGCGCACCTGACTCTCCATGAGCTGCTGCCGCCGCAGGAACTGGCCGCCGCGCTCGACTCCGGGCACGTCACCCGCAAGGCGCACCCCGAGCTGCCGCTGTCCATCTACACGTACACACGCACGTGCCAGTACGAGCGGAACTGGAACAGGGTCACCACGCGCTGCCGCGGTCTCGTCGCCGACGACACCACCGGCGAGATCGTCGCGCTGCCCCTGCCGAAGTTCTTCAACGTCGGTGAGCACGAGGCCGGACAGCCCTATGCGCCCGCCCTGCCGGACGAACCCTTCGAGGTGTACGACAAGGTCGACGGCAGCCTCGCCGTGGTCTTCCACTACGCCGGCCGCTGGCGGGTCGCGTCCAAGGGCTCGTTCATCAGCGCACAGGCCACCTGGGCACAGCGCCGTCTCGACACCAAGGACACCTCCGGCCTCACCGCGGGCGTGACCTACCTCGCCGAGATCCTGTACCCGCAGAACCGTATCGTCGTCGACTACGGCGACCGCCGTGACCTGGTGCTGCTCGCCGCCTTCGGCAAGGACGGCACCGAGATACCCCTGGCCGACGCCGCCCCCGCGTGGGAGGCGATCGGCTCCGTCGTCACGGTGTGGCCCGCCATGCCGCTCGACGAACTCCTCGCCCTGGCCGAGTCGAACACGCTGCCCGGTGGACGGGCGGCGACGGGCACCGACGCGGAGGGCTTCGTCCTGCGCTTCAAGTCCGGGACCCGGGCCAAGGCGAAGCTGTCGGAGTACGTACGGCTGCACAAGGTGCTGACCGGCGTCACCGAGCGGGACATCTGGCGCAGCCATGGCATCCAGCGCTTCGCCGGCCTGCCCGCCAAGCAGCTGGCCCAGGCGCTGGGCTGCTCGGCGGCGGACATCGCCGCGTCGGGCGGCCGGCCGCTGGACGCCCTGCTGGAACAGGTGCCGGACGAGTTCGACGCCTGGGTCCGCGACGTCATCGCGCGTATCGAGCAGGGCGTGGCGGACCGCGAACGCGTCATCGACGAGGCGTACGCGTCCCTCGCCCCGCTCGCGGGCGACCGCGGCGCGTTCGCCCGGGCCGCGAAGGCGCTGCCCGACGCCGCCGTCCGGCCCGCCATGTTCCTGCGCCTGGACGGCCGCCCCACCGAACTGGTCACGTACCGTTCCCTGCGGCCGGAGGCGGCCGACCCCTTCACGACCGACGAGGAGAACTGACCGGTGACCGACGTACGACCCGTGCCCATGGTGCACGTCATGACGGGTCTGCCCGCATCGGGCAAGACGACCGCGGCACGCCGCCTCCAGGCGGAGTCCGACGGCCGTATGCGCCGGGTCAACCTCGACGACCTGCGGACGATGCTCGACATCCCGTCGCCCGAGCGCGGCCGGTCGTACGCGCACGAGCAGACGGTGCTGGCGATCCAGGACGCGGCGGTGCGGGCGGCCGTCGACGACGGCTTCGACGTCGTCGTCGACAACACCCACCTCACGCCCCACATCCCGAAGCGGCTCAAGGCCGCCGTCGCCGGGCTCGCCACCTTCGTCGTGCACGACTTCACCGGCGTGCCGGTGGAGGAGTGCATACGGCGCGACAACGAGCGGGAGCGTTCCGTCGGCGAGGACATCATCCGGATCCTGTCGGACAAGCACACGAAGGCGACGAAGGGCGGCTGGCGGCTCACCGACGCGTGGCTCAACGACCAGCCCGCCCTGCGGCCGTACGTCCCGGACCCGGCGCTGCCGTCGGCCGTCATGTGCGACATCGACGGCACCCTCGCGCTGCGGGGCGACCGCAACCCGTACGACTTCACCCGTTGTGACGAGGACCTGCTCAATGTCTCGGTGCGGCAGGCCCTGCACTCCTTCCGGCGCGCGGACAACGACGTGATCGTGCTGCTCTCCGGCCGGGGCGAGGAGCACCGCGAGAAGACCGAGGCGTGGCTGCGGCTCCACGAGGTGCCCTACGACGAGCTGTGGATGCGGGCCGCCGGCGACGGCCGCCGCGACGACATCGTGAAGGCCGAACTCTTCGACCGGCACGTCCGCGACCGTTTCGCGGTACGGGTCTCCCTGGACGACCGGGACCGTGTCGTCGCGGTCTGGCGCCGTATGGGCCTGCCGACGTGGCAGGTCAATTACGGCAATTTCTGAGCGGCCCGCCCAGAATCCGGCAGGGCGCCCGACCGGGTCGAAACACCAGGTCAGGCGCCCTGTGGCGGAAGATCGCCGACGGTTCGCGGGACAGCCCGCACGGGCCTGCGGCCCCACGACCGCCGACGGCGGTGATCAGGCGTGCGAGCGGCCGGCCTGTTCGGCGCGCTCCGCACGCTCGGCGTGGACCGCCTTGACGCGCGCCGCTTCCTTGCGGACCTCCGCCTGGGTGGCACGCTCCTTCTGGAGCCACTCGGGCATGTCCCGCTTCAGCGCGTCGATCTGCTCGGTGGTGAGGGGCTCGGTGACGCCGCCGCGCGCGAGACCCGCGATGGACACTCCCAGCTTGGCCGCGACCACCTGGCGGGGGTGCGGCCCGTTGCGGCGCAGGTCGGTCAGCCACGCGGGCGGGTCGGACTGCAGCGCGTTCAGTTCGGTGCGTGAGACGACACCCTCCTGGAATGCGGCGGGGGTGGCCTCGAGGTACACACCCAGCTTCTTCGCCGCGGTCGCGGGCTTCATCGTCTGGGTGCTCTGGTGCGACGTCATGGGGTCCAGGGTATCGAGCGTGCGTGCCTCCTCCGAACGGACCGGTAGCCTGGGCACGTGACAGGCCAGGAAGCATCCCCGTCGTTCCGGCTCGCGTACGTCCCGGGAGTGATGCCCACGAAGTGGGTGCGGATCTGGAACGAACGCCTGCCGGACGTCCCGCTCACCCTCGTCCAGGTGCCCGCCGAGGAAGCGCCCGGCGTCCTGCGCGGCGGTGACGCCGACGCGGGTCTGCTGCGGCTGCCCGTGGACCGGACGTACTTCAGCGCGATCCCGCTCTACACCGAGACGACCGTCGTCGTGGTCCCCAAGGACCACCTCGTGGCCGCGGCCGACGAGGTGACCACCGAGGACCTGGCCGACGAGATCGTGCTGCATCCCCTCGACGACACCCTCGCCTGGGAGAGCCTGCCGGGACGGCCCGCGATCGAGAGGCCCGCCACGACCGCGGACGCCGTCGAGCTGGTGGCCGCCGGGATCGGCGTGCTGGTCGTCCCCCAGTCACTGGCCCGGCTGCACCACCGCAGGGACCTCACCTACCGGCCGGTCTCCGACGCCCCGCAGTCGAGCGTCGCGCTGTCCTGGCCGGAGGACGAGACCACCGAGCTGGTGGAACAGTTCATCGGGATCGTCCGCGGCCGCACCGTGAACAGCACCCGGGGGCCGCAGGCACCGGCTGCGTCCGCGTCGGCGGCGAAGCGCAAGAGCCCCGATCCCCGCGCCGCCGCCCGCCGCAAGCCCGCGGCCGGCGGAGCCGCCGGCGCGTCGGCCGGCAAGGGCACCCGCGGCGGCGGTTCCGGCGGCGCCGGCAGGGCCGCCAAGCGCGGCAAACCGCGCCGCCGGTCGTAGCGGACGGCCTTCCTCCTTCCGCGCGGTCCGGGTGAGCCGCGTCTCACCCCGGCCGTGCCGCTTGTCTATGCAACGAGTTGCATAGAAAGATCGGGGCATGGCGCTCGAGCACGCGATCCTCGTCTCCCTGCTGGAGAAGCCCGGCTCCGGCTATGAGCTGGCCCGGCGCTTCGAGCGGTCCATCGGATACTTCTGGACCGCCACCCACCAGCAGATCTACCGCGTCCTCAAGCGCATGGAGAGCGACGGCTGGATCGACGTCCGCGAGGTCCCGCAGCAGGGCCGCCCGGACAAGAAGGAGTACTCCGTCGCCTCCCTCGGCCGGGCCGCCCTCTCCCAGTGGCTGCACGAGCCGATCGAACCCGAGAGCGTCCGGCACGACCTCGCCGTGAAGATCCGCGGCGCGGCCTTCGACGACCCGGCCGCCCTCATCGGTGAAGTCGAACGGCACCACCAGGTGCACACCGACCGGCTCGCCCACTACCTCGCGGGCGAACGGCGCGACTTCACCGGACCGGAGGCCGCCGCCCGGTCCGCCGACCAGCCCGACGCCGCACGCGAGCTCCAGCACGCCGTGCTGCGCGGCGGCATCGCGTACGAACGCATGACGCTCGCCTGGCTCGACGACGTCCTCGCCACACTCCGCCGGCTCGGCTCCGAGCAGCACTGACCGTGCCGGCGACCCCTCACACCCTCCCGTACGAACCTCCCAAGCCGGAAAGGCGGACAACCATGGCCGACCCGCTGCTGTTCAACCCCCGCACCTACGACCCGGCGCACTTCGACCCCGAGACCCGCAGGCTGCTGCGCGCCACCGTCGACTGGTTCGAGGCCCGCGGCAAGCGCAGGCTGATCGAGGACTACCGGTCCCGCGCCTGGCTGGCGGACTTCCTCGACTTCTCCGCCAAGGAAGGGCTGTTCGCGACGTTCCTCACCCCGTCCTCCGCGGCCGACGGCAACGAGGACAAGCGGTGGGACACCGCCCGGATCGCCGCCCTGAACGAGATCTTCGGCTTCTACGGGCTCGACTACTGGTACGCCTGGCAGGTCACCGTCCTCGGGCTCGGCCCGGTGTGGCAGAGCGACAACGCCACGGTCCGCGCCCGCGCGGCGGAACTCCTCTCGCAGGGCGAGGTGTTCGCCTTCGGCCTGTCCGAGAAGACCCACGGCGCCGACATCTACTCCACCGACATGCTGCTGGAGCCCGACGGCAAGGGCGGCTTCCGGGCCACCGGTTCCAAGTACTACATCGGCAACGGCAACGCCGCCGGGCTGGTGTCCGTCTTCGGCCGCCGCACCGACGTCGAGGGTCCGGACGCCTATGTCTTCTTCGCCGCGGACAGCCGCCACTCCGCGTACCACCTGGTGAAGAACGTCGTGGACTCCTCGAAGTACGTGAGCGAGTTCCGCCTCGAGGACTACCCCGTCACCCCCGACGACATCCTGCACACGGGCCGCGCCGCCTTCGACGCCGCCCTCAACACCGTCAACGTCGGCAAGTTCAACCTCTGCACCGCCTCCATCGGCATATGCGAGCACGCGATGTACGAGGCCGTCACGCACGCGCGGGGCCGCATCCTCTACGGCCGCCCCGTCACGGCCTTCCCGCACGTGCGCCGTGAGCTGACCGACGCCTACGTCCGCCTCGTCGGAATGAAGCTGTTCAGCGACCGTGCCGTCGACTACTTCCGCTCCGCCGGCCCCGACGACCGCCGCTACCTGCTCTTCAACCCGATGACGAAGATGAAGGTGACCACGGAGGGCGAGAAGGTCATCGACCTCATGTGGGACGTGATCGCCGCCAAGGGCTTCGAGAAGGACAACTACTTCGCCCAGGCCGCCGTCGAGATCCGCGGACTGCCCAAGCTGGAGGGCACGGTCCACGTCAACCTGGCGCTGATCCTGAAGTTCATGCAGAACCACCTGCTGAACCCGGCGGACTACGAGCCCGTCCCGACCCGCCTCGACGCCGCCGACGACACGTTCCTCTTCCAGCAGGGACCGGCCCGCGGCCTCGGCTCCGTCCGCTTCCACGACTGGCGCACCGCCTACGACGCGTTCGCGCACGTCCCCAACGTGGACCGCTTCCGCGAACAGGCCGACGCCCTCTGCGAGTTCGTCACCACGGCCGCCCCCGACGAGGAGCAGAGCCGCGACCTGGACCTGCTCCTCGCTGTCGGCCAGCTCTTCGCGCTCGTCGTCCACGGTCAGCTGATCCTGGAGCAGGCTCGCCTGACGGGCCTCGACGAGGACGTCCTGGACGAGCTGTTCGCCGTCCTCGTGCGGGACTTCTCCGCGCACGCCGTCGAGCTCCACGGCAAGGACTCCGCCACGGAGCAGCAGCAGTTGTGGGCGCTGTCGGCGGTCCGCCGCCCGGTCGTCGACGAGGCCCGTTCGGCCCGCGTCTGGGAGCGCGTCGAAGCGCTGTCCGGGACGTACGAGATGGCGCCGTAACGCGGTGGCGTGACGAGAGGAGGGCGCCCCGACCGGCAGGACCGGTCCGGGCGCCCTCCGCGGAGCAGACGGGGCACCACGTCGACGATCGGCGCCGCCGCCGGACGGATCCAGTGGCGAGGCGCATGGCGAGTGCCCCGGATCCTCAAGGCCCCGGGGCCGCATGACGGCTCCGCGACGTGCGCCGTCGGACCGGGCGGCGGTGCGGACGACTTCGGCGCGGCCGGCGTGCCGCACGGCTTCGTCGGCCGCCCCCGCCGGCGCGGGCCGCGGAGTCAGCGGAACTCGTGCACGACCTGGATCTCTCCCACGATGTGGGCGTTGAACTCGTCGAGCTCCTCGGCCGGCACCCACAGTTCGAGGATCGTCCGTCCGCCCGCCTGCTGGACCGGGTAGCGGGTCAGGAACTCCGAGTCGACCTCGAACCGGGTGACGAAGCCCGCGCCGCTGTGCTTGACGTTCCAGTCCCTGGCGATCCTCACGGCGTAGTCCTCGTTGAGGACCGGGTAGAAGATCGGCTGCTCCGGCAACCGGGGCGGCCAGGCGCGCCAGTTGAGATCCCTGACCAGTTCCAGTTCCTCGGGGCCGGTGGGTCGCCACAGGGTCGTCGTCGCTCGCTGGCTGGTCACGGGAGTCGCTCTCCGGAAAACGGCAGCCGCCGGCGCGGCTGACCTGGGGCCCCGATGCTATCGGCGGCTGCCGTAGCGGCCGTCCCGCACCACCGGTACCGGGCGGCCGGAGGGCTCACCTCCTCCGGTCGGTCCTCCCCAAGGCGGCGCTGAATGCATACAAATCGGGACACTTAAGCCCCTGTCGGAGCCCCGGCGTGCGCCCCACCCGTACCGCTTGAATGATCAAAGTAGTGGCGGGTTAGCATATGAGCGCCGCCTAGCTCGAAAGATAAAACTGTGACTGTCAACGACGACTCGTTCACCAGTTGGAAAACCCGCGAGGAGATCGCGGAGTCGATGATCCCGATCATCGGGAAGCTGCACCGGGAGCGGGACGTGACCGTCCTGCTTCACAGCCGCTCCCTGGTGAACAAGTCGGTGGTCAGCATCCTCAAGACCCACCGATTCGCCCGGCAGATCGACGGCGAGGAGCTCTCGGTCACCGAGACGATGCCGTTCCTGCAGGCCCTCACCACCCTTGACCTGGGCCCCTCCCAGATCGACATCGGCATGCTCGCCGCGACGTTCAAGACGGACGACCGTGGTCTGTCCGTGGCCGAGTTCACCGCCGAGGCCGTCGCCGGCGCCACGGGTGCCAACAAGATCGAGCGCCGCGAGGGCCGCGACGTCGTCCTCTACGGCTTCGGCCGCATCGGCCGGCTCGTCGCCCGCCTGCTCATCGAGAAGTCCGGGTCGGGCAACGGCCTGCGGCTGCGCGCCATCGTGGTGCGCGGCGGAGGCGGCCGGGCCGCCGAAGACCTCGTCAAGCGCGCCTCCCTGCTGCGCCGCGACTCCATCCACGGCCAGTTCCAGGGCACGATCACGGTGGACGAGGAGTCCAGCACGATCTACGCCAACGGCAACGCGATCCGGGTGATCTACGCCAACGACCCCTCCGAGGTCGACTACACGGCGTACGGCATCAAGGACGCGATCCTCATCGACAACACGGGCAAGTGGCGGGACCGCGAGGGTCTCTCCCAGCACCTGCGCCCGGGCATCGACAAGGTCGTCCTGACCGCCCCGGGCAAGGGCGACGTCCCGAACATCGTCCACGGCGTCAACCACGACACGGTCAAGCCGGACGAGCGGATCCTGTCCTGCGCCTCCTGCACCACCAACGCGATCGTCCCGCCGCTGAAGGCGATGGACGACGAGTACGGCGTGCTGCGCGGCCACGTGGAGACCGTCCACTCGTTCACCAACGACCAGAACCTGCTGGACAACTACCACAAGGCCGACCGCCGCGGCCGTTCCGCGCCGCTCAACATGGTGATCACGGAGACGGGCGCCGCCTCCGCCGTCGCCAAGGCCCTGCCCGACCTCAAGGCGCCGATCACCGGCAGCTCGATCCGCGTCCCCGTCCCGGACGTCTCGATCGCCATCCTCAGCCTGCGCCTGGGCCGTGAGACCACCCGCGAGGAGGTGCTCGAGTACCTCCGCGACGTCTCGCTGAACTCGCCGCTGAAGCGCCAGATCGACTTCACCACGGCCCCGGACGCCGTCTCCATGGACTTCGTCGGCTCGCGCCACGCCTCCATCGTCGACGCGGGAGCCACCAAGGTCGACGGCGACAACGCGATCCTGTACCTGTGGTACGACAACGAGTTCGGCTACTCGTGCCAGGTCATCCGGGTCGTCCAGCACGTCTCCGGGGTGGAGTACCCGACGTACCCGGCCCCGGCGGTCTGATCAAGAGCGTCCTCACGGGGGCGTCCGGCGGGCACACTGCCCGCCGGACGCCCCCGGCGCATGTCCGGGGGCCGGGGACCGTCCTCAGCGGGTGGTGTCGAGGACCAGCTTGCCGACGGTCCGGCGGGCGCGCAGGTCCTCGTGCGCCCGTGCCGCGTCCGCCAGCGGGTAGACGCCGCCGACCTGCGGCGTGAGACGCCCGTCCTCGACCATCGCGAGCAGTTCGGCGAGCGGCTCGCGGTACATGCCGGGACGGCCGATGGCGTGCATCAGCCAGAAGCCGACGACCGCCCTGGAGCGGCTCATCAGCTGGGCGGCGTGCACGGGCTGCGGGGCCTGCCGGCTCGCCATGCCGTAGGTGACGAGCCGGCCGAACGGCGCGAGCGCGGCCAGGGACTCCTCGAAGACGCGACCGCCGGTCATCTCGAGGACGACATCGACCTTCCTGCCACCGTTGGCCTCGACCAGCCGTTCCTTGAGGCCGTCCGCGGCGCCGTCGACGGCGGCGTCCGCGCCCAGGGACAGCGCCAGTTCCCGCTTCTCCGGCGTGGACGCGGTGGCGATGACGCGGCCCACCCCGAACGCCTTCGCCAGCTGGACGGCGAGCGAGCCGGTGCCGCCCGCGGCGGCGTGGACGACCAGGGACTCCTCCGGGGAGACGCGCCCGGCGGTGCGCAACAGGTGCCAGGCGGTGAGGCCCTGCACGATCAGGGCCAGGGCCTGACCGTCGCCCACCGAATCGGGGAGGTCCACCGCCAAGTCCTCGTGGACGAGCACCTTTTCGGCGTAACCGCCGTAGTTGTCCGCGAGGGCGACGACCCTTCTGCCGTCCTGGGTGCGGCCGACGACCTCGCCGCCGGGAATCATCGGAAGCGTGGAACGGGACAGGTACGAGTCCTCGACCGCGTGCGTGTCCGCGTAGTTGATTCCCGCGGCCGAGACATCGATCAGCAGGCGGCCGGGCTCGGGCTGCGGGTCCGGTACCTCCACCAGTCGCAGGACTTCCGGCCCACCGAATTCGGTGACGTGGATCGCACGCACAGTCGCTCCTCACTTCCTGGGACGTCCCCGCGGGGTGCTCCGCGGGGCCCATGGCGTCACGCTTCCATCAGGCGCGCCACATTACCAACTGCTCAGTATGTGAACCCCGTCACACCTTGGCATCAGTCGCCCTTATGGATGTTCCAAGCATCGACTGTGCCCGGCGAACCATGCGTAATGGCCGGAATTCTTTGGAGTGATGGATTCCGTTGACAGGGAGTCAAATAGCCTGTGGCTCTATCTCGATCGGATAACAGAAGGGCTGAAAAGGGCTGGACCACTTCGCTGCTTTCGACACAACTTGCCTGGTGGGAGGGGCAATTGAATTGTCGTCAAATTGAACCACCAGGTAACGGAACGCACATATTCTTTGGGCCCCTCTATGTCTGAATTTTCCGGCCCCGCGTTCTGGCAGGCTTCCGCGCACCGTTCTCCGATCAAGGAAGAGGTGCCACTTGTCAGGGCGTCGAAGACTCAAGCCGCAACGCCGCAAGACCCCCCGGCTCATACTCGCCACGGCCGCCGTGGCGGCCATGGCGGTCGTGGGAGGCGTGGCGTACGAGGCCACTCGGCCGGCAGCCGGGACGGACCGCCCGCTGTCCCAGGCCCAGCCGGCCGGTACACCCGGCACGGCCCCCGAGCCGGCCGCCGAACCCACGCGGGACGAGGAGCCGGAGCCCCTCACCAGGAAGCCGAAGAGCGAGCCCGCACGCGGACTCGTGTACGAAGGCCTGACACCCGCGCCCGAGGGGGATCCGTGCGCCGGCGTCTACCGCACCACCGCCGGCCACTGCACGCACGGCCCGGACGCCCCGCCCAAGGGCGTCGACATCAAGAAGGACACGCCCCCCGCCGTCAAGGCGGCCGTCCCGGCCGAGGACCCGGCCGCGGCGGGCCGCGACCGGGCCGACGACGAGCCCTCCGGCACCGACGGCAAGCCCTCCGGCGCGGCGCTGCCCCGCACCGCCACGCCCGCGCTCGACGCCGCCGCGCCGAAGGCGGGCGGCCCACCGGCGGCCGGGGGTACCGGCGGCACCGGAAAGGCGCCCGCGAACGGCCCCGCCGGACAGACCGTCCAGTGCGACGGTGACGGGACCACGGGCAACCGCGTGCAGGTCGTCTACACGCACGCCCCCGGAAACGACCGGTACGCCACGTACCTGCCGTCCTTCCGCAAGTGGGCCGCCGACGCCGACCTGATCTTCTCCGCGAGCGCCAAGGACACCGGCGGCGTGCGGCACATCCGCTACGTCACCGGTCCCGACTGCGTACCGACGGTCCTCAACATCGAGCTGCCCGCCTCGGCCATGGCCGAGTTCAGCGCCATGAACAGGGCGCTCGCCGCGCGGGGCCTGGACCGCCGCGACCGCAAGTACATGATCTTCGCCGACACCCAGGTCTACTGCGGCATAGGCACCTTCGCCGGCGACGAACGGCCGGCGCAGAACAACCTCAGCAACTTCGGCCCCTCCTACGGGCGTACGGACACCGGCTGCTGGGGCGGTCACACCGCCGCCCACGAACTCGGTCACAACCTCGGTGCGGTGAACAACAGCGCCCCCAACACCAGCCGCGGCGCCCACTGCACCGACGAGTGGGACGTGATGTGCTACTCGGACAGCCCGTACTACCCGCGGATGCGCGTCGTCTGCCAGGACGGCGCCTACGAGAACCGGCTGGACTGCAACCACGACGACTACTTCCACACGAATCCCAGGCCCGGCAGTTATCTGGCCACCCACTGGAACATCGCGGACAACCAGTTCCTCATGAGGAACGGTGGCACCACGCAGCCCACCCCCAACCCCACCCCCACCCCGACCCCCACGGGCGGGCCGACGACCGGGCCGTCCACGGCGCCCGCGGTCACCATCGGACAGATCGCGCCCGACTCCGTCGTGGCCACCTGGAACGCCGTGGGCAACGCCGCCTGGTACCAGCTGTTCCTGGACGGCAAACCCATGGGCTGGGTGCAGACGAACAGCGTCCGGGTCTACAACCTGAAGCCCGGCACCCCCTACACCCTCGCCGTCTCCGTACGGGACAGGTCCGGACGTGACAGCGGCCCCGGCAAGGCGACGTCCTTCCGGACCGCCGGCAACGGCGGCGGCACCACCCCTCACACCCGCTATCTGCTCACCAACGGCCCCACCGGTACGGCCGCGGAGGTCTGGGGCGGCAGGACCGCCGACGGAACGGTCCTCGTCGGGTCGCAGCACAACGGCTACGCCCAGCAGCAGTGGTACGTCGACGACGCGGGCAACGGCTACAGCCGCATCCGCTCGGCCGCGTCGGGCAAGTGCCTGCAGACCGGCGGCACGGCCGGACCGGGCATGTGGGTGGCACAGCAGCCCTGCTCCAACGCCGCCGCCCAGCAGTGGAAGCTCACGCCCACCGGCAACGGCGTCATGATCACCGCCGGTACGAGCGGCTTCGCACTGGGCGTCAGCAACCGGCCGTACTACGGGTCCTGGCTGATCGAGCTGCAGCACGCGGTCTCCGGCCCGGCACAGATCTGGACGCTCCAGAAGTCCGCCTGACCCCTCGGGGGCCGACGGGCGGCACACCCCGCCCGTCGGCCCCCGACCCACCGACCTGTCCCCAACGGAGGACGACCGTGCACACCATGCGTTCGGCGGCCGCGACCACCGTGCTGACGGCGACCGCCCTGACGGTCCTCGGCACCGCCACCGCCCACGGCCACGGCGGCACCCTGGCCGTCGACATCACCGGCCACCGGCAGGGCCACGTGACCACCGTGGTCACTTGGGAGAACGACAAGGACTCCGTGGACGAGCGGGTCGCCGCCACCGTCAACGCCGTGAGCGCCGACGGCACCCGGACCGCCGGGCCGTGGCTGCTGGTGCGCGACCGCTCCGACCCCGAGCGCTTCACCACCGCCGAGGCGCTGCCTCCCGGCCGCTGGAAAGTCTCCGTGGAGGTGGGTCACCCGGCGCTCGGCCGGGACGAGGCGGACCTCACCGTGCCCGCCGCCCCGGCGCAACCGGCACCCACCGCCCCCGCCCCGGCGCAACCAGCCCCGGTTCCAACGAGACCCGCCCCGGCGAAGGCCGCCGCCGCGGCGCCTGCCACGAACCGGGCCCTGGCCTCCGCGGCCGGGACCACCACGGTCATGCCCGTGGTCATGTCGGCCGCCGCCGCGGGCGTCCTGCTGGCCGGAGCCGCCGCCTTCCTCGCCCTGCGCCGCAGGCGGCGCGGCCGGGGCTGAGACGGGCGGGTGCCCGTCATGCCCCGACTGTGAGATTTTCACGCCCATCGCATGACAGGCGGAGGTGTTCCCGGACGGGCAACTCTGCGATCGTCACAGGTAGGAGGTGCCCCAGCAGAACCCGGAACGGCCCTTTCCTCCGCATCCGTTCCGAGTGCGTGACGACCCCGGTTCAGCGGCTCACCATGCCCTGGGACGGGAGGTACTCAGTGGACAAGCGTTACGAGGCCTATTGCCTCATCGACGCCTTCTTCTACGACACGCCGGGCCGCGCCCACGGCGGCGACACCGCCTTTCCCCAGGCCCGATGTCCGGCTCCGGACGGCTGGAAGCGCGCCGAACTCGACGACTGGGTCGTCCTGCGCCCCGACGACGAGAAGCTCCCCCTCCAGGGCTGGAAGATCCATGTGTCGGCGAGTCTCGACAGCGCCGGGAAGATCCTCGACGACGTCTGGGACTACTGCGTCCCGCGACGGATCGCCTTCAAGTTCCTTCCTGGCAAGGACGTACTGCTGCTCGCCAACGCCAAGTACGCCCACCGGGGTTCGAGCGGCAAGTTCGTGACGATCTATCCGGCGGACGAGAACGCTCTGGAACAGGTGCTCGACGAGCTGGGCACCGCACTCGACGGGCGGCCCGGGCCCTACATCCTCAGTGACCTCCGCTGGGGCGAGGGCCCGCTGTACGTCCGCTACGGCGCCTTCGGCGAGCGGTACTGCGTCTCCCCGGACGGAGAGGTCGAGCTCGCGATCGAGAACGGCGAGGGCAGGCTCGTGCCCGACGTCCGGGCGCCGACCTTCCGGGTGCCCGACTGGGTGGAGCTGCCCGCCTTCCTCGCCCCCCACCTGGCCGCGCGTGGCGGCGCCACCCTCGCCGACCTGCCCTACCGCTTCGAAAAGGCCCTGCACTTCTCCAACGGCGGGGGCATCTACGCCGGAGAGGACCTGCGCACCGGGCAACGCGTGGTCCTCAAGGAGGCCCGCCCCCACGCGGGGCTGACCGCCGACGGCAGGGACGCGGTCGCGAGGCTCCACCGGGAGAGGGAGACACTCGACCGGCTGCGCGGCCTCGACTGCGTACCTGCTCCGCACGATCACTTCGTGGTGGGGGAGCACCACTTCCTCGCCGAGGAGTTCGTCGAAGGCACGGCGCTGAACGACCTCTTCGTCGATCGCTACCCCCTCGTCCTGCCGGACGCCGACGAGGAGACGACGGCCGGCTACACGGCCTGGGCCGTGGACGTGTACGAGCGCGTGGAGCGGGCCGTGTCCGCCGTCCACGAGCGGGGCGTGGTCATCGGCGACCTGCAGCCCTCGAACGTCATCGTCCGCCCCGACGGCCGTGTCGTGCTGATCGACTTCGAGGGCGCGACGGACATGGCGGAGGGACAGCGCCAGCTGCTCGGCGCCCAGGGCTTCACCGCCCCGCGGGAGCGCCGTGGTTTCGCCGTCGACGACTACGCCCTCGCTTGTCTGCGGCTCTCCCTCTTCATGCCGCTGACCGGACTTCTGACACTGGACCCGGGAAAGGCCCGGCAGCTCGCCCGCGAAGCAGCGCGGACGTTCCCGCTCCCGCCCGCGTACTTCGAGCCCGCGGTGCGGACCGTCACGGCCGACGGCACGCACCCGGGCGGCGCCGGAACACCGGTGGCGACAGCCCCGGAACCGCGGCTGCGCCCGGACCGCGACGGCTGGTCCGAGGCCCGGGACTCGATCGCCGCCGGCATCCTCGCGGCGGCCACGCCGGAGCGCGAGGACCGGCTCTTCCCCGGCGACATCGAGCAGTTCGACACCCCCGGGGGCGGCCTCGGCCTGGCGTACGGCGCCGCCGGAGTGCTGTACGCACTCGACGTCACCGGCGCGGGGCGCGCTCCCGCTCACGAGGAGTGGCTGATCCGGCGGTCCCTGCGCCCCGAGCCGGGTACCCGGCTGGGCCTCTACGACGGCCTCCACGGCGTCGCGTACGTGCTCGACCACCTCGGGCACCGACAGGAGGCGCTGAAGGTCCTCGACCAGTGCGCGGGGGAGCACCGCTGGCAGGAGCTCGGCCTCGACCTGAAGGGCGGGCTGTCGGGCATCGGCCTGAATCTCCTGCACTTCGCGTCGGCCACCGGAGACCCCGCCCTCCACGAGGCGGCCGTGAAAGCGGTCGACGCCGTGGCGTCCCGGCTCGGGCCGGTCGACGCCGTGCCCGAGATCAGCGGCGGCCGGCACCCGTACGCCGGCCTGCTGCGCGGCTCCGCGGGCCCCGCTCTGCTCCTGCTGCGGTGGTACGAGCGCACGGGCGAACCGGAGCTGCTGGACCTCGCCGCGACCGCCGTCCGGCAGGACCTGCGCCGGTGCCTCGTGCGCGACGAGGGAGACATGGGGGTCAACGAGGGCTGGCGGACGATGCCGTACCTCGCCGACGGCAGCGTCGGTATCGGCCTCGTCGTCGACGACTACCTCGCGCACCGCGACGACGACGGGTTCAGGGCCGCCGCGGCCGCGATCCGCCGGGCCGCCGAAGGCCGGTTCTACGTGGAATCCGGACTCTTCGACGGGCTGGCCGGGATGATCCTGCACCTCAGCCGCCCGCACCCGGCCGGCACGGCGGCGGTCCGGGACCCCGTCGTCGCCGACCAGATCCGCCGCCTGGCCCGGTACGCGGTGGTGCACCGCGGCCACCTCGCCTTCCCCGGCGAGGAGTTGCTGCGGCTCTCCACCGACCTGGCCACCGGCAGCGCCGGAGTGCTCCTGGCGCTCGGTGCCGCACTG
The DNA here is from genome assembly GCF_054963715.1 of Streptomyces sp. STAM6. Taxonomy (NCBI): domain Bacteria; kingdom Bacillati; phylum Actinomycetota; class Actinomycetes; order Kitasatosporales; family Streptomycetaceae; genus Streptomyces; species Streptomyces sp. STAM6. Next base: position 64,083 of record NZ_JBUEFZ010000026.1, on the reverse strand, counting down.
CACGACTCGCCCGTTCATCTGCCGTTCCTCGCCGCGCCGCGGGCCGCCGCCACGGCCCGCCCGGCGCCGCCGGAACGGACCCCGAGCGATTCCCTCCCCGTCCCCACGGAGTAACAGAACGGAGGTGAAACACCATGACGATCCTCGACCTTCAGGGCATGGAGCCGGACACCGCAGCCGCGCCCCGTCGGAGCGGCGCCAGCAAGAACTGTGGTGGTGCCAGCGGCCTGAGCCTGTTGCTCTGCTGAATCCCATCGGGGCGGGGACGCCCGGGCGCGTTCCCGCCCCCCCTTCTGCCCCGCGACGGCCCTCCCGGGAGGCACGCATGGACCGACGCGCCGCGGACCGGCTGCTGTTGACGGCAGCGCGGCGGGGCGGGCCCTGGGTGGCCTTCATGGTGGCCACGTCACTGATGCTCGCCGGGGTCTACACGGTGCTGCCCACCCTCGTCGGGCGCACCGTCGACGCCGTCCTCGACGACGGCGACACCACGCTGTGGCTGTCCCTGAGCATCGCGGCGATCGTCGTCCTGATGGTCTGCGACACGCTCGACGACCTCGTGGCCAAGCTGGCCGAGGCGCGGTCCGTGGCATGGGTCCGCCACACTCTCCTGCGGCACGTACTGGGTCTCGGCACCCGCGCCACGCGCCGCTTCACGCCCGGCGACCTGGTGAGCCGACTGGTGGGCAACTCCGCGCGGACCGGGCAGGTGGCGTCGACCCTGGTCTGGGCCGTGATGGACCTGGTGCCCCCGCTCGGCGCGATCGTCGCCCTGGCGCTCATCGACCCCTGGCTGTGCCTCACCTTCCTGGTGGGACTGCCCGTCGTCCTGCTCCTGGTCCGCACCTTCGTCCGTGACGCGTCCGCGGCCAACGAGCGCTACTACGACGCGCAGGGCCGGCTGGCCACCCGTCTCGTCGACGCCCTGGCCGGTATCCGGACCATCACCGCGGCCGGGACCGTGGACCGCGAAGTGCGCCGTGTGCTGGGTCCACTGCCGGAGCTGCGCCGGCACGGCTCGGGGATGTGGCGGGCCCTCGCGCGGGTCTCCTCGCGAGAGGCGCTGGTCGTCCCCCTGCTGGAGGTCGCCGTGCTGGCGGTCGCCGGTCTCGCGCTCGCCCAGGGCCGGATCAGCCCCGGACAGGTCCTGGCGGCGGGCGAGTACGTGGTGCTCGCCACCGGCATCAGCTCCCTGGTGGCGTCGGCGAGCCGGCTCGCGCTGGCGCGGGCGACGGCGGGCCGTGTCGCCGAGGTGCTCGCGCAGCCCCCGGTCCATTACGGCGACGAGAAGCTTCCCGACGGGCCCGGCCGGCTGGAGTTCCGGGGCGTCACCGTGCGGGCCGCCGGCGGCGGGACCGTGCTGGAGAACCTGTCCATGACGGTCCCGGGAGGCGCCCTGGTGGCGGTCGTCGGCCGCTCCGGATCCGGCAAGTCGCTGCTCGCCGCCCTGGCCGGGCGCCTCCTCGACCCCGACGAGGGCGAAGTGCTGCTGGACGGCGTGCCGCTGTCCCGCCTGGACCGCCGCGACCTGCGCGTGTCCGTGGCCTACGGCTTCGAGCGCCCCGTCCTGCTCGGCGACACCTTCGCCGACGCGATCGCCTTCGGGCCGCGGCGCAGGAGCCCGGACGAGGTGTCACGCCAGGCCGTGGCGGCACGGGCCGACGCGTTCATCCGCCGCATGCCCCAGGGGTACGGCACCCGGCTCGCCGACGCCCCGCTCTCCGGCGGCGAGGCCCAGCGCGTCGGACTGGCACGGGCATTCGCCCAGGCCGGACGGCTGCTGATACTGGACGATGTCGCCGCGAGCCTCGACACGGTGACCGAACACCACATCAGCCGGGTCCTCACCGGTGGCGGCGCACTGGCGGGCCGCACCCGACTGGTGGTGACCCACAGGGCCTCCACCGCCGCCCGGGCGGATGCCGTGATCTGGCTCGACGGAGGGCGCGTACGGGGGCGGGGGACCCACCGCGAGCTGTGGTCGCGGCCGGCGTACCGCGCCGCGTTCCAGCCGCCCGCGCACGCGGGGAGCGGGAAGCCCGGCGAGACCGGCCGCTCCGGTTCGCCCCGCGGATCCGGGACGAGCGGCACGGGGCCCGCCGAGGAGGCCGCCGCGGCGGCCGGGAGACCGGTGTGACCGGGCGGGCCGGCGGACTGCTGCGATCCTCACTGCGCAGGCGGCGAGGGGAGTTCGTCCGGTTCGCCGGCTGGTCGCTGCTCCAGGCCCTGCCCGCCTTCTTCTCCGGCTGGGCGGTCGCCCGCGCCGTCGACGACGGCTTCCTGGCCGGCCGTGTCGGGGAGGGCTTCGCCTGGCTCGGGGTGCTGGCGGGCGCGATCGTGATCGGCGCCTGGGCGACCCACCACACCACGCTCGGACTGGCGGCCCTGGTCGAACCGCTCCGGGACGAGCTGGTCACGCTCGTGACCTCGGGCGCGCTGCACGAGTCCGCCGGACTCGGCCGTCCGGCGGACACGGCGGGCGTCGCACGCCTCACCGAACACGTCGAGATCGCCCGTGAGGCGTACGGCGCGGTCCTCATGTTCGTCCAGGGCTTCGTGGTCACATCGGCGGGCGTACTGCTGGGGCTGGCCACCCTCGACCCGGTACTGCTGCTGCTCGTGCTGCCGCCGCTGCTCCTCGGGCTCGGGCTGTTCGCCGGGTCGCTGCGGGCGATGGCCGTGCGCCAGCGCGCCGTGGTACTGGCCGACGAGCGCATGGCCGAGAGCGTGGGTGCGCTGACCGGCGGCCTGCGTGACGTGGTGGCCTGCGGCGCCGAGGACGTCGTACGGGAGCGGACGGGTCACCGGATCGACACGACCGCGCGGGCGACCCGGGCCCTGGCCCGTACGACCGCCCTGCGGACGGCCGCCCTGGGCATCGGCGGCTGGCTGCCGCTCGTACTGATCCTGGCCGGAGCACCATGGCTGGTGCGGGGCGGAGTGACGGCGGGAGCGGTGCTCGGTGCGGTGACGTACGTGTCGCAGGGCCTCCAGCCGGCGCTGCGGGGGCTCGTCCAGGGAGTGGGCGGGAGCGGCCTGTGGCTGCTGGTCGCCCTCGGCCGGATCGCCGAGGCCGCCGGTTCCGCCGCGACGGCCCGTCTCTCCGGTCCGAAAGACTTCCCGGCCGCGGACGACTCTTCCGCGGCGGGCGACTCCACGGAGGCGGGCGGGGGCGCGGAGGCGGGCGGGGGCGCGGAGGCCGGAGAGACCTCCCCCCGTGGTGGGCGCACGGCCACGGCCGGGGCGCCGCACGGCTCGCAGGTGGAGCTGCACGGCGTCACCTTCGGCTACGCCGGGTCGGACGAGCCGGTGATCAGCGGGCTCGACCTCGTCCTGCGGCCGGACGAGCACCTGGCCGTCGTGGGACCGAGCGGGGCGGGGAAATCCACGTTCGCCGCGCTCGTGGCCGGGATGCTCGAACCGACTGCCGGCCGGATCCTGCTGGACGGCGTACCGGCCCGGAGCCTCGGCACCCGCGGGCTCGCCCGCCACCGCGTGATGATCCCGCAGGAGGCGTACGTGTTCGCGGGCACACTGGCCGACAACCTCACCTATCTGGAGCCCGGCGCCACGACCGCGGCGGTGGACGCCGCGGTCGACGCCGTCGGCGCCCGGTCGCTGGTCGAACGGCTGGGCGGTTACGACGCACTCGTCGACCGGCAGGAGCTGTCGGCCGGCGAACGCCAGCTCGTGGCCCTCGTCCGGGCCTACCTCCCGCCCGCGGGACTGACCCTGCTCGACGAGGCGACCTGCCACCTCGACCCGGAGGCCGAGGCCGGCGCCGAGGACGCGTTCGCGCGTCGCCCGGGCACCCTCGTCGTGTGTGCCCACCGGATCAGTTCGGCGCTGCGCGCCGACCGCGTCCTGGTGCTGGACGGCGCCCGTGCCGGACTCGGCACGCACGAGGAGCTGATGGCCGGATCCGCGCTCTACCGCGACCTGGTGGGGCACTGGGAGGTCACAGCCAGCCCGACTCCCTAGCGATCCGGATCGCGTCGATCCGGTTCCGGGCCCCGATCTTGCGCGTGATCGCCGACAGGTGGTTGCGGACGGTTCCCACGGACAGTGACAGCCGATCGGCGATCTCGGTACCCGGGGTTCCGTCGGCGGCGAGCCGCAGCACCTCCCGCTCACGCGGCGTCAGCGGGTTCTCCACGGCGTCGAGCACCAGCAGCGCCAGCTCCGGATCGATGTAGCGCTGACCGCCGACCACCTTGCGGATGCCCTCGATCAGCCGGTCCGACGGCGCGTCCTTCCCGATGAGCCCGGGCGGGCGCAGCGCCAGCACCCTGCGCAGCCGCTCCAGCGTCGGTGTCCCGGCCACCAGCAGCGTCCGGCACTCGGGGAGCCGCTCGCACAGTTCGCCGGCCGTGGCGAGCGCCCGGTCCTGCCGGGAGTCCACATCGATGACGACGACATCGGGCCGGTAGGACAGGGCACGGGCGAGGACGTGGCCGTCTCCCGCCGCCTCCGCGACCACCTCGATGTCGTCCTCGCGTGTCAGGAGGGCGGCGAGCGCCCCGCGCAGAAGCCCGTTCTCCTCGACGAGAAGGACACGGATCACTGGCGCTCCCTGGTGTCGGACGCGGTCGGACCTGCCTCACAGGGCAGTATCCCCGGTTATGTCCGCACATGATGGCATTCGAGTCGGTCGGGCACCCGGGAGGACCGGGGAATCCGCCGGCCCGGGGCCGCCCGCCGTCAGGCGGCGACCGGGCCGTCGCATCCGGCACCGCGCGATGCTCGCGGCACGCCGGTGAACGCCCCCGGGCACGCGGACGGAACCGCCGACTGGCCGTGACGGTGCGCCCTCACGGGTGACCGAGCGGCCCGGCGCGGGCCGCGGCGCCATGCCCAGGGCCGACCATCCGAGACGTCCGGGGCGTTCCCCGGGCGTGTACCGTCGGCCCCCGGAGCTGCCGTGCGCATCCTGCTCGTCGCGAGTGCCTTCAACAGCCTCACCCAGCGCGTCCACGCCGAACTGAGGGACCGCGGCCACACGGTCGCGGTACAGCTCGCCCTGGGCGACGACTCGTTGCGGGAGGCGGTCCGTCACCACGAACCCGAACTCGTCGTGGCACCCATGCTCAAGGTGGCCATCCCCGAGGACGTGTGGTCGGCCGTCCCGTGCTTCGTCGTCCACCCCGGTCCGCCCGGAGACCGGGGTCCGTCGTCGCTCGACTGGGCACTCCACGAGAAGGCCGCCCGGTGGGGGGTGACGGTCCTCCAGGCCGACGGAGAGATGGACGCCGGTGCGGTGTGGGCCTCGGCCGACTGCGACGTACCGCCGGTGGGCAAGAGCGACCTGTACCGCAACGAGATCTCCGACGCCGCGATGACGGCGCTGCTGACCGCGGTCGCACGCTTCGCGTCCGGCACGTACACCCCGCGCTCCCAGACCACCGGCCGCGCCGCGGAGAGCCGCCGGTCCCGGCCGTACTTCCGCCAGGCGTTCCGGCGCATCCGCTGGGACCGGGACACCACCGACCGGGTCGTCACCAGCCTGCGCGCCGCCGACTCCCAGCCGGGCGTCCTGGACGAGCTCCTCGGCGGCGAGTGGTACCTCCACGGCGGCCACCCCGAACCCACCCTGCGCGGCAGGCCGGGTGAACTGCTGGCCACACGCGCGGGAGCGGTCTGCCGCGCCACGGTCGACGGTGCCGTCTGGATCCCCGAACTCAGGCCCCGGCGCACGAAGGGCGGACCGCCCACGTACAAGCTGCCCGCCGTCCTGGCACTCGCGGGCCGGCTCCCGGCCCTGCCCGAGCAGCCGGAGCCGCCGGACGGCGACGCGAACTCCTGGTCCGACATCCGCTACCGGGAGGAGGGACCGGTCGGCTTCCTCCGCTTCTCCTTCCCCGGCGGGGCGATGAGCACCACACAGTGCCGCCGTCTGCTCGCCGCCTACCGCAGGGCGTGCTCCCGGCCCACCTCGGTGCTCGTCCTGGGCGGCGGCCGCGACTTCTTCTCCAACGGCATCCACCTGGGCGTGATCGAGGCGGCCTGCAGTCCCGCCGAGGAGTCCTGGGCGAACATCCACGCCATCGACGACCTCGTGGAGGCCGTCCTCACGACCACCGACCGCCTCGTGGTCTCGGCCCTCGGCGGCAACGCCGCGGCGGGCGGGGTCATGCTCGCGCTCGCCGCCGACGAGGTGTGGTGCAGGACCGGTGCCGTGCTCAATCCGCACTACCGGCTCATGGGCCTGTACGGGTCCGAGTACTGGACGTACTCGCTGCCCCGCAGGGTCGGTGCCGCCGCGGCGCAGCGGCTGATGAGCGACGCGCTGCCGGTCAGCGCACGCACCGGGCAGCGCCTGGGGCTGGTGGACCGGCTCCTCGACAGCACCCCGCAGGAGTTCACCGCCGAGGTCGCGCGCCTCGCGGGCAGGCTCGCCGCCTCGCCCGCGACCCAGGGGCGGATCAGCGCCAAGAAGGCCGAACGGGACCGCCAGGAGGCCATCAAGCCCCTGTCCGTCCACCGTGCCGAGGAACTGGCGCGCATGCGTGCCACGTTCTTCGATCCGGAAGCGCCCTACCACGCGCTGCGCCGCGCCTTCGTCCACAAGCAGCGCCCCCTGTGCACGCCGCCCCATGCGGCGGCCGCGGTACCCCCGGTCCGGACGCACGCCGAGGCCCCCTCGGATCCCGGCGTCACCCCGATGGCCGTCCATCAGGTCTCACCGGAGCCGTCCCACTGCTACGAAGAGTAGTGAAGGCGACATTTCGCCTGCCCCATCGCCGCTCGCCAGGAGGCACCTCCATGGATGCAGCAACGCCGACAGCCGACGACCGTGTGGACACATCCGGTGCCACCGACGGGGAGTCGCCCACGATCCACATCCTCTGGATCAACGCGGGACTGAGTTGCGACGGCGACTCGGTGGCCCTCACCGCGGCGATGCAGCCGAGCATCGAGCAGATCGCGCTCGGCGTGCTGCCCGGCCTGCCCAAGATCGCCGTGCACTGGCCGCTGATCGACTTCGAGTGCGGGCCCGTGGGCGGGTCCGACACGTTCATCGAGTGGTTCTTCAAGGGTGAACGGGGCGAGATCGACCCGTTCGTGCTGGTGATCGAGGGCTCGGTGCCCAACGAGTCGATCAAGCAGGAGGGGTACTGGTGCGGATTCGGCGACAACCCGGAGACCGGCCAGCCCATCACCACCAGTGAGTGGATCGACCGGCTGGCGCCGAAGGCGCTCGCCGTGGTGGCCATCGGAACGTGCGCCACCTACGGCGGCATCCACGCGATGGCCGGCAACCCCACCGGCGCGATGGGCGTCCCCGACTACCTCGGCTGGGACTGGAAGTCGAAGGCCGGCATTCCCATCGTGTGCGTACCGGGCTGCCCCATCCAGCCCGACAACTTCGCGGAGACCCTGACCTACCTGCTCTACCAGGCGGCCGGCTCCGCGCCCATGATCCCCCTGGACGACAAGCTGCGGCCGGCCTGGCTGTTCGGCGCCACGGTGCACGAGGGGTGCGACCGGGCCGGCTACTACGAGCAGGGCCAGTTCGCCTACACGTACGACTCGCCCAAGTGCCTGGTGAAGATCGGCTGCTGGGGCCCCGTCGTCAAGTGCAACGTACCGAAACGCGGCTGGATGAACGGCATCGGAGGCTGCCCCAACGTCGGCGGCATCTGCATCGCCTGCACCATGCCCGGTTTCCCCGACAAGTTCATGCCGTTCATGGACGAACCGCCGGGCGCCAAGGTGTCCAGCACCACCAGCAGGACCTACGGAGCCGTCGTCCGCAGACTGCGCACGATCACCGCCCGCACGGTGGACAAGGAGCCCAAGTGGCGCCACACCGGCGAGAAGATCACCACCGGCTACCGGCCCCCGTGGTGAACGGCCCCGCTCCCGACACCCGCACCCATTCCCGCTCGAAGACCTGAAGAAGGGCACGGCGACACAGATGGCACCGACGACCAAGGCGGCCGGAGACGGCAGCGGTCTCGTGGAAATGGCCTGGGACCCGATCACCCGGATCGTGGGAAGCCTCGGCATCCACACGAAGATCGACTTCAAGCAGAAGCGGGTCGCGGAGTGCTACAGCACATCCTCCGTCTTCCGTGGCTACAGCGTCTTCATGAAGGGCAAGGACCCCCGGGACGCACACTTCATCACCAGCCGCATCTGCGGCATCTGCGGCGACAACCACGCCACCTGCTCGGTGTACACGCAGAACATGGCGTACGGCGTGAAGCCGCCGCACCTCGGCGAGTGGATCATCAACCTCGGCGAGTCCGCCGAGTACATGTTCGACCACAACATCTTCCAGGAGAACCTCGTCGGGGTCGACTACTGCGAGAAGATGGTCCGCGAGACCAACCCCGGCGTCCTCGAACTCGCCGAGCGGACCGAGGCACCGCACGCCGCCGACCACGGCTACCGCACCATCGCCGACATCATGCGCTCGCTGAACCCCCTGGAAGGCGAGTTCTACCGGGAAGCGCTCCAGGTCAGCCGCTACACCCGGGAGATGTTCTGCCTGATGGAGGGCCGCCATGTGCACCCCTCCACGCTCTACCCGGGCGGTGTCGGCACCATCGCCTCCGTACAGCTCTTCACGGACTACATGAGCCGCCTCATGCGCTACGTGGAGTTCATGAAGCGCGTCGTGCCACTGCACGACGACCTGTTCGACTTCTTCTACGAGGCCCTGCCCGGCTACGAGGAGGTCGGCCGGCGGCGGGTGCTGCTCGGCTGCTGGGGCGCGCTCAACGACCCCGAGTACTGCGACTTCACCTACGCCAACATGACGGACTGGGGACGCAAGATGTTCGTCACCCCCGGTGTCGTCGTGGACGGCAAGCTCGTCACCAACGACCTCACCGAGATCAACCTCGGCATCCGCATCCTGCTGGGCAGCTCGTACTACGAGGACTGGGAGGGCCAGGAGCAGTTCGTCACCCACGACCCGCTCGGCAACCCCGTCGACCCCCGCCACCCGTGGAACCAGCACACCATCCCGGCGCCCCAGAAACGGAACTTCGACGACAAGTACAGCTGGGTGATGTCCCCGCGCTGGTACGACGGCAAGGACTACCTCCCGCTGGACACCGGCGGCGGCCCCATCGCACGCCTGTGGTCCACCGCCCTGTCCGGGCTCGTCGACATCGGCTACGTCAAGGCCACCGGCCACAGCGTCGTCATCAACCTCCCGCGCACCATGACCAAGCCCGAGACCACCTTCGAGTGGAAGATCCCGCAGTGGAGCAACGCACTGGAGCGCAACCGGGCGCGCACCTACTTCCAGGCGTACGCGGCAGCCGTCGCCCTGCACTGCGCGGAGATGGGCCTCGCCGAAGTGCGTGCCGGACGCACCCAGACCTGGGAGAAGTTCGAGGTGCCGGACGAGTCCATCGGCGTCGGCTTCACCGAGGCCGTCCGCGGCGTCCTCTCGCACCACATGGTGATCCGCGACGGCAAGATCGCCAACTACCACCCGTACCCGCCGACGCCCTGGAACGCCAGCACCCGGGACACCTACGGCACCCCCGGCCCCTACGAGGACGCGGTCCAGAACACCCCGATCTTCGAGGAGAACCCGCCCGAGAACTTCAAGGGCATCGACATCATGCGCGCCGTCCGCAGCTTCGACCCCTGCCTGCCGTGCGGCGTCCACATGTACGTCGGAAAGGGGAAGACCGTGCAGACGATGCACGTGCCCACCGGCCTGAGCGGGCTCGCCGGATGACCGCCCCGGCACCCGCACCGGACCGCACCGAGGTGCGCCCGGCCGACGCGGAGGCGGCGGGACGGCGCGTGGAGGAGATCCTCGACCGTCTCGCCGCCTCCGGCGACCCGCGGGCCGCAGAGGCGGCCGAGGAACTGGTGAGGGTCCTCATGGACTTCTACGGCGCCGGCCTCGCCCGGATCGTCACGCTCCTCGACGGGTCCGGCGGTCTGCCGGCGGCGCTGCTCGGGGACGAACTCGTCGCGAGCCTGCTGGTCCTGCACGACCTCCACCCCGAGGACGGCACCGCCCGGATCGCCCGGGCCCTCGCGGCCCTCCCCGGGGAGCCCCCCGAGGTCCTGGCGTTCGACCCGGCGACCGGCGCCCTGCGCCTGCGCCCCGCCGCGGGCGACGGCGGGGGAGCGGGCTGCGGCTGCGGCGGCGCCACCGCCCCGGACCGGCAGACGGCCGAGGGCCTCCTCGCCTGTTTCGCCCCGGAGGTCACCTCCGTGGAATGGGAGCGCACGGAGAGCCCCCGGGAACCGGTCCTGCTCCAGATCGGCACCACGCCGACGACCGGCAGGGACAGGGCAGGCGCCCCCGGGCCGGACGCGGGCGTGCCCGGCACGTCCGCGTGCCGGGGCGCGACGGCAAGCGGTGGGCCTGCGCCGGGCGCGACCGTGCACGGCCCGCCTGCGACCGGTGCGCCCATGACGGGCACGTCCGCGAGCGGCGCCCCTGCCCGGGGCGCGTCGGTGAACGGCGCGTCGGCCGGGGCCGCGCCTGCCGGTGGTGCGACTGCCGGCGGGGCGTCCGCCGGGGGAGCCGCCGACGGTGCCTCTGGCGGTGGCGCGCCGGCCGGGAGAGCCGCCCGGCGCGGTACGACCGCCGGTCCGAGTGCGCCCGGGAGCGGCGCCCACGCGCCGGAGAGCGCCGTCCCCGGCGGCTCCGGGTCGGCGCCGGCACCGGCGACGGCCCCGTGACCGCCTCCCCGGCGCGGCAGCGGGACGCCGCCGCGCCACCGCCCCGCTCCTCCGGGCTGCGCAGGTTCCTGGCGCCCCGGCCGCCCGAGCCCGAACGGTGCGAACTGTGCGCCGTCGCCGTCCCCGCCGACCACCGCCACCTGGTCGACACCGAACGCCGCACGCTCAGTTGCGCGTGCACGCCCTGCGCGCTGCTCTTCGAACGGCCCGGCGCGGCCGGCGGCCGCTACCGCGCCCTGCCGGAGCGCATCCTCGCCGACCCCGACCACCGCTTCGACGACGCCACCTGGGAGCGGCTCCAGATCCCGGTGTCGGTCGCCTTCTTCTTCCGCAACGCGGCCCTCGACCGTCTGGTCGCGCTCTACCCGAGTCCGGCCGGTGCGACCGAGAGCGAACTCGACCCGGCCGTCTGGCAGGACGCCGTCGCAGGCGCCACCCGCCTCGCCGCGGTGCTGCGGCCGGACACGGAAGCGCTGCTGCTGCGCCGCACGGCGGGCCGCACCACCTGTCACCTCGTGCCCGTCGACCTCTGCTACGCGCTGGTCGGCCGTATGCGGCTGCTGTGGCAGGGCTTCGACGGCGGCGCGGAGGCACGTGCCGAACTGGAGTCGTTCTTCGCCGGCCTCGACGAACGCGCCCGGCCGCCCCAGGAACAGGACCTGCCATGACCGAGCTGTCGTTCGTCTGCACCGGCGTGCGCGCCGACCCGTACGCCGCGGGGCCCACCCTGGTGTTCCGGCTGCGTATCACCGCGGCCGGCGACGCCCGTGTCCACGCCCTCGTGCTCCAGTGCCAGATCAGGATCGAGCCCGCGGGACGCGGCTACGACACCGCCGAGGCACGCGGTCTGACGGACCTGTTCGGTGAGCGCTCCCGCTGGGGCAGCACGCTCCATCCCCTCCAGTTCGCCCAGGTGCCCCTCATGGTCCCGGCCTTCACCGGCGAGACGGAGGCCGACCTGGTCGTGCCCTGCACCTACGACACGGACATCGCCGCCACCCGTTACTTCAGTGCCCTGGAGAGCGGTGAGGTGCCGCTTCTGCTGCTCTTCTCCGGCACCGCGTTCACCGGCGCGGGCGGATTCCGTGTGGAACCGGTCCCGTGGGACCGGGAAGCCGCCTTCCGTATGCCGGTGGCCACCTGGCGGGACATGCTCGACCAGCACTTCCCCGGATGCGGCTGGATCCGGCTCGACCGCGACACGATGGCGGCGCTCCTGGAGTACCGCTCCCGCCACGCCCTCGCGTCCTGGGAGGCCACGCTCACCGCCCTGCTGGCGGATTCCGCCGGCCACGAGCCCCCACGGCCGCGCCGCCTGCCGCGCACGGCAACGCCGTACGCGGCCGAAAGGACCGCGCCATGACGACGACCGCCTTCCCGCCGGCGACCGAATCACGGTTCGCCCACGCCCGGCAGGTCGCCGACGCCGTCCTCTTCGAGGGATACGTGCTCTACCCGTACCGGGCCTCCGCGGCCAAGAACCGGCTGCGCTGGCAGTTCGGGGTTCTCGTCCCGCCCGCCTGGGGCGCGGAGCACGACGAGCACGAATTCCAGCACACGGAGTGCCTGATCGAGCCCAAGGGCGACCCGTCGCTCTCCGTCGAACTGCGCTTCCTGCGGGCCCGCAGACGGACCGTGGAGCGCCTCACCGACGACGGATCGTACGAGGACGTGCCCGAACTGCGCCTGGAGGACCGCGTCCTCGTGCCGTGGGACGAGGGCGTGGCGGAACGTGTCGAAGTGGTCGCCACCGTCGGCGAGCTGACCGGCGAGGGCGTGACCGTCCCCTTCGCCCGTCCCGCCGACGACGACACCGAACCCGTCCTCGACGCCGCCGGCCACCCGGTCGGCCGTCTCCTGCGCCGTGGTGAAGCCCTGGAGGGCCGGCTACGGCTCACCGCGGTGGAACTGCCCGGCCCCTACCGGGTCCTGCGGCTCACCGCCGTGGTGGAGAACACCAGCACCTGGACCCCGGACGCGGCGGCCCCCGCCGCCCGCGACGCCGCCCTCGCGCGGTCCCTCGTCGGAGCACACCTGCTGATGCACCTGGGTGCCGGGGCCTTCCTGTCCATGACCGACCCGCCCGAATGGGCCGCGCCCGCGGTCGCCCGCTGCCGCAACCTCCACACCTGGCCCGTGCTCGCCGGCGAGCCCGGACGCACCGACCTGCTGCTCTCCGCGCCGATCATCCTGGACGACCACCCGGCCATCGCCCCGGAGAGCCCCGGAGCGCTGTACGACGCCACGGAGATCGACGAGATCCTCGCCCTGCGCACCGCCGCCCTCACCGACGAGGAGAAGCGCGAGGCGCGGGGGACCGACGAACGGGCCGCCGCCGTCATCGACCTGGCCGACTCCCTGCCCGCCGAAGTGCTCGAACGCCTGCACGGCGCGGTGCGTTCGCTCCGCGAGGTCACCGCCCCCGGGCCCGTACCCGCCGGCACCGGCGGACCGCAGCCGCCGCCCGGCGAACGGGACGTGCGGCCCCCCGACACACCCTGGTGGGACCCCGCCGCCGACGCGGGATTCGACCCCTCGACCGACCGGGTGGCGGTCGGCGAGCGGTGGATCGGCGCGGGCTCCCGCGTCACCCTGCGGCCCGGACTGCGACGCACCGACGCCCAGGACCTCTTCCTCAAAGGCCGCCGGGCCACCGTCGAAGCCGTGCTCCACGACGTCGACGGCCAGGTGCACCTGGCGGTCACCGTCGACGGCGACCCGGGTGCCGACATCCGCCGGGAACAGGGCCGCTTCCTGTACTTCCAGCCCGACGAGGTCACCCCCCTGGAGGACGCGTGAACCCCTCCGCGGCCGACCGCCCCCGCACCCTCGTCGCCGGTGTGGGCAACGTCCTGCTCGGCGACGACGGCTTCGGCGTCGAGACCGTCCGCGCCCTCGCGGCGGAAGGACCTCCCCCGCACGTCGAGGTCGCCGACATCGGAGTGCGCGGCATCCACCTGGCGTACCGGCTGCTCGACGGTTACGACACGTGCGTCCTCGTCGACGCGACCGCACGCGGTGGTACGCCCGGGACGGTGTACCTGATCGAACCCGAGGCCCAGGACGAGCCTGTCGAGCCCGAGCAGGCGCTGCTCGACGGCCACCGGATGTCGCCCGACGCGGTCCTGACCCTGCTGCGGGGCCTGAGCGAGGGCACCGGCACGGCTCCGCCCCGGCGGATCGTCGTCGTGGGCTGCGAGCCCGAGGACGTCGGCGAGGGCATCGGACTCAGCCCACGGGTCGCCGCCGCGGTGCCGCGGGCCGTGCAGCTCATCAACGACCTCCTGCGGGAGCAACAGCCCTCGGGGCCCCTGACGGACACGGTCGCAGACCGGGCCGGGACATGAGGAGAAACGCATGACGAAGCACAAGCGCGCCAAGACCAACGAGCGTGTGCAGAAGAACGTCATCGGCGGCGCGGCCGCCATGGGCATCGCCGCCCTCGTCTGGCAGACCCTGCCCGACGTCCGGCGCTACCTGCGCATCCGCCGCATGTGACGCCGGGGCGGCACGGCACGGGCACCGGCACTGCACCGAACGGGGCAACCTGGACCCGCCCCACCGGCGAGCCCTTCGCCCACCCGCCCGCCCCGGCCTCTAATGAAGGCCGAGCCGAGCGTCGGCGGGACGGAGGCCCATGCACGAGATGTCCATCGCGCTGGCCGTCGTCGACCAGGTGGAACAGGCGGCCGGCCGGGCCGGCGGCGTCCGCGCGGTCCAGCGGGTCCGGCTGCTCGTCGGTGAACTGGCGGGCGTGGTCCCCGACGCCCTGTCCTTCTGCTTCGACCTGGCCTGCGCCGGCACCCTCCTGGAGGGCGCCGAACTGGTCGTGGACCCTGTCCCCGGCCGCGCCCGCTGCGAACCGTGCGCCCATGAGTGGCCCGTCGGGATGCCGCCCGATCTGAGCTGCCCGCGCTGCGCGGGGGCGACCTCCGCACTCGTGGCGGGCCGGGAACTCCGGATCGGCGAAGTCCACTGGGAGGACGACCCCTCCCGCGCTCACGCCCGTGAACCCGTACCCGAGGAGCGCTGAACCATGTGCCGTGCCGTAGACCTGCAGCAGGCGGTGCTCGCCCGCAACGCCGGCGCCGCGCAAACCCTCCGCACGCGGCTCGCCGACCGGGGGACCACGGTCGTCAACCTGCTCTCCAGCCCCGGCAGCGGCAAGACCGCCCTCCTGGAACGCGTCCTGGTACGGGCGCGCTCGCGCGGTGTCCCGGTGGCCGCCCTGACCGCGGACCTCGCCACCGAGAACGACGCCGTGCGCCTGGGCCGTTCCGGCGCACCGGTCAAGCAGGTCCTCACCGACGGGCTGTGCCACCTCGAGGCGGACATGCTCGCGCGACACCTCGACGGCTGGCTGCCGGAAGGCACCCGGCTGCTCTTCGTCGAGAACGTCGGCAACCTGGTCTGCCCGGCCTCCTACGACCTCGGCGAGTCCCTGCGGGTGGTCCTCGCGTCGGTCACCGAGGGCGAGGACAAGCCCCTGAAGTACCCGACCGCCTTCGGCCTGGCCAACCTGGTCGTGGTGACCAAGACCGACATCGCCGAGGCCGTCGGCTTCGACGAAGCGGCCTTCCTGACCAGCATCGCGCGGGTCAACCCGGGTGTGGAGGTGCTGATGAGCTCCGCCCGCCGCGGTGACGGCGAGGAAGCCCTCCTCGACAGGGCCCTGGCCGTGGCCGACGGCGCCGCCGTCCACACCCCGGTCATGGCACGCCAGCACACCGCCGGCGACGACCACGCGCCCGGACACACCCACACCCGTGCGCACGCGCATCCACACCCGCATCCGCGCCCGGACGAGCCGGGCGCGGCGGCCTCGCACACCTCCGCCGACGGCGCCATGGCGCAGACCGGCCGGTGACCGCCGACCCGCTCCCCGGCGAGCAGCCCGGCACTGCCGTACGGCGACGCGTCACCGTACGGGGCGTGGTGCAGGGCGTCGGCTTCCGCCCCTTCCTCCACCACCTCGCGACCGGACTCAGCCTCAGCGGCCACGCGACCAACACCGGGGAGGGAGTCGTCGCCGAGGTCGAAGGCGCGCCCAAGGAGGTCGCCCTGTTCTGCGACCGGATCGCGACCCACGCCCCGCCGCTGGCCGTCGTGGAGTCCGTCGAGCACCACCAGGTCCCCACCGAGGGCGGTACGGGCTTCGCCATCCTCGCCTCCCGGTCCGGCGGGCCCGTGCGCACACTCGTGCCGCCCGACACCGCCACCTGCGCGGACTGCCTCGCCGAACTGAACGCCCCGGGTGACCGGCGCCACCGGCACGCCTTCATCACCTGCACCCACTGCGGCCCGCGCTTCACGATCGTCACCGGTCTGCCCTACGACCGGGCCCACACCACGATGGCCGACTTCGCGATGTGCCAGGACTGCGCGCGCGAGTACGCCGACCCGGCCGACCGTCGCTTCCACGCCCAGCCCGTGGCGTGCCCCGACTGCGGCCCGACGCTCCGGCTGTTCATGGCCACACCCGCCGGGACGCCCGGGGCATCCGGGACGTCCGGGGAGCCGGTGGGCGGCACCTGCGGCCCGCCCCGCCATGTCCCCACGGACGACCCGGTCGCCGAGACCAGGAGACTGCTCGCCGCGGGCGCCGTCGTCGCGGTGAAGGGCCTGGGCGGCTACCACCTGGCCTGCGACGCCACCGACCCCCGTGCCGTCGCGACCCTGCGCCGGCGCAAGGGCCGGGGGAACAAGCCCTTCGCGCTGATGGCCCGTGACCTCACCGACCTCGACCACCTCGTGCACATCTCCCCCGAGGAACGCGCGCTGCTCACCGGCGCCGTCCGGCCCATCGTGCTGCTGCGCCGCCGCACCGGTGCCACGGCACCGCCCGGCGCCCCGGCACCCTGCCACGAGGTCGCTCCCGGCAGCCCCGACCTCGGTGTGATGCTGCCGTACACGCCGCTGCACCACCTGCTCCTGGGGCTGCCCGGCGACCCGGAAGGCCCCCGGCTGCTCGTCATGACCAGCGGCAATGTCTCGGGCGAGCCCATCGTCACCGACGACACCGAGGCCGTCGACCGCCTGGGCCCCCTCGTGGACGCCTGGCTCACCCACGACCGGCGCGTCCACGTTCCGTGCGACGACTCCGTCGTACGGATCTGCGACGGTGAACCGCTCGTCATGAGGCGCGCGAGGGGCTACGCCCCGGCACCCCTCACTCTGCCGGTCCCGGTACGCCCGGCGCTCGCGGTGGGCGGCGACCTGAAGAACGCGCTCTGCCTGGGCGAGGGACACCGCGCCTGGCTGTCCGCCCACATCGGCGACATGGACGACCTCGCCACCCAGCGGGCCTTCGAACGCGCCCGGTCGCACCTGGAGTCCCTCACGGGCGTGGCCCCGGGGCTCCTCGCCGCCGACCGCCACCCCGGCTATCGCTCCGCGCGAGCGGCGGACCGCCTGGCAGCAGGGCGCCCGGTCGTGCGGGTGCAGCACCACCACGCCCATGTCGCCGCCGCGATGGCGGAGCACGGCCTCGACGGGGGCCGGCGCGTGATCGGGGTGGCCTTCGACGGCACGGGCTACGGCGAGGACGGCGCCGTGTGGGGCGGCGAGTTCCTGCTCGCCGACTACGGCGGCTTCTTCCGCTTCGCCCATCTGGCCTACGCGCCCCTGCCGGGCGGCGACGCAGCCGTCCGCCGTCCCTACCGCATGGCGCTCGCCCACCTCCGCGCCGCCGGACTGGCCTGGCCGGACGACCTGCCGTGCGTCCGGGCCTGCCCCGCCGAGGAACGGCGCGTGCTGGAAGGGCAGTTGCGACGGAACCTCAATTGCGTTCCGACGTCCAGCATGGGCCGGCTCTTCGACGCGGTCTCCTCCCTCGCCGGCGTGTGCCATCTCTCGGACTACGAGGCCCGGGCGGCCGTCGAACTGGAGGCGGCCGCCCTCTCGGCCGGTGGCGCCGCGGCCGCCGCCCCGCCGGCCGGTGGCGTCGGCCGGGGACCCGGCTACGCCTTCACCCTCGTGCCCGGGCCGCCGGGCGGTCCCGCGGTGACGGCGGACCCCGCACCGGTGCTGGCGGCGGCCACCGACGACGTCCTGTCCGGCGCGGCCCCGGGCGTGGTGGCCGCCCGCTTCCACCATGCGGTCGCGGATCTCGTACGGCGGGTCTGCTCCCTGGCGCGCGAGCGGCACGCCATGGACGTCGTGGCCCTGACGGGCGGGGTGTTCGCCAACACCCTGCTCTCCTCGGCCTGCGCGGCGGCGCTGCGGCAGGACGGCTTCACCGTCCTGCGCCACCACCGCGTGCCGCCGGGTGACGGCGGCCTCGCGCTCGGCCAGCTCATGGTGGCCGCCCGCGCGACCCGACAGTGACGCATCCCGAGTGAGGAGAGGCCCATGTGCCTGGCGGTACCCGGCAGAGTGCTCGACATCGAGGAACGGGACGGAACACGCATGGCCACCGTCGACTTCGGCGGCGTGGTCAAGGAGGTGTGCCTCGAATACGTCCCCGACCTCCGGGTCGGCGAGTACGCCATCGTCCACGTCGGATTCGCGCTCCAGCGCCTCGACGAGGAGTCGGCCCGGCGCACCCTGGAGCTGTTCGCCGAACTGGGCCTGCTCCAGGAGGAGTTCGGCGACCCGTGGCAGGCGGCGGCCGCCGAGGCGGGTGGGGCCACGGCACCCGGTGCGTCCGACACGACACAGGAGGTACCGCGGTGAAGTACATCGACGAGTTCCAGGACCCGGAGCTGGCGCGCCGGCTGCTGGACGACATCCGCGCCACCGTGACCCGGCCGTGGGCGCTGATGGAGGTGTGCGGAGGCCAGACGCACAGCATCATCCGGCACGGCGTCGACCAGCTCCTGCCGGACGAGGTCGAACTCATCCACGGCCCGGGCTGCCCGGTCTGCGTCACCCCGCTGGAGGTCATCGACAAGGCGCTCGCGATCGCGTCCCGGCCCGAGGTGATCTTCTGCTCGTTCGGCGACATGCTCCGCGTGCCCGGGACCGACCGAGACCTGTTCCAGGTCCGCGGCGAAGGCGGGGACGTACGCGTCGTCTACTCGCCGCTCGACGCCCTGCGCATCGCCCAGCAGAACCCGGACCGCGAGGTGGTGTTCTTCGGGATCGGCTTCGAGACGACCGCCCCGCCGAACGCCATGACGGTGCATCAGGCGCACCGCTCGGGCATCCGCAACTTCAGCCTGCTCGTCTCCCACGTCCGCGTCCCACCGGCGATCGAGGCCATCATGCGCTCGCCGGAGTGCCGGGTCCAGGCGTTCCTCGCGGCCGGACACGTGTGCAGTGTCATGGGCACCGGTGAGTACCCGGAGCTGGCCGAACGCCACCGCGTCCCGATCGTGGTCACCGGATTCGAACCCCTCGACATCCTCGAAGGGATCCGCCGCGCCGTCCGGCAGCTGGAGCGGGGCGAGCACACCGTCGACAACGCCTACCCGCGCGCGGTCAGGCCCGAGGGCAACCCGGCCGCCCGGGCCATGCTGGACGACGTCTTCGAGGTCACCGACCGGGCCTGGCGCGGCATCGGCGTGATCCCCGACAGCGGCTGGCGGCTGGCGGAGCGCTACCGGCAGTACGACGCCGAGCGCCGTTTCCAGGTGACCGGCATCAACACCCGTGAACCGGCCGCGTGCCGCAGCGGGGAGGTCCTGCAGGGCCTGCTGAAGCCCCACGAGTGCGAGGCGTTCGGCACCGTCTGCACCCCGCGCACGCCGCTCGGGGCCACCATGGTCTCCAGCGAGGGCGCGTGCGCCGCCTACTACCTGTACCGGCGGCTCGATCTCCCGGCCGCACCGAGGGAGGCGACCCCCGTTGTCACACACGGCTGACACCGCCGGCACCGTTCCGGCCGGCCCCGCGTCCGGCGCCGCGCCGGCACCCGGGGAGCACGCCGACATGCTGGCGTGGACCTGCCCCGCCCCCCTGCGCGACCAGGGCCGCGTCGTCATGGGCCACGGCGGCGGGGGAGCCCTCTCCGCCGAACTGGTCCGGGACGTCTTCGCCCCCGCCTACGGCGGCGAGGTGCTCGCGCAGATGGGCGATGCCGCCACCGTCACGCTGGCCGGCGTCCGGCTCGCCTTCTCCACCGATTCCTACGTCGTCCGGCCGCTCTTCTTCCCCGGCGGCAGCATCGGGGACCTCGCGGTCAACGGAACCGTGAACGATCTCGCCATGAGCGGCGCCCGGCCCGCGTACCTCTCCTGCGGGTTCATCCTGGAGGAGGGCGTCGAGACCCGGACGGTCGGCCGGGTGGCCGAGGCGCTGGGCGCCGCGGCACGTGCCGCCGGGGTCGAGATCGCGACGGGGGACACCAAGGTCGTCGAGGCCGGTCATGGCGACGGCGTCTACATCAACACCGCCGGGATCGGCATCGTCCCGGAGGGCGTCGATCTCCGGCCGCAGCGCGTCGTGCCCGGCGACGCCGTGCTCGTCAGCGGAGCCGTCGGACTGCACGGTGTCGCGATCATGAGCGTGCGGGAGGGCCTGGAGTTCGAGGTGGAGGTCGAGAGCGACTGCGCCCCGCTGAACGGCCTCGTCGGAGCCATGCTGGGCGTCACTCCCGATCTGCACGCCCTGCGCGACCCCACACGCGGTGGCCTCGCGGCCGCCCTCAACGAGATCGCGGCCGCGTCGGGCACCGGAATCGTCCTTGACGAGCGGACGATTCCGGTCCCGCCCGCGGTCGCCAACGCGTGCGCGATCCTGGGCCTGGACCCGTTGTACGTCGCCAACGAGGGCAAGCTGGTCGCCTTCGTGCCGCGCGAGCACGCCGACGCGGTCCTGGAGGCGATGCGCGCGCACCCGCTGGGCGCCGGCGCGGCCATGATCGGGGAGGTGGTGGACCGCCACCCCGGCATGGTGGTGGCGAGGACCGCGCTCGGCGGAACCCGAGTCGTCGACCTGCCGATGGGGGAACAGCTGCCGCGGATCTGCTGACGCTCAGCCCGGGCGGCGCTTGGAGGACGGATCCTGCGGATCGACACCGGAGAAGGCGGAGGCGTCCTTCGTCCCGCTGGGCCGCTGCGAGCGGCCCTTGCGGCCGGTGTCGCGCATGCCCTCCTGGGACTGCCGCCCGTACTCCTCGCCCCGCTTGCCGCTGCTCTCGGCCTCCTCGCCGGTCACGGGCGTCGTCTCCTCCGCGGAGGGTTTCCTGCCCTTTCCCGGGCGCGGCGCGTGGTCCTTCGCCCGGAAGGAGCGCGGTGCGCTCGGGTTGTCCTGCTGGCGTGTGTCGTCGACGTCGGGCGCCCAGCCATGCTGTTCGGTGCCCCGATGACGACTCGGGCCCTGGCCGTGCGACGGCTCTGACGGCTGAGGTTTCTTCGGCATGAGGGACCACCTGTCGGTCGAGGCCGGGCACGCGAAGCGCACACCGCTGTGCATAAATCATCCCATTTATGCACGATCTGTGCACATGGGTGCGTGGTGCGAGGGTGCCCGGCCGCTGCCGGGGCGGCCGTCTCGCCCTCAGGGGCGGGCGCAGTCGGGGCACAGGCCCCAGTAGGTCATCTCCACGCCCGAGACGGTGAAGCCGAAACGCTCGGAGGCTGGCAGTCCGGCCAGGGGGTCACCGACCGGATGGACGTCCCGGATAGTGCCGCAGCCCGAGCACACCAGGTGGTGGTGGGGGCGGTGGGCATTCGGGTCGTAGCGCTTGGCCCGGCCGTCGGTGGACACCTCGGTCACCTCGCCGAGCGCGACGAGCTCGCCGAGGGTGTTGTAGACCGTCGCCCGGGAGACCTCCGGCAGCCGGGCCGTCGCCCGCGCGAGCACCTCGTCCGCCGTGAGATGGACATGCTCGCCGGCGAGGACCTCGGCGACCACCCGCCGCTGGGCGGTCATGCGCCAGCCGCGCCCTCGGAGCCGTTCCAGCAGATCGCTCATGCGCACCACCCCAACCGTGACGTTCGCCGAAAGGATCAGGTCGATTTCGACATCCCATTGACTTGGACTTTGTCCATTGTAGGATCAGTTCTTGCGACAACCAAGGGACAGGACGACAGCAGGGAAGCGCACGTGACGACGGTCCCCGACCGGAACCGGCGTCCTGACTGCTCCGTGGCCCCTGGTTCCCGAGCACAGAGATCCGCCTGATCCGGAGGGATTCCCATGCCTGAGAACCACGACGCGATCGTCACTGACCCGAAGCCGGAGGGCGGAGGCGGCTGCCCGGTGACCCACCAGCGCGCCCCGCACCCGACCCAGGGCGGCGGCAACCGCCAGTGGTGGCCCGAGCGGCTCAACCTGAAGATCCTCGCCAAGAACCCGGCCGTGGCCAACCCCCTCGGCGAGGACTTCGACTACGCCGAGGCGTTCAAGAGCCTCGACCTCCCCGCCGTGAAGCGGGACATCGCGGAGGTGCTGACCACCTCGCAGGACTGGTGGCCCGCCGACTTCGGCCACTACGGCCCCTTCATCATCCGCATGGCCTGGCACAGCGCCGGCACCTACCGGATCAGCGACGGCCGCGGCGGCGCCGGCGCCGGACAGCAGCGCTTCGCACCGCTCAACAGCTGGCCGGACAACGCCAACCTCGACAAGGCGCGCCGCCTGCTGTGGCCGGTCAAGAAGAAGTACGGACAGAACCTGTCCTGGGCCGACCTCATGATCCTCGCGGGCAATGTCGCCCTGGAGACGATGGGCTTCGAGACCTTCGGCTTCGCCGGCGGCCGCGCGGACGTGTGGGAGCCCGACGAGGACGTCTACTGGGGCCCCGAGACCACCTGGCTCGACGACCGGCGCTACACCGGCGACCGCGAGCTGGAGAACCCCCTCGGCGCCGTCCAGATGGGCCTCATCTACGTCAACCCCGAAGGCCCCAACGGCAATCCGGACCCGATCGCCGCGGCCCGCGACATCCGTGAGACGTTCCGCCGGATGGCCATGAACGACGAGGAGACGGTCGCCCTGATCGCCGGCGGCCACACCTTCGGCAAGACCCACGGCGCGGGCCCCTCCGACCACGTCGGCGACGACCCCGAAGCCGCCTCCCTGGAGGAGCAGGGCCTCGGCTGGAAGAGCACCTACGGCACGGGCAAGGGCGCGGACACGATCACCTCCGGCCTGGAGGTCACCTGGACCACCACGCCGACCCGGTGGAGCAACAACTTCTTCGAGAACCTCTTCGCCTACGAGTACGAGCTCTCCCAGAGCCCGGCAGGCGCCCACCAGTGGGTCGCCAAGAACGCCGAGGCGATCATCCCCGACGCCTATGACTCGTCGAGGAAGCACCTCCCGACGATGCTCACCACCGACCTGGCGCTGCGCTTCGACCCGGTCTACGAGCAGATCTCCCGCCGCTTCCTGGAGAACCCCGACCAGTTCGCGGACGCCTTCGCCCGCGCCTGGTTCAAGCTCACCCACCGCGACATGGGCCCGGTCGCCCGCTACCTCGGCCCGGAGGTACCCTCCGAGGTGCTGCTGTGGCAGGACCCCCTGCCGGAGCGGACGTACGAGCTGATCGACGCCGCCGACATCGCCTCCCTCAAGGAGCAGATCCTCGCCACGGACCTGTCCGTGCCGCAGCTCGTGTCCGCCGCCTGGGCGTCGGCCTCGTCCTTCCGCGGCAGCGACAAGCGCGGCGGCGCCAACGGCGCGCGCGTCCGCCTCCAGCCGCAGAGCGGCTGGGAGGTCAACGACCCGGACCGGCTCGCCGGCGTCCTGCGCACCCTGGAGGGCATCCAGGAGTCCTTCAACACCGCCCAGTCCGGCGGCAAGCAGGTCTCCCTGGCCGACCTCATCGTGCTGGCCGGCGGCGCGGCTGTCGAACAGGCCGCCAGGGACGCGGGCTTCGACATCCAGGTCCCGTTCACACCGGGCCGCGTGGACGCCTCGCAGGAGCAGACGGACGTCGAGTCCTTCGCCGCCCTGGAGCCGACCGCCGACGGCTTCCGCAACTACACCGGCAAGGGCAACCGCCTCCCGGCCGAGTACCTGCTGCTCGACAAGGCCAACCTGCTCACCCTGAGCGCTCCCGAGCTGACGGTCCTCGTCGGCGGCCTCCGCGTCCTGGGCGCCAACCAGGGCCAGTCGAAGCACGGCGTCCTCACCGACAAGCCGGGCACCCTGACCAATGACTTCTTCGTCAACCTGCTCGACCTGGGCACCACATGGAAGTCCACCTCCGAGGCGCAGGACGAGTTCGAGGGCCGCGACGCCGCCACGGGTGACCTCAAGTGGACCGGCACCCGTGCCGACCTCGTCTTCGGCTCGAACTCCGAACTGCGGGCCCTGGCGGAGGTGTACGCCTCCGACGACGCGAAGGAGAAGTTCGTCAGGGACTTCGTCGCCGCGTGGGACAAGGTCATGAACCTGGACCGGTTCGACCTCGTCTGACCCGAGCCCGGGCCGGCCCCCTCGGGCCGGCCCGGAGCGGACGGCGCCCGTGCGGACGGGCGTCAGCGCAGCACCAGCAGCACCGCCAGCGCGATCAGCAGGGAGTCGATCCGGTCCAGCAGCCCGCCGGAGCCGGGCAGCCACCGCCCGGCGTCCTTGGCCTTGGCACCCCTTTTGATCATCGATTCGAGCAGGTCCCCGAGAGGACCGCCGACCGCCACGGCGATCGCGGTGGGCCAGGTCAGTGCCGACAGTACGGCGAGCGTGCCGAGACCGGCCGCGGCTCCCGCGAGGGTTCCGCTCCACCGCTTGGCGGGTGACAGCGGCGACAGCCGGGGCCCGCCCAGTCGCGGGCCGGCGAAGTACGCCACGATGTCGGCGATCGAGACGGCCACGAACAGGACCAGCGCGAGAGCCCCGAGCGGTACCAGCGCGGCCAGCACACCGAGCCAGGCCAGCCCGAGCAGGCCGGCACCGAGCCGGCGCAGGCCGTGCTCCGAGTCGCCGGCGAGCAGCGGCACACCGGCCACCGCGAGCGCGCCGGCCGCCGCGACCCTGGGCAACTCACCGGGCGCGAGCCAGGCCGCCAGCACGAGAGCGACGATCGCCGCGGCCAGCACCGCCCGATCCCATCGGCCCAGCCGCAGCAGCCCGCCGAACTCCATCGCCCCGACGACCCCGACCACAGCGGCGACGGCCGCGGTCCCCGGGCCGCCGAGCCAGAACGCCCCGGTCACCAGAGGGACTCCGAGCGCCCAGACACACCACCGGACCATGAGCTCGCGCCGCCGGGACGCCGCCACCGCGACGCCCGCCACCACCAGCGCACCGCCGAGATGGGGCACCAGGCCGGCCACGGTGATCAACGAACCGCCCGGCCGGCCGGCCCAACCGACGGCACCCCGTGCGACCGCAGCGCATCCAGGGCGTCCGCGCACGCGGCCACGATGCGCGCGTTCTCGTCCGTGTCCCGGACCGCGACCCGGACGGTGCGGCCCTCGTACTGCGGAGACATCGGCGACAGATCCCGCAGGTAGACGTCGTGGCGCCGGCACTCGCGGACCAGTTGGGCCGCGCTCGGCCCTCCGGCAGGCAGCGTCACCGTGAGGAAATTGGCCACCGCCTCCTCGACCGCCGAGAACGCCTCCAGGCCCGTCAGAGCCGCGGCGAGCTCACGGCGCAGCCCATGCGTCCGGGCCCAGCGGCCGGCGTAGTACACGGGATTGCGCAGAGCCGCCACGGCGGCCAGCTGAGCCGGCAGGCCGACGGGCCACGGGGGCGTCCACCGGCGAAGCTCTCCCGCCGTGCCCGGATCGGCGACCAGGTACGCCGCTCGCACGCCGGACAGCGCGTACATCTTGGACAGCGAGGTGCACACGGTGACCCGCGGGTCGACCGCGGCGAACTCCGCCAGCGAGTCCGCCGGATCGACGTACCCCAGGTACGCCTCGTCGATCCACCACCGGGTACGAGCCGGCGAGGCCTCGATCACCGAGCGCAGTTCCGCAGCGGGCGCGTGGCGGCCGGTCGGATTGTTGGGATTGACCACCACCACGAGGTCGTACCGGCCGGTCCGCGTCGCGGCGGCCAGCCGGGCCGGATCGACGCGCCAGCCGTCCTCGCGGTGCAGCCGGAGCCGGTCCACCCGGCAGCCGATCACCCGCTCCGTGACATGGGCGTACTCGCCGTAGCTCGGGTCGAGCAGCAGCACGCGGCTGTCCGGGGTCAGCCACCGGCCGAACGCCCGGAAGATCAAGTCGGACGAGCCGGCCCCGACCGCGATTGACTCCTGGGGGAGCGCACGCACCTGGGCGATCTCGGCGAGCAGGCCCTCCGCGCCCGTCGGCGGTGAAGTCCGGGCAACCCAGTCCGGATCCTCCGCGAGGACCGCACTCACCTCGGGGGCCGGCGGGAACCAGGCGTCCAGCACATCGGCCGTGACGACCCGATGACGCCGGTGCACACTGCGGAAGTCGGCGCCGATGGCGGTGAACGAGGCGCCGCCGTGTTCGCAGCCGTCGGAGCGGGGAGCGAACGGCACGTCCAGCTGCCAGTCCAGACCGGACCGCAGGCGTTCCACCGCGCGGCCGTACCGGTCCATCGTCGTCCTCGTCAGCTCGCCCACGGAACCGGTCAGCACCTCGAACGTCGCGGCACCGCGGCGGACGGTGCGCCCGACCGGGCGCAGGCCGGTGGCGACGTACATGTCGAGCAGCTCCGTGCGGCCCATCGCCACCACCCGGCGGCCGCCCCGGGACGCGATCCAGCGCAGCGCCGCGTACATCAGCAGCGCCGCGGCGGCGGTGCTCCGCCAGCGCGGCTCGACGGTGAGGACGCGCACCTCGAACGGCGCGTCCTCCGTCAGCAGCGGCAACTCCTCGCGGGTCACGTACCTGTCCAGCCCGTAGCGGCCCGCCCACGGCGGTGTGAGGCTGACGAAGCCGATCCGCGTCGTTCCGCGCGCCACGACGAGACACACATGGTCGTCGTCCAACCCGTCTGTCAGCCGCCCCGACGGATCCGCCGGATACTGACCCAGCTCCTCGGCATAGACCCGATGACGCAGCTCGTGGATCCAGTCGAGGTCGAGAGCGGTGGCAGCACGCAGCTGCAGGGCATGGTTCAAGGATGTCCCCCTGGCACGGATTGCAGTCCGCGACCCAGCATGGGAGAGACGGGTGGTGCGCGCGTGAGTACGCGTACTCAGTCTGTTCATGGGTGACTTGAGCAACGCCGCCGACCGGGCACATGCTTGTCGCGCTCCGCCCGCCTCCACACCCCCGACGCACCGAGGACCCCATGAACCACTCGCCCGACTCCTTCCGGCTCGTTCCGGGCGCCGGAACGTCGCCTGCCATCCTGCACGTACCGCACTCCTCGCGCGTCGTACCGGAGTCCGTCCGCGCCGGAATCGTGCTGGACGACCCCGCGCTCGAACGGGAACTCGACCACATCACCGACTCCCACACCGCCGCCGTCGCCGCGGCGGCCGCGGCGCGGGCCGCCGTCACACCGTGGCAGTTCGTCAACCGGCTCTCGCGCCTCGTCATCGACCCCGAGCGCTTTCCCGACGAGCGCGAGGAGATGCTCGCCGTGGGCATGGGAGCGGTCTACACCCACACCACGCACCGGGAGCGACTGCGCCCGGACGGCTTCGACGGCCGGCCGCTCGTCGACCGCTACTTCCACCCGTACGCGGACGCGATGACGCGGGCCGTGGAGGACCGGCTGGAGGCCGTCGGACGGGCCGTGATCATCGACGTGCACTCGTACCCGACGGCGCCCCTCCCGTACGAACTGCACGGCGACGGCCACCGGCCGCCGATCTGCCTGGGCACGGACCCCTTCCACACCCCGCCCGGCCTCCTCGCCGCGGCCGGGAAGGCCTTCGCGGACTTCGGGGGCACGGGACTCGACAGCCCCTTCGCCGGCACCTATGTGCCGCTGAAGCACTACCGCAAGGACGAGCGGGTCGGTGCGCTGATGATCGAGATCCGCCGGGACGTCTACATGTCCGAACCGGGCGGCCCCGCCGGACCCGGCCTGGTCGCCCTGGCGGCGGCCCTGGCGGAACTCGTGGACAGCCTGCTTCCGTAGCGTGCCGTCGGCCGCGGCCGACGCCGCCGGGTCAGACCGGCTCGCCCCAGGCGGTCAGCAGCCCCGCCAGCCACGCGGGCGGCAGTTCGGCGGCGTCCCACTCCTCCCTCAGCTCCGACGGCGCCGCGGCGAGCCGCTCCAGGACCGCGACGCTGGTGGGGGAGTGGACCAGGGAGTATCGGCCGTGTACGGCGATGGAGCTGCCCGGGCCGTACTGCCCGTAAAGTCGCTCCAGACGTGCCCGGTTGGCCGAGGCGAACCGCGCCAGCAGCCCCGCGTACGCCGCCCGCCGCCTGGCGCCCATCGTGCCGAGAACGGCCGTGAGCACCTGCTCGGAAACCTCGGGATCGAGGTCGGAGGCGGTAGTGAACGACAGGTAGAGAGGCACGACCGCCGCCTTCGCGCCCTCCACCTGCGTCCTGCTGACCGGAGGGCGAGCGTCCTCCTCGAGGGCCGGCCCGTCCGGCTCGACGGCCTGCCGCAGCGCCCGTTCGGCGAGCTCACCGAGTTCATCGGCGACGGCCCGGGCACCGTCCGTCCAGCCGGACTCGTACAGCTCGCCCTTCCCGGGGGCGCTCCGCCCCGACCCGCCGATCTCCCGGTGCGCCCGGGCGAGGGCGCCGGCCTCGACGAGCCCGATCAGCTCCTCCGCGTCACCGGAGAACACCCCCGCCCGGCCGAGGAGCTGGAGGAGCGTCCTCTTCGCGTTGCGCACGCTGACCTCGTCCAGCTCCTGCCGTCCTTCTTCGGCGGCGTTCATCGGGTCCTCCTCATCCCATGGGTCGTGCGGTGCGCGTACGCGGAACGCGCCGTTCGGGTGTTCAACGCGCGACGGTCGTGCGGAGACACTGCCGCACACGGCGCATGCCGTGCCCCGTCACACCATCAGCGACCCCATCATGCGCATGGGACGCCCGGCAAGCAGTGACGATCGAAAGACCGGCGGATCGCGGGCGACCGCGCTCAGGCGGAGACGAAGAGATCCTCGTCTGCCCCGTCGAGGACGAATCCGTTGTCGAAGCGGACGCGGACCGTCACGCGGAGCCTCTGCTGCTCGTGGGCCGCCCACGCGGGTTCCAGGGAGGCGACCTGCTCCTCCAGCCGCGCCCTGCTTCCCGGCGGCATCTGGTGGCCGAAGTCGTCGAGGAGCGACGTGAGCCGTACGTACTCCCGGACCTCCTGGCTCTGCTCCTCGTGCCGGTGGCCGTTCGTCCGTTCGACGGTGCCCTCGGTGCCCGCGGCCAGCGACAGACACCCTGCGACGACACCCGGCTCCGTCGGGGCACCGTCGGCCACGGTGACCGACCCCAGCGCGAGGTCCCTCGCCAGCTTCACCCGCCGGCCCTCCTGCAGTGTCATGCGATCCTTCGTCTCAGCTCGGTTGACGCCATTATCCGCGGCCCAACCCCGGACCCGCGTCCGGCGTCCTTCCCCCCACAGGGGCCGCCACCGGCCCCCTGGTGACCCGGAGGGGCGTATTCATGAAACAGAGGGCTGCATCCGCCTTACTCGCGCTGGCGCTGGCCGCGGCCGTGGGAGGCGCCACGGTCGCCCCGGCCGCACACGCGGCGCGGAACCAGCGCGGACACGAGGCGACCCGGGCCGCACTGCGTGACCTGGTCGTCAAGGGCGGACTGCCCGGAGTGGCCGCCGCAACCCGCAACGGCGACGAGAGGTGGGCCGGCACGGCGGGTCACGCGGACACCGCCACGGGCCGGAAGCGTTCCGCCCGCGACCACTTCCGCGGCGCCAGCATCACCAAGACGTTCATCGCGACGGTCCTGCTCCAGCTGGAGGCGGAAGGCGAACTGAGCCTCGACGACACGGTCGGGCAGTGGCTGCCCGGCCTGGTGCGCGGGAACGGTTACGACGGCGACGAGATCACCCTGCGCCGGCTCCTCAACCACACCAGCGGCATCGCCGACTACACGGACGACCCCGACTTCCTGCACGACGCCGCCGGTCCCGGCTTCCCGCAGCACCGGTACGACACCCATACGCCCGAGGAACTCGTCACGGTCGCGCTGAAGCGCCCACCGCTCCCCGACCCGGAGAGGACTCCGGTGTACTCCAACACCAACTTCGTCATCGCCGGCATGGTCATCGAGAGGGCGACGGGCCGTACCTACGCCCAGGAGACCACCCGCCGCATCATCAAGCCGCTGAAACTGCGCGGGACGTCCTTCCCCGGCACGTCGCCGCGGATGCCCGACCCGCACCCCGTCGGCTACTCCCGCCTCCACCGGACCGACCCCGGCGCCACCGTCCACGACGCCACCGAGCAGAACATGACCTGGCTGGGCGCCGCCGGCGACATCATCTCCACCAGCGGCGACCTCAACCGCTTCCACCGTGCCCTGATGCGCGGTGAGCTGCTGCCCGCCGCACAGCTGAAGGATATGCTCGAGGAGACCCCGGCGGGCGAAGGGACCGGCTACGGACTCGGGGTCGAGTTCGCCGAGCTGTCCTGCGGCGTGCGGGTGGTGGGCAAAAGCGGCCGTACGAACGGCTCCCTCTCCGCGATGGTCGGCACGAAGGACGGAAAGCACCAGCTGACCTTCAACGCCAACGGCGACTGGCTACGGGACCCGTCGCTCTACATCAACGTCATCGAGGCCGAGTTCTGCGGCAGGATCCCGGCCCCGACCGGCACGTCGTCGTCCCCGGCGAGCCGGCTCCCCGACTCCCTCGCCGCCTCCTCCCGGTGAACTCATGACCGGACACCGTCCGCCGCCGGCCCTCGCCCGGCTGCATGTGCTCGCCGACGACATGGGGGACGCCCCTCACCCCTTCCGGCCGCGAGGTGCCGAGCTGGTCGAGGCAGCCGTCGACGCCCTTCTCGCCGGCGTCGACTCCCTCTCGCTGCGGCTGCTGGCAGGACTCGCACGGGCTGCCGACGCCGAAGCCGCCGAGCTGTTCGCCGCCACCACGCACGAACTCGGCATCACACCCCTCGACCGCGGTGAGGTCGACGCCGCCCGGTGGACCCTGATCCGGTGGACGTCGGAACGCGTCGCCCGCGGGGAACTCGACCCGATCCGCGGCGCCCGGTCCGTCTGGGAGACCGGCTGCGAGCTGGTCGACCCCGCCGAGGTGCAGCTCCTCGGACGGATGCTGCTCGATCTCTTCGACGAGTGGGGGGAGCCGGTCCCGGTAGAACCCCGCCACCGGCACGTCTTCGAGGCCGAGCTCCACCGGCTGCTCACCCGATAGCGGCCACCGCTCCTCGTGGACCGCCTGCGGATGCGGCACCGGGTGTCTTGCCCAAGGCTGGAGGCATTCCAGAGAGCCCGCCGAGCCAAGGAGCGGATCGTGTCGAAGAAGGACGGCCTGAACAAGGGCGACCGGGTGTCGTGGAAGAGCCATGGGCAGACCGTGGCGGGGAAGGTCAAGAAGAAGATCACGGACCGGACCAGGGCCGCGGGCCGGACGGTCGACGCGTCGAAGGACGAGCCGCAGTACGAGGTGGAGAGCGACAAGTCCGGCCGCTCGGCCGTGCACAAACCGGGTGCCCTGCGCAGGAGGGGCAAGAACGCGTGACGGCCGCGAAGCCGGGGGACGGTGATCGGGAAGAGACACGGAAGGCGTTCACGGACGCGGTCAACATGACGGCCGCCGAACTGGAGAAGTGGCTGGCGACGGACGAGTCGAAGAGCGTGGGACAGAGCGACGGCGGCGAGAGCGTCGGACACGCCTCCGGGCGGCGCATCGTCGACCTCCTGCACACGAAGAAGGCGGAGCTCAGCGACGACGACCTCGCGCACATGCGCAAGGTCGTCGGATACGTCCACCGGCACATCAAGCAGCGGCCCGGCGGTGACGTCACGGAGACCCGGTGGCGCTATTCGCTCATGAACTGGGGGCACGACCCCCTGAAGTGATGAGCGGCAGTGCGAAACCCGAACGGTGCAGCCGTTGAGACCCAGGTCGTTGCCGGCTCCGCGGCGTCGTAGTTCTATGGGGGGCGGCCGGTTGTGGCCAGGTTGCGGAGGCGCGACCACTGGGGAATGATCACGCGGGCTGGGTGGGGAACGGAGACGCGCTGGTGCCGCGTTGGACGGGGCGGCGACGATGCTGGTCGGCAGGGCTGACGAACTGAAGCGGCTCATCTCGGTGGTCGGCGGTCTGGGGCAGGACGGCGGTCCCGCTGTCGTGGACATCTGCGGAGACGCCGGCATGGGGAAGAGCCGGCTGCTGAGCGAGCTCTGCGCGCGGGCACGGCAGGGTGGGCTGACCGTGCTGCGCGGCCGGGCCACGGAGTACGAGTGGCACACTCCGTTCCAGCCGTTCACGGACGCGTTCGCCGACACCGATCGTGCCCTTCTCCACTCGGATGCCCTGCCCGAGGCGGCCGCGCCGGTACTCCGCGGAGCCGACCGTCTCCACGGCACGGCGTCGGGGCCGGGCAACCGTGACCGTTTCGGCCTCTATCGCGCGGTCGCGGACGTGCTGACCGGGCTGGGGGAACGCGGCGGGCTGGTGATGGCCCTGGACGACCTGCACTGGGCGGACCCGGCGTCGCTGGAGCTGCTGGACCACCTGATCCGGCACCCGGTGGCCGGCCGGGTGCTTCTGGTCGTGGCCCGACGAGAACGGCAGACGCCGCACTCCCTTGCCGCGGCCCTGACACGCGGCGCCGACAGCGGGGCCGTACTGCCGATGGCGCTCCGGCCGCTGCCCGAGCAGGCGTCGATCGAGGCGCTCGCCTCCGACCTGTCACCGGGCGACGCGAAGAGGATCTACGCATCCAGCGAGGGCAACCCGCTCTACCTCCACTGCCTGCTGCACGCCTACCGGAACGGCGCGCCGGCGCCCGGCACCTCCGTCCGGGCCCACGACGACACCGCGTCCGGAGTGCCGAGCGGACTGGCATCCCTGCTCCTGGACGAACTGACCCCGCTGACCCCGACGCAGCGCCGTACGGTCGAAGCGGTGGCGGTCCTCGGCGACCATGCGACGCCGGCGATGCTGAGCCGGACGACCGGCCCCACCACGCCGGAGGAACTCGACGGCTGCATCGGCGCACTGACCCGGCGCGATCTGCTGCGCATGGGCCCCGACGGCCGCTGGACCCTGCGCCATCCGCTGCTGCGGGCCGTGGTCTACCAGAACACCGCCGCACCACGCCGCGCCGAGATCCACCGCGGCGCGGCGGACGAACTGGCCCGGGCAGGCGCCTCCGCCGCCGAGCGCGCTCACCATGTCGAGCGGTCCCTGGTCGGCTGGGATCCCGTGTCGGCGGCCGTGCTGCGCGAGGCGGCCGCCCAGTTCGCCCACACGGCGCCGGCGACGGCCGCTCATCTGCTGGACGTCGTCCTCCGGATCACGCCGGACACGCCCGCCCGCGCCCAGCAGCGAGGAGAGCTCCAGCTGGCGCGCGCCAGAGCCCTCGGTGTGGGCGGCAGCCTGCGGGAGAGCCGTGACCTGCTGCACACGCTGATCAGCGCGTCCGGGCAGGACGGCACGGCGCTGCGCAGGGACGCGATCGCGCTGTGCGCCATGATGGAACGGCATCTCGGCCATTCCCCGGAAGCGACAGCTCTGCTGCGGCGGGAACTGACCCGCAGTCCGGGTCCCGAGCCCCGCCAGGCGGTCTCCATGGGACTCGCCCTCGGCATGGCCGCCCTGAACACGGTCTCCTACCCCGAGGTACGGGACGAGATCGCGCGGACCCTCGCCGTCGCCCGCTCCCACGGCGACCTCATGGGAGAGCTGGGGGCCCTGGCGCTGGGGGCGTTGGGAGAGGCGTACGAAGGGCAGACGGCGGCGGCCCGCCGGTTCGCCGATGCCGCGGCCGGACTCGCGGACGGCCTCACCGATCCCAACCTCACCGAACTGTGCGAGTCGCTGGTCTGGCTGGCCTGGGCGGAAGCCCTGCTCGAGCGTTACGACGCCGCGGAACGCCACGCCGACCGGGGCCTGGACATCGCCCGCCGCAGCGGCCAGGTCCACGTCCTGCCGCACCTGCTGAGCAGCAAGGCGTTCGTGCACCTCAGCACCTGCCGGCTGCCGTCCGCCCTGCAGGCGGCGGACGAGGCGGAAGCCGTCGCACGAGCCATCGGCAGCGGCGACCTCCTGGCCTTCACCCTGTGCTTCAAGGCGCTGATCCTGCTCGTGCGGTGCCCCCTGGGTGACACCAGGGCCCTGACGACCGCCGAGGAGGCCGTGGCCGCCGCCGGTGGAAGCAGACACTGGTGGGCGTCGCTGGCCAAGTGCATGCTCGGTCACACGGCGCTCGTCAGCGGCGACCCGCACCGGGCGCAGGAGGCCATCCTGAGCGCAGGCGGTCCCGAACTGCTGGGACTGCAGCCCTCCATACGCCCCGGCCAGCTCGACACCCTCGTCAGCACCGCCATCGCCGTCGGCGACACCGAGCGGGCCGGGCGCTGGGCCGCACGAGCCGCCGAGGAAGCCGACCGGATGGGCCTGCACGGTCAGCGCGGGGCGGCACTGCGCGCCGAGGCGGCGCTCGCCCAGCACCGCGGCGACAGCCGCACGGCCGCCCGCCTCTTCGAGCGCGCCGCGCAGCAGTACGCGCCGTCCGGTGCCACGCTCTGGGAGGCGTACTCCCTGCTCCTGGCGACGGTCCAGGCGCAGGCCGCCGGCGACGGCCCGCGCGCCGTCGCGATGTGGGAGCGGGCCCGCCGTCTCGCCGACGGCGGCGGCGCGCGCCTGCTGTCCGACCTGGCCTCGCTCGTGCGCCCCCCGGCCGGGGAACCCTCGCCCGCACCCACGGAGCTCGACGGGCTGACCTCCCGTGAACGGGAGATCGCCGAACTCGTCGCCGAGGGGCTGAGCAACCAGGCCATCGCGACGAAGCTGCACCTCAGCCCCCGCACGATCGAGACACACCTGTCGGCGGTCTACCGGAAGACGTCCGTGCCGTCCCGCTCGGCACTGGCCGGCCTGGTGGTGCGTGCGGCCCGGGACCGTCGCGTGTGAACGACCCGCCGGACGGCACACCGGACGGGGCACGAGGCGTGGCTCAGGCCGTGACGTCCCGGTAGTCCCCGAGGCAGCGGAAGGCGCCCCCGGTCGCCCGGAACAGGTACATGGCGTCCGTGTAGCGATAGGTGGCGGAGTCGTAGCGCAGCCGTTTGGTGATCCCCTGATGGTCGGTCTCGCGCAACTGGCCCACGATCGCGCCCCGCTTCGCGCGCGACGCGCCCAGGGCCGTCATGGCACGGGCCACGAAGAGTGTCGCGTCGTAGGCCTCGGCGGAGTACCAGGGCGCGGCGGTGCCGAAGCGTGCACGATAGGCGGTGACGAACGGCTTCGCGGCCGTCACCCCGGCCGGATCGAGGAAGGCCGTCGCGAACACCCAGCCCTCGGCGGCATCGCCCGCCGAGGCGAGGAAACGCGAGTCGAGGGCGCGCTGAGTGGCCAGCCGCGCACCGGAGAAGCCGGCCGAACGCAACGCGCGGGCCAGCCGCGCGGCCCGCGCGTACCCGCCGGCGAACACCACCGCGTCCGCTCCCGCGTGCGTCACCGACTCGGCGAGGGCACGGAAGTCGCCGTCCGAGTCGTCCGCTGCGGCGAGGGTGCGCCGGACCGTGGTGTGCTGCCCGGACCGCACGGCCTCGTCGACGGCCGCGCACAGACGCCAGCTGAAGTCGCCCTCGGCGGCATCCTCGATCAGCACCGTCCTGCGGGCCCCGGCGGTGCGGACGAGGTGGGTGGCGACTGGCGAAACCAGGGTCGTGTCACCGGGGCGGGTGGCCGCGTACACCCGGTAGGTGGTGGTGGACTCCTCATCGAGGCCGACCGACACCGTGACCATGGGGAGCCCCGCCTGCTGGTAGAGGCCGAGGGTCTCCTTCGCGCAGGCGTCGATGGTCGGCCCGATCACGGCGCTGACCCGGTCGTCCGCCGCCAGCCGCCGCGCGACCTGGCGTGCCCGGGCCGTGCTGCCCGCGTCGTCGTGCACCTGCAGCGCCAGGTCGAAGCCGCGGCCGGCTCGGGAGTTGAGGTGGTCGACGGCGAGCCGGACACCGTTCTCCTGCGCGCGGCCCGTCGCACGGCCGCCGCCGCTCAGATCGGCGTGCAGGGCGACCACCAGACGCGGAAGCGGCGCCTTCGCGCCGCCCGCCGCCGAGCCGAGGACGGGGCGGTTCGCCGTCCACCAGGCCGCCGTTCCGCCGGCCGCCAGGACCCCGGCGGCCGAGCCGAGTACCAGGAAGCGACGACGCGTAGTGCCCCGGCCGACGACCGTCTCGTCGCCGGGCGGTGCCTCGGGCACCGCGGCAGAGCCGGCCGCCGTCGCCACGGAGACCTCGGTCGCCTCGACGGCCGGCAGGGCGAGCACGGCGGTCGAACGACGCGCGATCAGCCGGATCAGGGACTCCGGCAACCAGCCCCCGGTCCCGCCCGCACCGTCCAGGGCCCGCCGTACCTCGGGCACGTCCGGCCGGGAGCCGGGCTCCTTCGCCAGACACGCCCTCAGCAGTGGCAGCAACGGCTCCGGCACGCCGTCCAGGTCCGGCTCGTCGTGGACCGTGCGCATCAACGTCCCGGCCGCGGACCCCCGGCCGAAGGGACGTTCGCCCGTCACGACGTAGGCCAGCAGACAGCCGAGTGAGAAGACGTCACTGGCCGGCCCGATCTCGCGGCCCCTGCCCTGCGCCTGTTCGGGGGAGAGGAACCCGGGGGAGCCGACCACCATCCCGCTGGCGGTGAGCGCGGTGTCCTCCGGCATCCGGGCGATACCGAAGTCGATCACCCGGGGCCCGTCGACCGCGAGCAGCACATTGCCGGGCTTGACGTCCCGGTGCACCAGGCCCGCACCGTGCACCGCGTCCAGGGCCTCGGCCAGCCGCGCCCCCAGGACGCGGACGGTCCCGTACGGCAACGGGCCGTACGCCTCCACCGCCTCCGCCAGCGACGGCCCCGGCACGAACGCCGTGGCCAGCCACGGGGACTCGGCGTCCGGGTCCGCGGCGAGCAGCGGCACCACCCAGGGGTTGACGACCCTGCCCGCCGTCTCGACCTCCCGGCGGAAACGGGCCCGGAAGCCCGCGTCGTCCGCGTGCGCCGCGCGGATCACCTTCACCGCGGCGAGCGCGCCTCCGGGCGAGCGGGCCAGGTACACCACGCCCATGCCGCCCGCGCCCAGCCGGCGCACCAGCCGGTAGCCCGCGATCCTCGACGGGTCCGCGCCGCGCAACGGCTCCATCAGCGTCCCCTCAGCCGGACACCTGGAAAGGTGCCGCGCCCTGGTACGCGAACCGGCCGCCGCCGGCCTTCCACAGGTAGACCCCGCCGCCGTCGACGACCAGGGCGCCGGTCGCCTTGTCGAACGCGAAGTTCTTGGAGATCCCCTTGTACGTGGCCGAGCGCAGGGCCGTCCTCAGGTTCTGCCGGGTGCGGCGCGCGGCGGAGAGCGCGCCCAGAGCGCGCACGGCAAGCTGTGCCACGTCGTACGCCTCCACGGCGTAGCGCTCCGGATCGGCGTCGAAACGCCTGCGGTAGGCGGCCGTGAACGCCTTGGCCTCGGGTGCCGCGGTGGCGTCCATGACCGGGGCGACGATCACCCAGCCGTCGGCGGCGTCCCCCGCGGCGGACAGGAACCGGTCGTCGAGCACTCCCTGTGCGGCGGCTCTGGCCCCCCTGAAGCCGCGGCTGGTCAGTTCCCGAGCCAGCAGCGCGGCACGGTCGTGATGGCCGGCGAAGACCACCGAATCGGCTCCGCCGGCCAGCAGGGCGTCCAGGGTCGGCCCGAAATCGGTGCGCAACGCGCTGACCACCTTCGGCACGGCCGGCAGACGTTCCTTTTGCAGGATCCTGCTGAGGGAGCTGCTGATCTCCCAGGCGTGGGCGTCCGCCGCCCGGTCGTCGACGATCCCGACGGTGCGCGACTTCGCGACACCGCGCAGGTACGCGTCGAGGTAGAGCGGCAGGACCGTGTCGGTCGCCCGGGCGTGCAGGAGGGACCGGCTGCCCAGCACCCCCAGCACGGTGGCGCCGGGGGAGACCGCGATCAGCGGCAGCGAGGCGGCGTCGTAGGCCGCCAGTGAGGCCATGGCGGTGGCGTCCGTGGTGGGACCGACCACGGCCAGCACCGAACGGTCGGCGGCGAGCTTCTTGGCCGCTTCGGCCGCCCGGGCCGGATCGCCACCGTCGTCCACCGTCTTCACGGCGAGCGTGAAGGGCCTGGTCGCACGGGAGTTGAACGCGTCGACCGCGAGCCGCAGCCCTCGTTCCTGCGCCCGGCCGACCGCCTTCTGATCGCCGGTCAGGTCGGCGTGCAGGCCGAGGGTGTGCACCGGACCGGTGGCCTTCGGAGCGGGGCCGTCGTTCCCGCCGTCACCGGAGCGCGCCCACCACGTGGCCAGCCCGCCCCCGGCCGCGACGGCCGCCGCGCCCCCGGCCATGAGCAGGAAGCGGCGCCTGCCGACGGTACGGGCGGACGGCTGAGCGGCCGCGGTGTCCGCCGCCGCGGTACCGGCGGACGCGGGGTCGAACTCGGTGTCGTCGACGGCGGGAAGCGTGAGCCCGGCGGCCGACCGTTCCGCGATCAGCCGGACCAACGGCTCCGGGAGCCAGGCCTCGGCGCCGGGAGCCGGCTCCTCCTCGCCGCCCGCAGCATCGTCGGGTGCCCGGGGAGGTACCGCACGCAGGGCCTCCCGCGGGTCGGGAGGCGAGGCGGGCGACGAGGGCGTCGTGGCCGTGAGGGCCTCGGACAGTGCCCCGGCCGTGGGCCGCAGCTCCGGGTCCTTCTCGAGACAGGCGCCCACCACCGCGGCGAGCTCCGCCGGAACACCCTCCACGTCCGCCGTGTCGTGCACGGTGCGGTACAGCAGCGCGTCGATCGAGCCCGTACCGAACGGCGGGCGGCCGGTCGCCGCGAAGGCCAGCACACAGCCCAGCGAGAAGACGTCTCCGGCCGGTCCCGGATCCTGTCCGCCCCGCGCCTGTTCCGGTGGCAGGAACCCGGGTGTGCCGACCACGACGCCGGTCGACGTGAGCGCCGTGTCCTCGGAATCGCGGGCCACACCGAAGTCGATCAGCCGGGGCCCGTCGAGTGCGAGGAGCACATTGCCGGGCTTGACGTCCCGGTGCACGAGACCCGCCGCGTGGAGTTCCCGCAGCGCCTCGGCGAGCCGCGCGCCCAGCACCCGCAGGCTCCGCACCGGCAGCGGCCCGTGTGCGGCGACCGCCTCGCCGAGCGAGGGGCCGGGAACGAACGCGGTCGCCAGCCAGGGCTGCGCCGCCTCGGGGTCCGCGTCCACGAGGGACGCCACCCACGGGCTGGTCATCCGGCGCGCGGTCTCCGCCTCGCGACGGAACCGCTCGCGGAAATCGGTGTCCTCGGCGTACTCGACCTGGATCACCTTCAGGGCGACCAGGGATCCGCCGGCCGAGCGGGCCAGGTACACGACACCCATGCCACCCGCACCGAGACGTCCGAGCAGCCGGTGCCCCGCCAGCTTGGCGGGGTCGGAATCACGCAGCGGCTCCATCACTTCTCCTTCAGCCACTGCTCGACGCGCGTCAGCATCCGAGCCAGGGCCTCGCTGCCCAACTGGTGGAGTTCCCGCTCGGTGTTCCCCCTCGCGCCCGTCACGGAGACGGCCACGACGACCGTGCCCAGCCGGGCGACCATCCACCGGTACGGCTGTGCGGCACCGCCGTTGCCGACGTACTCGCCGGCCTCGAGGACGGAGTCGTCGGCGTACTCCTGCTCGCGGGCGCCGAAGGCGGTGCCGAGCGACATCAGACCCGTGATCCGCTCGTCGGACCGGGGCAGCTGCTCCGGGCAGCGCAACACCTCTTCGAGGGTGGTGCTCAGCTGTTCGTCGGCGCCCAGGACGGAGGAGTGCACCGTGGTGACGGCCGTCACCTCGACCGCGCCCTTGCCCCCGCCGGCAGGCAGCCTGCTGTAGCGGGACGCGCTCGCCAGCACCCCCCGCGGCAGGTTCTCACGCCCCCAGCGGCAGCTCTCGTCCAGCACGGCCCAGGTGCCCGGTGTGCCGGCGCCCGGCTCCCGGGCGACGAACCCCCGTCCCCAGTCGCGCGGGACGAGTACGACGGATTCGGCCAGGCGTCGCCCGTCCTTCGAGGTCCGGGGGACGAGGGAGGCATCCGGTGTGAAGACGGAAGGGGCGGCGGAAGAACCGCCCGACGGGGTCGCCCCGGCGCTGGGTGACGCAACGGCCGACGCGCCCGGCGACACCCCGGCGGGGGGAGAACCGCTCTGCCGGGAACCCCTGTCCTCCGGCGGGGCCGAACAACCGGCCAGCACACTGCCCGCCATCAGCAAGGTCAGCCACCGATTGCGCCCCCCACGGGTGCCCAGCACCTCACGGACGCGGTCACGCATCCGGGCCGTCGAGCCGAGCGACGTCATCTGTCGGTCTCCTTCGTCGCGTTGCGTGACGCCGTGGCGGCGCTCAGAGGGTCGGGAAGAGCACAGCGAAGAAGAGCCACAGCAGCACGGCCCAGAAGACCGCCGCCGCCAGCGACACCAGCAGAGAGCTGCGCCACCTCAGCACCAGGAAAGGGAAGAGCACCAGGGCCGCCCAGGCACCGGCGACATCGATCGACAGGCGGGCCGCCTCGCCGAGGGTTCCCGCGCGTCCCGCGGCGATTCGGCGCAGCAGCCGCTGGGAGACGAAACCGTACAGGCCGAAGACGATCGGGAAGAACCACAGCGGCGTGACCGTCACCAGCTCGGACTCGGACAGCTCATCGAACATGACCAGGTAGACGAGGGCGGCGCCCAGCGCACCGGCCACCAGGGCGGTCACGTACACGGCGGTCAGGGCGGTCGGCTCCGCCGCCCCGGCGGGCGCGGGACGGACGGCCTGCTGGCGGCCGTCCGGCGGCGCAGCAGGAGCACCAGGCGCGAACACGGGTGAGGCGTAGGGCACATCGGCCGACGGGGCCCGGACCACCTGGTGGCAGTGGGGGCAACGCACGTCCAGTTCGGCGCGGTCGGCCGGAGCCGAGATCAGGTGCCCGCACGAGGCGTGGAACTCCACTCGCTGACGCTGGTTCACGCGTTGCCTTCCCTGTACTGCCCGCACATTGCCCGACGCCGGTGACGTGTCGGCCGGCCGAGACAACTCCGACCCAAGGGAGAAGAACGCCGGAGCATCCGGCCGCCCGCCCCGCCTCACGGCTCTGGAGCGATCCTCACAGAGCCGGGCCCCACGGGCATCCGGGAAACCACGTATGTCCACACGTAGCCGCACCGGTCCGCCACCCGCACGCATGGGCGGAGAGCTCGCTGCCGCGGCTCCGGGACGGGCTGTCCGTGCGGCTCGTCGGACGGCGCCGGCCCCGGGGGTCCGGATCCTCGGTGCGGGTGGTGCCTGGAAGGGACAGAGAAGTGACGACGGCCGGACGTCACATCGCGCGCCGGTGTGCGGCGGACGGTCACGCTGGTCCGCGTCCGGTGCGGAAAGGCGGCATGAAAGGCAGTCGGTGGCCCAGGGACGATGCATGAATGCCCGGAGCCCCCGGGCGGACGCTTGTCGGGCGAGGGCAACGCGCCGCCCGACAACGGACCCTGACGGGCGGCACCCTGCCGTCGAACGACCGTCGTCCGGAGGAGGCGCTGCGGCGTCACTCCGGAACTCGTCGCCGCCGCTGGGGCCGTGGCTCCACGTGTCACCGTCCGTCCGCTCCAGGCATTCGCGGACCTGCCCGCCGGGCGGCCCGTGGCCCAGCCGGTCTCCCCCGTCACCGCCCGCGAGGAGCAGGTGCTCCTCGCGGGCGCTCGCGGGCTGACCAACGGTGTCGGCCTGGGCGTTGGCGAACAGCTGGGGAACCGGCCCGCAGAACACCGACGGAGCACCAAGGAGCCCAGGTCGCGCGTGTCACTCCGGATCGTTCCGGATGCCTTGCCCGGCGCTCCCCCCTCTACCTTGTCGTCGGCGCCCGCCAGACCGACAGTCCGGAGTACGGGGAGCAGCGATGCCGACGACCGTCACCACCGAACGCCCGACTGCCACCGTGCTCGGGCAGCAGGAGCGCAAGGTGCTCGCCGCCGTGGGCTGCGGCCTGCGGGACGACGAGATCGGCGCCGCCCTCGGAGTTTCCGAGGGTGCCGTCGCCGAACACCTCGCGCGGATTCTGGTGA
Source organism: Streptomyces sp. STAM6 (assembly GCF_054963715.1). Classification (NCBI taxonomy): domain Bacteria; kingdom Bacillati; phylum Actinomycetota; class Actinomycetes; order Kitasatosporales; family Streptomycetaceae; genus Streptomyces; species Streptomyces sp. STAM6. Next base: position 22,430 of record NZ_JBUEFZ010000026.1, on the reverse strand, counting down.
AGCTCGGTCTGCGTGACCGGGCCGCCGCCATCGTCCACGCCTTCGACTGCGGGCTGGTCGTGCCAGGGCGTGGGCCGCGTACGCAGTCGGTGAGCCAGGTGTCGCGGACCGCCGCCGGCCGGGCGGGCGGGGCCAAGGTGCGGATTTCCTTGCTCGGGCCGCTGCAGGCTTGGCAGGACGGGCGGCCCCTGGACCTGGGGCATCCCCGCCAGCAGGCCGTACTGGCGGCGCTGGCACTGGGCACGGGACGGAGCCTCAGCCAGCAGGAACTGCTCGATGACGTGTGGGGGATGGAGCCGCCGGCAGGGAACGTGGTGCCGGTGTACGTCTATCGGTTACGCAAGGCCCTGCGGGGCGGGGAGTCTCCGGGCGCGGTCATTGAGTTCGCCCGGCGTGGGTACCAGCTGGTGCCCGGGGCGGTCGACGTGGACGTGGCACGTATGGAGGAACTGGTCACCGTCATCGGGGCGGCCGAGCGGGCGGGGGAACCGGCCGAGGCGGTCCGCCTGTGTGCCCAGGCGCTGGAGCTGTTTCGCGGGCAGCCTCTGGCCGGTCTGCCCGGGCCGCTCGCGGAACTGGAGCGGCTGCGGCTCACCGAGCGCAGGATCGCCATCGTACAGCGGAAGTTGGAGTGGCAGCTGCGGCTGGGCCAGGACTCGGAAGCGCTCGCCGAGCTGTTCGCCCTGTCCGCGGCGCACCCCCTGAACGAGCCGTTGGCCGCGATGCTGATGCGGGCTCTGTACCGTAACGGCCGGCAGGCCGACGCGTTGACTGTGTTCGACCGCGCCCGCCGCCGTCTCGCCGACGACCTGGGGGTTCCTCCGAGCAGGATGCTGCGGCGGACGCACCAGATGATTCTGTGCGGCGACGAAGCCGGCCTCGGCCTCTCCCCCTCGGCCGGGCGGCCGCGGGCGCATCGTCATGGTGCGACGAAACGTCGGTGACGCGGTCCCGAACAGCGCGGGCGCTTCACCACCTGCCAGCGGCACCGGTTTTCCGGGGCCGATGACAGATGGCGAAGCATTCGGCTTTTGCGCCCTCTCCGGTTACCAGGAAGCGGGATACCAGGCGCCGTTGTACCATTCCTCGTTGGCGCTGTCGTTGTGGTGATCCATGTTGAAGTCGTGCGGGTAGTTGTTGACGTGGTTGCCCGGGTAGGTCCAAATGCCGGCGGACTCGTCACAGACGTAGTCCCAGTGGCAGATGGTCTTGACCGGCACGTTTCCGAAGAACCTGTCGGCACCGGCGAGCGGGGCACCGACGAAACCGCCGAACGGCACGGCTCCACCATTGGCTCCGGGCGGGCCCTGGCGCTTGGGGTCCGCGATGAGAATGGCGTTGACGTTGCCGAACGTCATCCAGTTCTCGGTGACCCAGATGTGCACCACCGCGGCGCCCAGAGAATAGCCACCCATCTTGACGTGCTGGTCCGGACACGCGGCGCGCTGGTTACGTACCAGCCGGTTCAGCTCGTTGACGCCTGCGCGGGCGCTCGCGCCGTTGGGAATCTGGGTGGGATACCCGACGTGCTGCTGGATGTTGCCGGTGAAGCCGTCGTTGTTCCACGAACTTCCCGTGCCGCCGACAACGATCGTGTACGTGCCCTCGCAGGAAGCCGCTGTCTGTGCTTGCGCCGCGGATCCCTGCGCCACTGAAAGCCCGGCTGTCAGCACGAGTCCGGCCAGCGCGGCCGCGAACTTTCTTGCCCGCATTCGATACTCCCCATCTAGTCGGCCAAGGTCACCGGACGACAGTGACAGCAGCCAATGACATCCCGATGAAACCCAAACCCTGAGGCCGGGGTGGAGGCCCGTTCCATCGGGATTTCATCGGCGCCCTCTACCGTCGGCCGCCGATCCCCGGAATCAGCTGAATTCCGCCGACTTCACTCCACAACGGAGGGGTACACACAGTGGCAAGAACCGGCTTACACCGCGTGTTCACCAGACTGGCCGTCGTGGCCGGCGTCTGGGCGTTGGTCATCGGGATGACCGCCTCGGTCGCCGTCGCGCAACCCGGGCCCGTTCCGGGCCGGGGCGACGACCGCTCGGGCGTGTCCCGGTATTTCAGTGGCCCCCAGGGGTTCGCCATTCCGACCGTGCCATGTGATCCGGCCGGCCCGTCACCCACCGACGCCATCATGGCCGACCAGCTCAACCCGCAGCTGCACGCGAAGATGGCCGGCTACCTCAGCGCGTACAAGATCTCCTGCGCGAGGATGGTCACGCAGGCGGTGAAGGACCGGGGACTCAACCCGCGAGCCGCGACGATCGCCATCGCCACGATCATCGTGGAGAGCAGCATGAACAACTACTCCCAGCCCGTCGACCACACCAGCGTGGGGCTGTTCCAGCAGCAGGACTGGTGGGGCAGCCGGGAACAGCGTCTGAACCCGACCTACGCCACCAACGCCTTCCTCGACGCGATGGAACGAGTGTATGAGGGCGGGTCGTGGAACAACGCGCCGATCGGCGAGGTGTGCTGGCGTGTCCAGCAACCGCGGGAGGATCTGCGCCACCTGTACGGGATCGAGGCGGGCGACGCCGCACTCATAGCCAACGCGCTGTGGGCCGGCACGGGCGGCGGCCCGAAGCACCCGTACGCCTCGGGCCGTGTGGTGTCGGGCCGGTCCGCGGACGGGCGGCTGGAGGCCTTCGCCGCCGGCGCGGACGGCGTGTACCACTCGTGGCAGACCGCGGTGAACGGCGCCTGGTCGCAGTGGCGGTTCGCGGGCGGTCCGCGCAACGCGCAGCTGGCGGTGGCGTCCAACGCGGACGGCCGGCTGGAGGTGTTCGCGCTGTCGGACACCACGTTCGACCACATGTGGCAGACCGCGCCGAGTGCGGGTTGGTCCGGTTGGCAGAACTTCGGCACCGGTGGACACCGGCTGGCGGCGGGCAACAACGCCGACGGCCGTATCGAGGTGTTCGCCTCCAACGCCAACGGCGTCTTCCACCGCTGGCAGACCGCGCCCAGCGGTGGCTGGGCCGGGTGGGAAGACGTCGTCGGCGGCCCGGCCAAATCGCGCCTCGCCGTGGAGAACGCACCCGATGGACGACTCGAGGTGTTCGCGCTGTCCGACTCGACGTTCAAGCACCTGTACCAGACGGGTGTGAACGGCGGTTGGTCGGCCTGGGAGGACTTCGGCGGCGGCGGCCACGACGTCACGGCCAGCTACAACCAGGACGGCCGTATCGAGGTGTTCGCCTCCAACGCCAACGGTGTGTTCCACCGCTGGCAGACCAGCCCGACCACGTGGTCGGAGTGGACGGGCACCGGCGGCGTCTCCAACGCCGAGCTGACCACGTCACGGTCGGTCGACGGCCGGGTCGAGGTGTTCGCGATCAACGCCACCACCGCGAGCCACTCCTGGCAGACCGGCCCGAACGCGGCGTACTCGCAGTGGGAGACCTTCGGTGGCGGCGGCACCGAGATCGGTGCGAGCAACAACGCCGACGGTCGCATTGAGGTGTTCGGCACCAGCCATGCCGGTGTCTACCACCGGTGGCAGACCGGGTTCGCCACATGGTCGGAATGGGGCTGGCTGAACGATTCGGGCCCCGCGATCAACTAGGGGGTGCTCGCTTCGCGGCGTGGCCAGACGGGGTCATGGAGGGGTTCAGGGGCGCTGCAGCCATGTCGTGTACCAAGCGCGGAAACCGGGGCTCGCGGGGGTGAAGCCGCCCCAGTCCGGGTCGATCCGCCAGATCTCGCCCGCGTGCGGGCCGGTCAGGATCAGACGGATGTACATGCCGCAGCCCTCTTCGGCCAGCATGAGCGTGCCCGGGGTCACGTCACCGGTGGGTACGTTGATCCGGCCGGCCAGGGGTTCGGTGAGAGGAAACGGCGCGGCGAGCCGCCCGGGCAGCCGGTCTTCGGCCCACTCGTCGTCCACGGCCCAGTCGTCCTCAGCCTCCGCGCGCGGACGGGTCAACGGCATCAACCCGTGGGCGGGGCCTGCGGGGCCGTTGCCCACCCGCCCGACGAAGGAGCGGTAATCGGCCGGCAGATCGATGCCGTGGGCGTCTTCGAACACCCTGATCTCCGCCTCCGGCAGCGGGGGCTCCAACATGTACCGATGCGTGGCCGCCCCAAAGCGCGCCTGCTCCGGGTCCCGCGCCGCCAGCTCCCGTATCCGGGCGCGCACGCCTCCCTCGTCCCAGCGCTCCATCCGGCGACCCTAACAACCCGGAGGGGTCGACCGAATCACCGATGGCGTGCTGTGCTCCGGCGGTTCTCTCCGGTGCGCACCGGAAGCCTCTCCTGACGCCGCCTCCAGCCCGGCCCGTACGTGACGAAGGCGCCCGCCGTCGGCCCCCGGACCGCACGAGCGGTGGACGGGGGCCGACGGCGGGCGCTTGAACGTGCGGGAGCGTCAGGCGGCGAAGGACCTCTCCAAGCGCGGGATCAGGTCCCGGAGGTCCTGTTCCCAGCAGCCGGCGTTGTGGCCGCCGTTGCACTGGGTGCCCCAGCCGGAGCCGTCGCCGTAGTTGACGTAGTAGTAGGACATGCCCAGGGCGTCCATGCCGGCCTTGACGTTCTTGGCCGCGCCGGCGACCCAGAACTCCGGCTCCAAGGGTGAGCCGCCTCCGTCGCCCACGTAGATGGAGACCCCTACTCCGCCCTTGGCGAGCCTGTCCATGTGCTGCGACGGGTCGACCTCGTTCCAGCGCCAGTCGGCGTTGAACACCGGGTACGGCGAACCGAACGCCGCGTCACTGTCCACCGCGGGCTTGTACGGGGATTCGTTGGGGTCGCAGGATCCGGACGAGGAGCCGCAGATCGCGCCGGTCGCGTCGATGAGGGAGGCGACGACGGCGAACCGCAGGTCCATGGACCGGGCCGAGAAGTCGATGTCTCCCGACAGGGACGCGGTCTGGCTGAACAGGTCGGGACGGGCCTGGGCGTAGTGGAAGGCTCCGAAGCCGCCCATGGAGACGCCGGCGATGGCCCTCGCCTTCTTGGTGGCGATGGTGCGAAGGTTCGCGTCGATGAACGGGATCACCTGCTTGAGGTGGAAGTTCTCCCAGTTCTGGGCACCGGCCGCGGTCTTCTGGTTGAGCCAGTTGGCGTACCAGCCCCGTGCGCCGCCGTCCGGGATGACCGTGATCATCTGGTCCGAGATGGTCAGGGCAGGGTAGTTCTGCTGGATCGGGTCATCGGGCGATCCATGCAGGAAGTACAGCACGGGGTAGCGCCTGCCCGGGTCGTCGTAGTAGCCCCTCGGCAGAATGATCTTGATGTGCTGCTCACCCGCGACCTCGGGCGTGGTTACGGTGAGGTAGAAGTTGGTGGCGGTTCCTTGCGCCGTGCCGACCTGGGTCAGGCCGAAGCCGTTCGTCATCGGCGGCGGCGTGGTGCCGCCGTCGGTCGCCTGCGCCGACGCCGCCGGCGCGACCATGGCCACGGTGGCGATCATCCACGCCACCGCCAGTCGCCACCAGTTCGATCTCCCTGTCACAGCGTGCCTCCTGGTGAATCTCGTGAGTGTTATCGGCATGCTCAGTCCAGAACCTTGATCCGCAACTCCGGTGAGGCCGCGATCTGCTCCTCGGTGAACCGCTCGGTCACCCATTGGCCCGCCGAGAAGAGCTTGGTCTGATCGGCGTAGTGCGGTGAGTTCGGGTTGGCCGACTGGGAGTAGGCCATGACGGAGTACGCCTCGGGCGGTCCCTCGGTGGTGAACCGCACCTGCTGGATGAAGCTGGAGCCGAAGACGATGTCCAGCTTTCCGTCGACCTGGCCGGGAGTGATCACGTTCAGTACGCCCAGTTCGCCGATCGAGCCGTGGATCGGGATCTGCTCTTGGCCGCGCGTGACCTTCTGGATGTCCGACAGGGGCGCGTTCAGCGGCACGCCCGCCTTGCGCAGCGCGTGGACCGCCCGGGCCAGCGCGTCGCGGACGGCGGAGTTGCCGGAATCGAGCGAGTTGGGCGTGTGGACCGGGTCCTTGGGGTCGAATGCGACCCGCCACGGCAGTTTGTCGATCGACTGGCCGCCTTGCAGGCGGACCCAGAAGTTCGCGAACAGCCAGGATCCCCGGCTGTCCGCCGTGTAGTTGTGGTCCTTCCAGGCGGCCAGGACCGGGCATGCCTCGCTCACGTTGACGAGGTTGCCGTCCACCAGGACGAGCCCGAAGGGGGCGCCTTGGCAGGCCGCCACCGTCGCGTTGAGGGTCAGGTCGGCCGCCCTGCTGTTGTCGGCGAACAGCAACGTGCCCATGGTCTCCGGTGTGAAGCCCTTGCCCGGCAGGCCGTCGGTGCCGTTGATCCGGTTCCGCGCGGTCAGGATCAGCTCCTGGGTCCGCAGCGACCTGGGCGTCGCGGCGTCGCCCATCACCTGGGGGAAGGAAAGCGGCTGGTCGGGGTGGGCCAGCCAGGCGCTGTCGTTGGCGTTGCCCGCGAAGTCGGACCGGATGAGGCGCGGCTGCTTGTGCGGGGCCAGCAGCCCTGGCGCGACCGCGTTCGGGTCGTTGGGCCAGTCGCACGCGCTGCGCTTGCCGTCGAAGATCGAGACGGGCGGCACGTTCGACGGCCGCAGCCCCGGGTTGAACAGCAGCTGACCGGTCATGGTGAGGCACGACGTGGCGTGCTCGTCGGTGATGTTCGGGGTGGCCTGGATGTCCGCGTACAGGGCGTTGCCCTTGCGGTCGGAGGCGACGGTGTTGAAGAAGGGGACGCCCTGCGTGGCCTCCAGGGTGTTCACGACGTCGTGGACGTCCTTGGCCTGGTCCAGGCGGAACCAGGTGTTCATCGCCCGCAGGTTGTCCATGTTCACGTCGCGCACCGCGTGCGCGCTAACGACCCAGGGCAGGGGGATGCCCTGGATCGAGGTGGTGATCGGTCCGTAGCGGGTGGACCACAGGGTCCTGGTGACCCTGCCCATGGAGCCGTCGGCGTTCCGCACGTCGACACCGACCTGCTGCGAGGTCATCTGCTCCCATTTACCGTCGACGAGGTACTTGGTCGGATTCAGCGGATCCACCTGCACGTCGAACAGTCCGAAGGGAGCGACGGTGGCGACAGTGTGGCTCCAGGCGACGTTGTCGTTGTAGCCGATGTTCACCGCGGGGAGTCCGAGCAGGCTGGCCCCGGAGACGTTGAGCTTTCCCGGGATCGTCAGGTGGCTCTGCCACATCCGGTTCTTGCCCTGCCACGGGAAGTGCGGGTTGGCCAGCAGCATGCCGGTGCCGCCGGACACGCCCTGCGACCCCACCGCCAGGGCGTTGCTGCCCATGCTCTGCCGGTGGCTCGCCGCCAGCGCGTCGCTGATCTTCCTGGCGGTCTCGGCGGCCTTCGCCCTCGCGGCCTTCGGGGTCTTCGAGGTCTTCGGGGCCTTCGCGGCCGCCTCGGGTGAGGAGGCCGGCGGCGCGGCGGCCGACGCGCCCGGGGGTGTGGCGTTCACCATGCCGTCCAGCAGCGCGTCGGCGGTGCCCATGATGATCTCGGCGTGCGCGTGCCGGTAGACGTCCAGCTCCGTGATCGGCCGCACCCAGGCGGCACCACGGCAGACCGGGTCGGTGATGTTGTTCACGCCCGTCTCGGACAGGTACCGGTTGTATCCCCGGACGTAGCCGCGGATGGCTTCTTTCACCTCCGGCTCCGGCCCGTTGGGGGCGGGGAGGGCGAGCAGCCGCTCCACCACCCCGTTGTCCTTGATCCGCTGGAAGTACAGGTCACTGTTGAGATTGGTGGTGGTGTTCTGGTCCTTGCCGGGGCTCGTCTTGCCATCGGGCCCCAGGTGGCGTGAGCGCTGGGCGTTGACCATCAGATAGGTGTCGGCCAGGGTGCAGATGTTGTCCTTGGCCGCCGCGTATCCGTAGCCCGTCCCGAGGCCCTCCCAGTCGGAGGCGGTGATGTGCGGGATTCCGTACTCCGTGTAACGGATCGTCGGCTTGTCCGGCCCCGGTTCGGCGGCGGCCGCTCCGGTGGCCGCGGGCCCGGTGACCGCCGTCGTGCTCATCACCGCCACCGCCACCGCGGCCGCGACCGCCATCGGCAGCCTCGCTCTGTGTCTCCTCCGCGTCATCGAGCCGTCCTTCCCCTGTTCACAGGCCGTCGTCTGAACGCGGCCACGCTAGGGAGGACCGATGAAATCTCGATGATGCGCCGCATCCCAGGGGCGCCGGCGCCGTCCGCCGCTCCGCCCGGCCCTGCGAGGCCGGGGCGAACGGCATAGCCGACGCGCCGACGTCTGTCAGTCCGTCATCTTCCGGGGTCTCCCGCGGCTGTCCCGTTGCTACCTTCCAGACCGCCCGCTCCTCGGCCACGCGGGTATCCCGCACGTCCATCCCATTCACCCCGAGATTGCGAGGGGGGAGGAGCGTCTCGTGCTTGCTGGACTTTCCCGACGCGCACTGGCCTGTGTCCTCGCCGTGGCGGCGGCCCTTCTGCTGCCGGCGCTGGTGCCCGCCGCTCCGGCCGCGGCGCGGACCGCCGCGGCCGCAACCGCGGCGTGCCCGGCCGCCGGTTTCGTGTCCCAGCACTTCCACAGCGGCCACAACGGCGTCGACATCGCCAACAATGTCGGGACGCCGATCCACGCCGTGGGCGACGGTGAGGTGACCATCTCCGGGCGCGAGCCCGGCTACGGCCAGTGGATCCGGGTCCAGCACCCCGACGGGAGGATCTCCGAGTACGGGCACATGTCCCGGCGGGACGTCTCCGTCGGTGACCGTGTCGCGGCAGGTCAGCAGATCGCCCTGATGGGCTCTGAGGGGCAGTCCACCGGCCCCCACCTCCATCTGCGGATCTGGGGCGACCGGTCCGCCTCCTACGGCATCGACCCCGAGGTCTACCTCGCCGAGCGCGGCGTCGTGCTGCCCTGCACTCCGGGCAACGGCCCGCGGCCCCGGCCGCTTGTGTATCCGGCGGAGTCGGGCCGGGTGGTGTCCGCGCGGTCGGCGGACGGGCGTCTCGAGGTGTTCGCCGCCGGAGCCGACGGCATCCACCACGCCTGGCAGCAGGAGGTCAACGGCAACTGGTCGGCCTGGGAGGCCCTCGGGGGCCCCGGCAACGCGGAGCTCGCGATCGCGCCCAACGCCGACGGCCGCCTGGAGCTGTTCGCCCTCAACGGCAGCACCTTCCAGCACCGCTGGCAGCTGAGCCCGTCCGGTGGCTGGTCGAACTGGGAATCCTTCGGCGGTGGCGGCCGGGACACCGCGGCAGGTGTCAACGCCGACGGCCGTATCGAGGTCTACGCGTCCGGCCCGGTCGGGCTCTTCCACCGTTATCAGCTGGCCCCGAACGGCGGCTGGTCGGAGTGGGAGCCCACCGGCGGCGGCCCCACCGACAGCCGCGTGGAGATGGAGAAGTCGCCCGACGGGCGTCTGGAGGTCTTCGCCCTCAACGGCGACACCTTCCAGCACCGGTACCAGACGGCCCCCAACGGCGGCTGGTCCCCGTGGGGCGCCTTCGGCGTGGGAGGCCGCGACCTGACCGTCGACCACAATGCCGACGGCCGCCTGGAGGTCTTCGCCTCCGGACCGGTCGGCGTCTTCCACAAATACCAGACCAGCCCCGCCAGTTGGTCCGAATGGGAGCCGACCGGCGGCCCCGCCGACTCCCAGCTCACCAGCGAGCGTACCCCCGACGGGCGCGTGGAGGTCTTCGCCATGAACGGCAGCACCGCCATGCACATGTGGCAGAGCGCCGTCAACGCGCCCTACAGCGACTGGGCCGCCTTCGGAACCGGCGGGACCGAAGTCACCGCCGCCACCAACGCCGACGGCCGGATCGAGATCTTCGGCACGAGCCACGCCGGCACCTTCCACAAATGGCAGACCGGCTTCACCACCTGGTCCGAATGGAGCTGGGTCAACGACACCCCCGGCCCCACCCACAACTGACCCTCTCCCCCCACCCCTCGATCTGTCCCGTGGTCGGCTGTGCCCCGTACGGCGCGCGGCCGACCAGGCGATCCCTCTGGAGTGACTCGTGCTACCGATCAGCAGACGGAGCCTGTTGCGCGGTGTCGCGGGGGCGGGCGTCCTCCCGTTCCTGGGCGCCGGCCCGGCCGGCGCCGCGGCCTCCGAGGCGGCCCTGGCCCCGCACTGGGCCGGTGCGGGACCCTTCACGTACGTCTACGATCCGTCCACCCCGGCCGGCCCGCGCTACCTCAACGACCACACGCTGATCAAGGCTCAGGGCCGCTGGCACCTGTTCGGCATCGTCGGGGACAGCGCGCCGCGCGGCGAGGCCCCGGACAGCTCGGCGGAGATCACCTTCGCCCACGCCTCCGCGGCGAGCCCGCACGGGCCGTGGACCACTCACGCCGACGCGCTCACCGTCGACCCGTCCTATTTCGGCGAGGAACACCTGTGGGCGCCGCACGTCGTCGAGGCCGACGGCACGTACTGGATGTTCTACGCCGCGGGCGGCGGGAGCGGCGCCGCGATCAACCTCGCCACCTCGACCGACCTGTTCACCTGGACCCGGGAGCCGTCCGGCCCGCTGTTCCGGGGGCTCGCCGCGCGTGACCCCATGGTGCTGCGGGTCGGCGGCGAGTGGGTCATGTACTACACAGAACTCTCGGGCGAGGGTGGCCACCATGTCGTGGCCTACCGGCGTTCCGCCGATCTGCTGCACTGGAGCGAGCCGGGCGTGGCGTTCACCGACGCGAGCACGGACGCGACCGTCTCGGTCACCGAGTCGCCGTGCGTCGTCGAACGGGACGGCTGGTACTACCTGTTCATCGGACCCCGCAACGGCTACGAGGGCACCGACGTACTGGCGTCGCGGGACCCCTTTCACTTCGAACTGGCCGGGTACGCGGGACATGTGGCCGGTCACGCCGTCGAGGTCGTGCGCGACGGGGAGGCGTGGTACGCCGGCGCCGCGGGCTGGTTCCGCCACGGGCTGTACGTGGCTCCCCTCTACTGGCGGGACACGCCACCGCCGTGGCAGAGCCCCGACAACCCGGTGGCCGGCCTGGATGTGCACGGCCGGCTGACGGTCTTCGCGCTCGACGCCACCGACCGCTCGATGCTGCGGCGCGTCCAGACCGATCCGTACGCCGACACCTGGTCGGAGTGGGAGTCCTTCGGGGGGCCGGCCGGCGCGGTACCCACCCTCGGCCGCAACGTCAGCGGCAGGCTCGAGGTGTTCTCCCTCGCCCCGGGCGGCGTCAACCTGCACCACCGGGTGCAGCGGCCGGACGGTGGCTGGCACGCCTGGGAGGAGTTCGGCGGCCCGGCCGGGGCAGCCCCTGCCGTCGCCCGGGACGCCGACGGCCGGCTGGAGGTGTTCGCCCTGAGCCCCGGCGGCGCCTCCGTCGCGCGGCGCCGGCAGAGTGCGCCCGGATCCCTGAGCTGGGATCCGTGGGAGCCCGGCTTCGGCGGGTCGGCGGGCGCGCCACCGGTGGTCGCGGCGAACGCGGACGGCCGGCTGGAGGTGTTCGCCCTCTCCCCCGGCGGCTCCGGGATCTACCACCGCTGGCAGCAGGCGCCCGGCGGCCCGTGGACCGCGGGGTGGCACCGGTTCGGCACCGCGGCCGGCGCCGCGCCTCGGGTTGCCAGGGACGGCAGCGGCCGGCTCGCCGTCGCCGCGATCGGTCCGTCGGGCGTGGGGGCCTTCGCCCGGCGTCAGGCCGTGCCGAGCGGTGGCTGGGACGACTGGCTGGGGCTGTTCGGCTGGAGCGCCGCCGCCCCGGCGTTCGCCGCCAACGCCGACGGCCGGCTGGAGGCGTTCTCCGTCACGCCCGGGGGCGCCCGGCTGGGCCACCGCTGGCAGGTCGCTCCGGGCGGGGACTGGCATCCCGGCGGCGAGTTCGGTGAGCCCGGCATCAGGCTCGTCGCCACACCCACTGCCACGCTCGACTCCACCGGGCGGCTGCACGTCTTCGCCGTCACGGTCGCGGGCGGGATACGGACCCGCGTCCAGGACCGGCCGAGCGGCGGGTGGCAACCATGGACGGCCTTCGGCGACCGCAGGGTCGCGCCTCTCGTGCCGGGCAGTCCCGCTCTGTGAGCGACAGGGTGCGGATCTCGCCAAGTGAACGGGGACATCAGTGTTTCGTGGGCACCGGGAAGTCGCCCGGCACGCCGGTTCCTTCCCTGCCCGCACGGTGACTTTCCCCACCTTGCGCGACACGGAACGAGGCATGCGCACCCGGCACGGGAGGACACCTCCCGCCCCGGGCCGTCCGCGGCGGCAGGCCGTTGCCCCGGTGCCTCGGCCGGACCCCCGGGCCGAACACCGGGCAGAGACCCGGAAACAGCCTCAAATCGGTGCCCCTGGCACGGAACCGTGGTGACCTGAGGCACAGCGAACGGCGCGCCCCGCCCAGCACGTCTCAGACGCCCGGGTGAGAGCGGTCCGTGAACCTCCTCGGCCCCATGCGACGGGCCGGCCCCGCCCCGTCGGCGGTCCCGGTGAAGTGGCCGAAGTACGCCGGTGAACTCTGGTGACCCGTGAGTATCGTTCCGCTCGTCCGGCAAGTGCGACGTGGAGAACGGGGGGTGCGGTGAGCGGCGTAGTGGTCCATCTGCCGCAGGGAGGCGGTGGCGCCGACGGCGGCGAACCGCACGGTGACGCGGTGACGTTACGGCTCGGCCCCGGCGAGGTCGCCCGCTTCGGACGGGGCTCCGCGACGGTTCCCGTGGAGCTCCGTCTCGCCGACCCCGCGATCTCCCGGCTCGCCGGGGAGATCCGCGTGACCGACGACCACTGGCAGCTGACGAACCACAGCACCACCCACAGCTATCTCGTGGAGAATCCGGAGGGAGCGGGGGAATACCTGAGGGTTCCGCCGCGACGGGTCGGGGCGCCCATCCCGTTCGAGTTCTCCCGCGTCGTGCTGCCGACCCGCGGTGACGCCCCCGTCTCCTTCCAGGTGTTCGCCCCCGACCACCTCTACCTCGACCCGGAGGCGGGCGTGCCATGGGGAACCAGCACGGTAACCGCGTACTCCCTGGACGAGACGGCCACGTACTTCCTGGTCCTGGTCGCACTCTGCGAACCGCGCCTGCGTGACCAGTCCCGCGTGGCGGTCCCCACCACTCCCCAGATCGTCGAGCGGCTCAGCGGCCACGTCACCAGCGGCACGCTGACCGCGCGGGCGGTCAGCTCGCACATCGACTACCTCGCCGAGGAGAAGCTGCGCATCGGCGTCGCGGACGCCCACGAACCCGGCAAGGGCGACCGCCGCAACGGCAAGCGGGAAGAGATCGTCGGGCTCGCGCTGCGGTTCGGGCTCGTACGGGAAGAGCACCTCGCGCTGCTGCCGCCTCTGACCGGGGCCGGCGGGCGGGAGCGGCCGGCAGCACGATGACACCGCCGCACGGCCATGGGGACACCGCGGAACACGACCGCGCCGACCTGCTCCCACCCGGCTGTCAGGTGGGCGACTGGGTGGTCACCGAGCTGATCGGGGCCGGAGGCTGGTCCACCGTCTACGCGGCGCGGCCTGCCGACGGGGACCGGGGCGGAACCGGTGACGCCCGCGCGGGCCGGTCCTCGCGACCCGCCGACGTCGCGCTCAAGATCATGCCGACCGCGGGGCTCGCGCCGCGACAGGCGCGCAGGATCGTGGAGTCCGCCCGCCGCGAGGTCGAGCTCGGGCGCAGGGCCGGACATCCCCGGCTGATCGGTCTCCTGGAGTCGTTCGTTCTCGCCGCACCCGACCGTCCCTCCCTGGAGGGCGCGATCGTCCTGGTCATGGAGCGGGCCGCGGGCAGTCTGCGGGAACTCGTCGACGCGGGCGTGCCCGAGGCCGATCGCGCACGGCTGATCGCCGGAATCTGCGAGGGACTCTCACATCTCCACCGGTCGGGCTGGGTCCACGCGGATCTCAAGCCGGAGAACATTCTCCTGGGCCGGGACCGGTCCGTGAAGCTGTCGGACTTCGGCCTCGCCACCGAGCTGACGGGGACCCACGGCTACGCGCCGCCCATGGGCACGTTGGACTACCTGCCGCCCGAGCGCTGGAAGGCGCCCCTCGGCGAACTGGGCGTGCGGGTCCGGCCGACCGCCGACATCTGGGCCCTGGGCATCCTCATTCACGAGGTCTTCGCCTCGGGAGCCTCGCCGTTCCCGGGCGCCACACCGATGGCGCGGGGCGCCGCGGTCCAGGAGTACGGCGAGGGGCGTGCCCCGCTGCGCATGGACCATGCCGTGCCGCCGTTCTGGCGCGCGCTGATCGCCGACTGCCTCGCCCCGACCCACGCGGCGCGCGCCCCGCACACCGCCGAGAGCCTGCTCGCTCGTATCACCGCCCAGCGGGAGACGCCCGGGGCGGGGCGGCTGCGGGGCCGGGCCCGCGCCGCCGTCCTCGCCACCGCGCTGTGCGGGGTTGCCGGCGCGGCCCTGTGTTCGGACGCGGTACGGGCGGGCTCGTCCGCACAGTCCGGCCGTACGGGCGCCGCGGTCGGCACCGTCCGGGTGTTCAACGCGGAGCGGGGCTGTCAGGAGCGGGTCGACCGGGACCGGCAGTGCAGTCTGGGCCTGGCGATCGACCCCGCGCAGCCCTACACCGCGGAGAACGTCGTACCGACCAGGGTGTGGCACGGCGACGTCCTCACCGTGGACTGCGAGCTGCCCGACGGCCAGCCCATCATCGACGAGGAGGACCAGCGGTCCACCCACTGGTACCGCGTCCACCTCCCGCCCGGCTCCGCGCCCCCCGCGGCCTGGCTCCCTGCCGTACGGACCAGGGAACGGCCGGCGCTGCCTGAGTGCCCGCACCCCCCGGCCGTGCGCTGACGCACCTCGACGCGCATCGACGAACGTCGCGCATCATCGAAGGTGGGGGGTGGGTGAGGAGCGTCGATGAGGAGTGGCGATGAGGCTGTCGTTCCTTGAGCCCCTCTACGCGGAGCCGGGCCCGTTCGCCTCCGTGTACCTGGACACCTCCCGGGACGTCGAGCATCCCGAGCGGGCGATCGCGCTGCGCTGGGGGCGGCTGCGCGAGAGTCTGTCCCGCCAGGGCGCGGACGGGGCGCTGCTGAACGTCCTGGAGGAGGTGGTCGGTGCCGACGCGGAGGTACCGGGCATGCACGGTCAGGCGATATTCGCCGCCCACGGCACGCTCGTCCTGGACGACGAGCTGCCCAGGCCGCCCGAGCGCGACTCCGCGCGCTACAGCACCCTGCCGGAGGCGATGCCCCTCGTCGCCCAGCACGTTCCGGAGATCCCCTATCTGGCCGTGGTCGTCCACTACAGGGGCCTTCCGACGGCTGAGACTCACGGCTGGGTGACCCTGGAGGCGGAGACAGGTACCTGGCCCGCGTCGAATGTCACCCCGGGTGAGCGGCTGCACCACAGGGTCGCGGTGGCGACCTGGCACCGCGCCTGCCTCCGGCTCGGCCACCTGCTGGACGAACGGGCGCGGCGCGCCCATGCCGACGCCGTCGTCGTGGGCGGGGACGAGTGGGCGTGCAACGTCCTGGTCCGCCGCCTGCCGCACACCCTGCGGGACAAGGCCGTCCGCGTCGCAGGCCGGAGCCCCACCGACACCGGGCGCGCCCTGCTGGAGCCGCAGCTGGACGCCGTGCTGCGCGGCCACATCGCCGCCCACGATCGGGACCTGGTGGACCTGTTCATCAGCCGGCGCGCCCTGGACGGTCCCGTCACGGAGGGGCTTGCCGCCACCGTCGCCGCACTCCAGCGCGGCCAGGTCGCGGCACTGCTGCTGAACCGAGCGCCCCGGTCCTCGCTGCGGCTCTGGACGGGCTCCCGGCCCACTCAGCTCGCCCTGACGGAGGCGGAGCTGATCTCCTTCGGCGTGCGGGCCCCGCGTGAGGAACCCGCCGACGAGGTCCTCGTCCGGGCCCTCGTCGGCACCGGCGCCGAGCTGGTCGTCGTACCGGAGAGCGGGCTGAGGCTGTACGAGGGCGTGGGCGCCGTGCTGCGGTACGCCGACCCGGGGACCTCGGCGGGGGTCCGGTGACCGATCACCCTGTTCGGCCGAGCCGCCCACCCGGCAGGGCGGCTCGTGCGTGGAACGGCCCGCCGGGAGGCTGCTCAGCACGGCCCGGTGGGTCTGCGGGGCGGCGGGACGGCCCGGAGCAGCTCCCACCGGCAGGTCCAACTCCAGCCATTCGGCGAGCTGTCCGCCGCCTTCACCGGTGCCCGCGTGCCGCACGGCACCGGACGGACGCAGGCCGACTGTGCACGACGATGTCGGCGTCGCCGCGCACCTTGCCGGTCGCGTCGAGCAGCAGGGCGGGGCGCTGACGGCCGGCACGCCCGGGACCCGCTGCCGGCCCACGACGCTCCGCAACGGGGCGGTCGGGACAGGGGCGTTGGCGCCCTCGGCGATGTGCGTCCTACGGCACATGGTGACAGTGAAGGCGGTGTGAACAAAAGATCTTCGGCGTGGAGTCGGTACCTTGGAGCGCGACCCCCGCGTGGTACGTTCGACGCCGCCGTGCGCTGCTTCGAACTGAGGAGGTGAGACCGATCAACGCTGTGACGTGTCGGGCCTCCCTCCTTCGCATGGCCCAGGGAGTGCCCGAAGGCATCCCGAAAGGCTTCCAACGCTATGCGCTTCACCTCTGAGACGTCCTCCGACGGCGTCCGCGAACAGCTCTTCACCCTCGGCGAGATCCCCGGCGTGCTGTGGACGCCGGAAGGTGCTCCCGGTACGCGCCCCCTGATCGTGATGGGACACGGCGGCGGTCAGCACAAGAAGGCCCCCGGCATCCTTGCCCGTGCGCGCCGCTTCGTGGCCGAGTGCGGTTTCGCGGTGGTGGCGGTCGACGTGCCCGGCCATGGTGACCGGCCGATGGACGAGAAGTACAACCGGATCGCGACCGAGAACCAGGCTCGTGTGGAGGCCGGGGAAGAGCTGGCTCCGCTGATCGCCCGCTTCCAGGCGCTCGTGGCCGGCCAGACCGTCCCGGAATGGCAGGCGGTGCTCGGCGCGGTTCAGGAGCTCGATCATGTCGGCGCCGGGCCGGTGGGTTACTGGGGCGTCTCGCTGGGGTGCGGACTGGGGGTTCCGTTCGTTGCCGCCGAACCCCGGGTCCGTGCCGCGGTGCTGGGGCTGGGCGGGGCCTTGGCCTCGGCCGAGGATGCCGCGCGGATCACCGTCCCGGTGGAGTTCCTGGTGCAGTGGGACGACGAGCGGGTGCCGCGCGAGCAGAGCCTGGCGCTGTTCGACGCGTTGGCCTCGGCGGAGAAGACGCTGCATGCCAACCCCGGCAAGCACGGGGAGATCCCGGTGTTCGAGATGGACAGCGCGCTGAGGTTCTTCTCCCGGCACCTCGGCTGATCCCACCGCCGCCTGCGGTCTGCGACACGCCGATCGGACCTCGTGTCCGATCGGCGCGCCTCTCATGCCGTGGGCGGCGCGGGGGTGGTCAGCGCCGTGTGGAGCAGTGCGCCCAGCTGCTGGGGTAGCGTCTCCGGCGTGCGGTTCTGCATGTAGACAACGGCGAAGACCGGCCCGGACACCAGGGCGTGCACCAGGGCCACATCCGGTGCGACGGTCAACTCCCCCCGCGCGACGGCCCGGTCGAGGAGCCGGCCGATCCCCAGCTTCTGGCGCGTGACCATGGTGTCCTCGAAGCGCGCGGCCAGCTCCGGAGAGCCGGCGATGTCGCCCATCAGCCCGGGGATCGCGGCGGCCGCGGCCGGGTTGGTCATATGGTCCACGATCTCCTGCACCAGCGCGGTCAGATCCCCGAGCAGCGTGCCGGTGTCGGGCGGCGCCGGCAGGTCGGCGCCGTGCACGGCCGCCGCGAAGACCATCTCCTGCTTGGTGGCGTGGCGCCGGTAGATCGCGGCCTTGCCGATCCCGGCACGCTCGGCCACGGCGTCCATGGTGAGTCCGGCGTATCCGCTCTCGGCCAGCAGTTCGCGCGTGGCGGTCAGAATCGCCTCGTCCACGCGGGAGTCTCGGGGTCGTGCCATGCGGTCCATGTTACGGTACCGATAGTTTCGGAACTATTGGTTTCGTAAAGGGGAGGTCCGTCATGACGCGCTGGGCTGGGTGGGCCCTGCAGGCGTTGGGAGCGCTGCACATGGTGGTGCTGGGGGTGCAGAACACGCAGTACTTCGGCGACTGGTTGACCGGCGCGCTGTGGAACCTGCCGCGTGAGGAGTTCGTACACCCCGCCGGTGCCGCCGGCGCTTTCTGGGTCTCGATCGGCAGTTTCGCGCTGCCGCTGATCCTGCTCGGCGCACTCGTCCTGAGCCTGGCGCGCCGCGAGGTGCGGGTTCCGCCGTCCATCGGATGGGCCCTCGCCGCCTGGGCGTCCGTGGGAGCGGCCATCATGGAGCCGACGCCGATGATCCTGGTTCTGGTGCCGGCCGTCCTGCTGATCAGGGCCGGTCAGGATCGGCCGGCGGCCTCCCGCCAGGTGTGGTCGGACGGCAGCTGACGCACCGCCACCGCCACGGCCTCCTGCGCTGTGGCGCAGCGCCGTGGTCTTGGCCGCCGATGCCCCTGCCCACTCCGTACGTGCCGTCGCTGTTCGCGCTCACGCACGGTCCGACGACGGTCAGGTCCGGGCGGGTGGTGGTCGAGAAGCGCAATGCCCAGTGGCTGGTGAACGGATAGAGGGCGCGCAGGACCGGCTCGGCGTATGCCGCCTCGATGAGGGCTTGGTCTTGGTACGTCGGCTGCCAGGCGGCTCCAGGTCGGCCGCCTCCTGGCGCATGCCCCGCCCTTCGGACTCGGGCAAGCGGGCGGGATCGTTGTCGGGCACCTCGAACCGGCCCGTCAGACGGACGAAGGGTGCCGCCTGCCGGATGTCCTCGAGGGCCGCTCCGTCGTGCCACGCACGGGCGGCCCTTGCGGCCTGCAGGTGGTTCTTCACCGTCTTGCCCTCCGGGACCTTCTGGAAGAACACCCTTGGCTCCTTGCCGTCCGGGTCTGCTGATGGGCGGTGCCGCGGCGGTCGCTCGCGGCGACGGGGCAGGAACCGGCGCGGCCCGGCCCGCGGTTCGGTGCCGGCGGGCCGCATGCGGTG
This sequence comes from Streptomyces sp. STAM6, assembly GCF_054963715.1. NCBI lineage: Bacteria > Bacillati > Actinomycetota > Actinomycetes > Kitasatosporales > Streptomycetaceae > Streptomyces > Streptomyces sp. STAM6. The sequence goes on along the minus strand of NZ_JBUEFZ010000026.1, from coordinate 3,517 downwards.
GAGTCGAGGGCATGCGGCTGCTCCGGCCGTCACCCATTCGTCCTGGCGTCGCTGCCCGTGACCGCAGGTCAGGCCGCGCGCGCCTCACGCCGGTAACCGCCCGGGGCCTGCCCGTACTCGCGCTTGAAGGCCTTGGCGAAGGCGTACTCGGAGCCGTAACCGGTGCGCGCGGCGACCGCGGACAGCGGGTCCTCGGACTCTCGAAGGAGCCGTGCGGCGGTCGTCATGCGCCAGCGGGTCAGATACGTCATGGGTGGCTCGCCGACCAGGTCGTTGAACCGGCGGGCGAAAGCCGCACGGGAGAGGCCCGCGCGGGCGGCCAGCGACTCCACGGTCCACTGGGCGCCCGGCTTCGCGTGAATGGCAGCCAGGGCCGGCGCGACCGCCGTGTCACCGAGCGCGGCCGCCCAGCCCCTGGCCTGCGCGGCCGGACCCTGCTCCAGCCAGGCGCGCAGGATGTACAGGAGCAGCGAGTCGATCAGCGCGGGCACGATGCCGGCCGAGCCCGGCCGCGGCTGCTCCAGCTCCGCGCGCAACAGCTGTATCGCGGAGGCGAGTTCGGGATGACGGACAGGGTTCGCGGGCAGATGGATGATCTCCGGTAGCTGTCGTACGAGGGGGTGCGGACGGGCCTGGTCGAGGTGGTAGTTCCCGCACAGCAGGTTGGTACGGGCACCGTCGCCGCCGACGGTGACCGTGCCGAGCGGGGAGCCCGGACTGAACTGGGACTCCCGCTCGACCTCGGCCGGGGTGTCGGGGTGGTCGGCCAGGATGTGCCCGCGCCCGTCCCGCAGGAAGACCACGTCGCCCGGTCCCAGCGGGAGGGACGGCTGCGGCGCCGCGTCCTCCAGTGGGACGAGCCAGCACGTACCCGACAACACCACGTGGAACCCCGCCCCGGCCACGGGGGGCAGCCGCAGTCCAAAGGGTGCCCGTCCGGTGGTCCGCACGGAGACCGGTCGGCCGGTACGCATCGAGGCCAGCACCTCGGTGAGGATGTCCAACTCCCGCCCCTCTCCGCAGATCTCCCGGTTCTCCTCCGCACTCTAACCCGCCCTGCTCAGGCCACTGTCAGGACGACCTTGCCGCGGGTGCGGCCCGAACCGACCAGTTCATGGGCCTTCGCCGTCTGTTCGAGCGGAAGCGTCGCGGAGACGTGCGGGCGGATGCGGCCTGCGTCGATCAGGGCCGCGATCGCCTCCAGAGAGGCGTAGTCCGGTTCGACCGAGATCCCGGCGAAGTGGCGGCCCTCGTCCTCGACGCGGGCGGCGAGTTCGGTGTTCCAGTGCTCCATGATGCTGACCAGGGTGCCGCCGGGCTTCAAAACGCTCAGCGCACGCTCGCCCTCGGAGCTGGAGTCGAAGACGACGTCGACGTCCTTGACCGCTTCGGTGTAGTCGGTGGTGCGGTAGTCGATGATCTCGTCCGCCCCGAGTTCGCGGACGAAATCGTGGTTGGCGGCGCTCGCCAGGGCTGTGACGTGGGCGCCGCGCGCCTTGGCGATCTGCACCGCGAAGTGGCCGACGCCACCGGCCGCCCGGTGGATCAACACCCGCTGCCCTTCGGCGACCCGGGCGGCGTCGACCAGGCCCTGCCAGGCGGTGAGGGCGGCCAGCGGCACGGCGGCGGCCTGCACGTGGTCGAGCGTCGCGGGCTTGCGGGCCACCTGGCGCGAGGGCACGGCCACGTAGTCGGCGTAGCCGGTGGCGGCTCGCGGGAAGAACGGCATGCCGAAGACCTCGTCGCCGACCTTGAAGCGAGCACCCGGTCCGGCTTCCTCGACGACACCGGAGATGTCCCAGCCCACACCGAACGGCGGCTCGCCGAGCAGCGGGTAGGCACCGGAGCGCACCGCCACATCAACCGGGTTGACGCCGCTCGCGTGCACGCGGACCAGGACCTCGCCGCCGAGCGGGGCGGGCTTGTCCCTCTCGGCGAGCTCCAGGACCTCGGGGCCGCCGAAGGACTTCTGGATGACAGCACGCATGCTGAACTCCCTTGCACAGTCGTGGAATCGGGGCGAGCGCCCCTCGTCTGCCTCCACATTAGGAAGATCGAACGAGCCACTGAATATCCTCCAGTCTTAGAAAGATGTCCGAGCGTCCACAGCGCCAAGAGGGAGGAGACAGTCTGATCGCAACGCTCGCCGCGTGCAGCGGGTGCGCGCTCACCGCCGAGACCGCTCTTCCGGCGCACTTCGCCGCTCCCTGCCCCGGCCGTCAACACCTCCACGGCGGTCGATGGCGTGCATCGTCACGTCACGGGCCTGCGTGAAGCAGTACCTGACGTTTTCACCTTCGCGTCCGGACCCCGCCCTCACCGACTGGAGGGACCAACCACGGTGGGGTGATCATGCTGTGGCGCCGGCGCCCTGCGAGACCACGGCCCGGCCACGGAAGCGAAACGGCGCGCCTGAGGCCATCGCCGCGGGCGACTGGGGCGCCACCGAGCCTGGCTGTCCTTGCTGCAGGCGGCTGGTCCGCGTATGGCCCGGATCTTGGTCGGCACGGAGTGGGCCCTCTGACCGATGGCCCGTGGCGGCGGCGAGTCGGCACACGAACGGGCGGCGGGTACGACGCACTGCTCCACTACTTTTGAGTCAGATCCCTGGCTGCGTCGGGGCATCTGCCAGAGCAGGACCGAGTCCTTGGCTTCATTGGTGATCGCCATGTTGAGGCCGATCGCCACGGTCTTGCCGTCCGGGCTGACGGTCACCGCCTCGACCTGGTTGGGGCACTCGTAGCTGCCGACTTCTTTCCCAGCGACCGTGTCCCACACGCTGAGGGTCGAGCCGGCGCCGCTGACCAGGAGGCGTCCCTGCGGATGGAACGCGAGGGACGTGGCCGAGCCCTTGAACCGGATGACTTCCGAGCGGGATTCGGTGTTCCATAGCGCGATATGACCGCCGACGTCGTAGGCGAGGAGGCTCCCGTCCGGGCTGAACACGGCGACCTTGGCGTTTCTGCTGCCCTTGACCGGGCCGGTGGACTTGCCCACGGGAGTCAGGGTCTCCAGGGAGTGCCAGCCGCTGACCAGCATTTCACCGTCGCCGCGGAACGCCACGGGGCCGCCGAGTTCGTTCGTGGGGACGCTCGTGTGCTTGCCGGACGGCAGGTCCCAGAGGTGCAGGCCCTCCCCGGTGCTCGCGGCCAGCCTCTTACCGTCCGCTGATCGCCAGGCCGTGGGCCAGCCCTTCTGAGTCGTGCCACTCTCGGTGGACAGCGTGAACGTGTGCACGATCTTGCCGGTGGTCGTGTCCCAGATGCGGACCCTGCCTTCCTCCGCTCTGACCAGGAAGCTGAGATCCCGGCTGAACACCACGTCCTGCAGGTACCTCTGGGCGCCGATGTGGACCGGGCCGCCTGCCCCGGTGCTCGGATTCCAGCGCCAGGTGGTGTTCTTGTCGGCGCCGTACAGCTGCTGGCCATCCTTGCTGAAGGCGAGCGTCCGCCCGTCTTCGAGGCCCTTGAGGAGAATGACCTCTTCGGTTCCGTCCGGCATCGAAGCGCCCGGCAGG
>NZ_JBUEFZ010000025.1:0-99719 GCF_054963715.1 Streptomyces sp. STAM6 | reverse complement strand
GGTGAACCCGCAAGTCAATCCGCAGGTGAACCCCAACATCAGCCCGCTGATCTCGCCGGCGAGCGCACCTCAGCTGTCACCGGTCGGCCTCGGACAGGTCGCGGCACCCCCCGTCGGCCAGCTGGGGCTTCCCCGACTCGGCTGACAGCCCGTCCAAAGACCGGCCCGCAACCCTTTTGTTGTCAAAGAACCTCGATCGACCACACGGAGAAGTCATGCGCAAGCTTCACTCGGCAGTCCTCGTCGGCGCCATCATCGGCACCGTCGGATCCCTCACCGCGCCCACCGCCCTCGCCGATGACATGGAGAAGGAACTCGAGATCACGCAGGGCATCGAGTGCCGCTCACACGACATGAACATCGAGGTGCTCGGCAGTGTCGGCGCCCTCAACGGCCTGGCAGGCAACCTGGTGAATGGTGAAGGCAACCCGGGTGCTCAGCAGAGCCACCTCGGTTCGGACATGGGCTGCAACAGCCAGGCGCTCTGACCCCACACCCCGCACCCCGCACCCCGGAGCAGGCCGGTGTGTGCTCCGTTCGAGCTCTTCCGGCGAGGAGTCGTGCCGGGGGTCCACTCCTCACCGGACCACCCCCGGCCGACGTGACCGGCTTCAGGGAAGGCCGGGGTGCGGGATGCAACTGCACGCGGATTCCCAGGGGCACTCGTCCGTCCCTGGCCGGGAGCGGCAGGGTGATGCCCCATCGATCGTGAAGGCCACAGACCGGTCGATCCTCACAGGGGGCATCCCCTGCCTTCGTCACGTATCCGCCGGAGTCGCACGACCTGCCCGGACACGCGTGGCCCGTGCACCTCGACGAGCCAAGGCCTGGCGGCCCCAGACTCTCTGACACCAGAGTGACGTGAGTCCGCCATTACGGCCGCCAGTCGCTGGTGGCGTGGAGCACGGCTTCGGCGATCTCCCGCACGCGCTCCAGGGTGATCCCCGTGCGCTGTTGCCCACACGGCCGGGGCCTCGGCCGTGTGGTTCATCGGCAGCTCAGCGTGGGGCGCGTCGCAGCGGGAGTAAACGAATCCCGGATCACAGTGTATGTGCGGGAGCCTAGTGACCGGCTGCAGCCGGGGCGGGGCGGCCTCATCGGGAGCCGACGGTGTCGATGCCCGGCCTCGGAACGGGTGGGTCACGGGACTCGACCGATGCCGGAGGAACGCTTGTGTGACGGCCCGGACTCCGGCCGTGCGTGCGTGACGACTGGGCCCCGGAAGAAGTTGCCACTTCTTCCGGGGCCCAGTTTCGACGAGGAACGCAACTTTCATAACGACACTGCGCCGCACAAGTTACGCCGCGCGGCGGCTCGTTGTCCCTGTCCGCCCCGTGCGTGTCGAGTGCGGTGTGCCTGGTCCCTGGTCCCTGGTCCCGGGTGCCGGGTCAGCGGGTGTGGGCGGGGCGGCAGCGGCGGTAGAGGAGGGCGCCGGTGAGGAGCGCTGCGCTGCCGGCAACGGCGGACGCTGTGAGGTCCGCCCCGGTGTCGGCCAGCATCGGTGCCACCGCGTCCGGGGTCTGTGGGTCGGACCGGACAGGGGCGAGGCCCGAGGGCTTCAAGGCCCGAGGCTTCGGCGCAGGGGCGTTGGAAGGCCGACTGGGCTCGTCGCCGGGGCCGTTGACCGATTCGTTCCCGAAAACCGCGTTGCCCAGGCCGGCCGCGTTGGCACTGTTACCGGACGCGTTCACCGGAAGGTCGACCGGCAGCTGGATGCCATTGCCTGCGATCAGCCCCGGGGAATCCGCAGTGAGACCCTCGGCCGACGCCCCGCCAGAAGCAACCGATCCGCCGCTTGTTTCCGGGCGGGCCTCCGAATCGCCTCCCTCCGAACCGCCGGTCTCGGAACTGTTCGCCTCGTCGGCCTTCGCCGCCCCGCCGTTGGCGCAGGCATTGCCCGCGGCCGGGTTGAGCAGCCCCACGACGTCCACCGTGTTGCCGCAGATGTTCACCGGCACGTTCACCGGGACCTGGACGGCGTTGCCGGACGCCAGTCCGGGAGAGCCGGCCGCCGTGGCGTCGGCACCGGCTCCGTCCGCCGCGAGGGCGGCGGACATCGGGAGCGCCATGGCCATCACGCCGGACGCGGCGGCGACGGCGAACACACCGTTTCGGTTGGCCCGTTTCATAGGTTCCCTGCCTTCCTGACACCGAAGCGGGCACTCACCCGCACCCCCTGGAACGCAGGGGGACCTTCATCAGTTATGGGTCCGGTCTTCGAAGCCACTCAGAGGCACCAAGGGCGTGTTTCGAAAGTGGCGTCGTCCGCCCCCGGCCAGACGGGACTTTCGAAACACGCCCTGGTCCTCAGACTTCTGCCGGAAAACCCCGGTGGAGGCCTCCGTAAGCGACGCAGGTTCCTGGACAGGATTCCGCAATCGCGTGCGTGGCTCCGCTGAGCCATGGAAGGCAGCCACCCATGTGTCGGGGTCCGTGCCGTGAGAGGCACTGCCGTCGCGTGACGTTGCCACCGACTCGACCGTGCAGCGGCCTCCGGCCGAACGAGTTCGCCCCTCCGGTGCTGTGAGCGCGACTCTGCTCGGTGGTGCGCTGCTCGGGGACGGGCAGTTGGTTGCGATGAGGTTACTTCCGTCCCGCGGGTTCCCAGCTGTGGCCGCGGTGTGCTGTGATGCAGCGCAGTTGATCAACACCAGTGAATCAGGTGACAACACATGCGTAAATTCGGACGTATCGCGCTCGTCTTCGCCTCGGTTGCGGCTCTCTTCGGGCTGCAGCAGGGCAACGCCCACGCCCTGGAGGCGTTCTGCTTCACTGACGACGGCGACGACGGCGGCAAGTCGTGCTACATCTACCACGAGGACAGCGACGGCAGAGTGGACTCGGTGAAGTTCGACGCGTGGGGCGAGTACCTCACGGTCAACGACCTGGTCCCGAACGGCGAGGGTGTCGTCGCCTATGTGAACGGCGCTCGCTACCCCGGGCAGCCGGCGGCCTACGGTCCCGTCCAGTACAACCTCAGCATCACCGAGGGCAGGTCAGTGGAACTGACCTCGTGCCAGGTGAGCGATGGCAGGGAGTACGACTGCCACACCGAGTGGGCCGTCGCCTGACCACAGGAGCCCGCTCCGGCGCCCTGGGGCGGCCGACGTCCTGCCACGGGCCTGGCGCGCGCCCATCCCCGATGTCGTCACAAGAGGACGTCCGCCGGGGGAGACACGGGCGGACGGCAAGGCCGTGAATGACTGGGCAGGCCGCGTTTCGGGGAGGTCGGCGCGAGCGTCCGGACATGGTCGGCGCCGGGGCGCGAAGGTGTTGGTCTGCCGGCGCGGTCGCGTCCCTGCTCCGGCACGACTGTTCCGGAGGCAGAAGGCCGACCCGGCCAAGGCGGGGCTGCTCCGCGGTCAGCCCGTCCCCGACCCCGGCCGTGGTCGCACGGTCTCGCGCGTTCCGAGGCTGTCGGGTCGCCCATGCGGCGTATGCCTCCGCGGGGAGGGGGCTCCGTCGTGGCGGGCGTGGCTCGATGTCCGTGCACCGGGGACGGTGCAAACTGTTGGCATGGCCGAGGACGAGGCGCAGCTCAGCCCTCCTGAGTCGCTGCTGCAGCTGATCGAGAATCTCGCGCGGTTCCATCGCGAGCACGAGGAGTACTACGCGCAGGCGCCGTTGCGTCAGGCCGGCGAGTTGCAGGCGGCGTCCCGGGTGCTGAAGGCGCTGGCTGACCGGTGGAGCGCCGTCGTCGTGCGCGAGCAGCCGTCGGCGGGCGGGTTCGCCGGTGCGGAGGACCTGAACGCCCCCGGGCTCGTCGCGGAGTCGGGGGTGCTCTTCATGGAGGGCGAGGGAGAGCCCCCCGAACTGCGGAAGCTGAAGCGTGAAGTCGGGCTGCTCGCCGATGACGTCGAGCAGACGGGTGCCTGGCTGGCTCAGGCGATGGAGCAGGCGTGGGGGCTCGCGGGCGCGCTTGCCGCCTATCCCGCGCTGGCCGACCTGCTCGGGGAGCGGCACCGGATCATCACCAACGACTGGCAGTCGGCCGTACTGCAGTCGCTGGTCGCGCGCTTGCTGCGACGGTCCCTCGACCTGCTTGACCGGGTCGACTTCGCCCCGGCGGCACTGCGGGAGGACCTGGCAGGCGACCGGACGGCCCCCGCCTACCTCTACTCGGCTTCCGAACTGCTGGACCGAGCGGCGGATCTGGTGGCGGAGTCGGCGATGCTGGTGCACGACAACGAGAGGCGCTGGCGCGTCTTCCGGGCCCGGGTTCGCGAATTGCGGTCCGCGTAGGCGAGGCCGTGGGCGGAGCGATCACATCGTCCGGGCCGTGCCGACCCGGTGGTCAGACCCCGGGGGCGTCGTCGAGGCGATAGGCGAGGTGATCGGCATCGACCGAAACAACACCGTCGACGCCCGCGCACAGCCGCAGGACGACGGGAATGAGGCTCTTGGCCTCGACGAGACCGTCGAGGGTCACCTGGCCGTCACGCACCTGCACGTTCACGGCCGAAGGCGCCAGTCGTAGCGTCCGCTGGAACAGGTCGACGCTGATCTCCTCGTGGATCGCCTCGTCCCTGCGGAGGAACACGCGCAGCAAGTCGCTGCGGCTGACGATGCCCACGAGAGTGTCCGTCTCGTCCACCACCGGCAGACGCTTGACGTTCCTTTCCGCCATGAGCCTCGCCGCCTCCGCCACGGTCCATTCCGGCCGCGCGCACATGGCCGGAGCGGACATGATCTCCTCGGCGCGAACGCCCGCGGCCTTGGCCCGCTCCCACGCGTCGGGCCGGGGCAACAGAGCCAGGCCTTCGGCGTCGGGCTGGTCGGACACCTTCCGCAGCAAGTCCGCTTCCGAGATCACGCCGACGACGCGATCGGCTCCGTCCACCACGGGCAGGGCGCTCACGGCGCCGTCGGTGAGCAGACGAACAATGTCCTTGAAAGGGGTGTCGGGGCGCACCCGGAGGACGTCGCGGGTCATGAGCTCGGTGATGCGGCGGTGGTGCATGGACTCTCCTGCCAGGCTCACGCGGCGGCAATCGGCGTCTGTCCCCCCAACCTCGCAGAGCAGCGAGTTTCACGCCAGCGGGGCACGCGGTGGCCTCGGTTCCGGGTGGCCGGGGCCGGTGGATCACCGTGGAACGCCCGGCCGGTCCAGGCGACGACGTGTCGGCGCGGCGTGCCGGTGGGGCTCCACTGCGCCATCCGGTCGAACGGCGTGGGAGGAGGCTCCGCCGACGGGCCTCGCCGCCGCGCGACCGTGGTGGGCTTCAGCAGTCCGACGAGCCGTGCCCGGGCGGCGTCGCCGGTCTGCTGCGGGTCTGCCCGCATCCGGTGCCGGGCCCCTCCGCGTGCGCACGGTGGTGGGCGTGTGGGACGGCGACGACGGGTCCGGTGTCTCATCCGTGGGGCACCACGGCGACAGGAGCAGTGGAGTGATGGATCGCCGCATGGGCCACGTGGCCGAGGCGCGGCCCCAGGGGCGCTCGCCGCGGTCGTCGGCCCACGACGACCAGGGCGGCATCGACGGATTCGTACACCAACTGCGCCCCGGGCGCGCCGGTCACCGCCTTCGCGGTGACCGGAACCTCCGGGAACGTCTTCTGCCAGGGCGCGAGCGTCGCTTCGAGGGTGTGGGTGATGGCCGCTTCCCGTTCCACCCCTGTTCCGGGGTCGACGGTCTCGGCGTAGCCGTAGGAGGAGGGCAGGGACCAGGCGTGCACCACACGCAGTGCACAGCCACGACGCGCCGCCTCGGCGAACGCGAAGGCCGGCAGGGTGTCAGCACCACCGACGTCCCCGATGCCCAGGCCGAGTACAACAGGACCGGCACCGGTCGACGAACCGTGTCCTCCCCTGTCCGCGGGCGGTTCCCCCTCGGGGCCCGGCCGGTCGCCGGCCCGTACGAGGATCACGGGGCGCTCCGCCGAACCGGCGACGGCCAGGCCGACGGACCCGACGAGGAAGCCGCGCATGCCGCTGAGCCCGCGGGAACCGAGCACGAGCACCTCGATCGCACCAGGTTGCCGCGCCTCGGCAAGGAGTACGGGACCCGGGCGGCCCATGAGCGTGCCGGTCGTGACGGTCAGACCGGGATGGCGATGCCGGACCTTCTCCGCCGCGTCGCCCAGCAGCTTTTCCGTCCACTGTGAGGGGACGGCCGGCTGGGGCGCCTCCGGTGTGAGCGGCCATTCCTGTACATGGACGATCCGCAGGGGCAACTGACGCAGTTCCGCTTCGCGGGCTGCCCACGCCACGGCGAAGTGGCTCTCGGGCGAGCCGTCCAGTCCGACGGTGACGTTGACGGTCATGATCGGCCTCCTCCAGCACACCGCCTGGCGGGTTCCTGGGAACCTGCACCGCTGCTTCGTCGAGGGGCGGGGTCTGCCGCTGCGGAAGCGGCTTCGGTGGACGCGGTGAGGCGTACCGCGGTGACCTTGTACTCGGGGCAGGACGTCACGGTGTCCGCATGGTCCGAGGTCAGCCGGTTCACACCGCTGGCGGGGAAGTGGAAGGAACAGAAGACCTGGCCGGGCGGCGTCTGTCCGCCGACCCGGGCGATGAGACGCGCGTCCCCGTGCCGGCTTTCCACCGTGACCGGCGTGCCGCTGCGCACGCCGTGCCGGGCGGCGTCGTCGGGGTGGAGGTCGAGGAAGTCGGCCGGGTCGAGGGCGAGGTTGCCGCCGCGTCGGGTCATACTGCCCGAGTTGTAGTGGGCCCAGCGCCGCCCGGTGACGAGGATCAGCGGGTAGTCGTCGTCGGGCTGTTCACCCGGCGGGAGGTAGGGGGCCGCGGCCAGGAGGGCCCGTCCGTCCGGCGTGGCGAACCTCTCCGTGTACAGCTTCGCCTCCCCCGGGCGGGTGGCGTCCGGACAGGGCCACGGGACGGCGCCCTCGCGGTCGAGCCGCTCGTGCGAGAGGCCGCCGAAGACGGGTGCGACCCGTGCGCACTCGCCCAGGGCGTCCGCCGGAGTGGCACAGCCGAGGTCGGTCCCCATCACCTCGGCCAGGGCCCGCACGATGTCGAAGTCGCTTCGCGCCTCGCCGGGTGGCGGCACGGCCGGGCGGACCCGCTGGAACCTGCGGTCGAAATTGACGAATGTGCCGTCCTTCTCCAGCCAGGAGGCCGCCGGCAGGACGACATCGGCGTGGCGGGCTGTCTCGGAGAGGAAGAGCTCGCTGCAGATGACGAGCGGGCAGGCGTCCAGGGCCTGGGTGACCCGGTTCGCGTCCGGGTCCGTGGCGCACACGTCTTCGCCGATCACCCACAGGGCCCGCAGGTCGCCGGCCCGTGCGGCGGCGAACATGTCCGGGATGCGCAGCCCGGGCCGTTCCGGAACGGGCGCCCCCCACACCGTCTCGGCCCTGGCCCTGGCGGCCGGATCGGCGACCTTCCCGTACCCGGGCAGGACGTCGGGCAGCGCGCCCATGTCGGAAGCGCCCTGCACGTTGTTCTGACCGCGCAGCGGATTGACCCCGAAGCCCCGGTCCGTGCCGACGGCCCCGCGAAGGATCGCCAGGTTCGCCAGCGAGCGCACCCCGTCCGTCCCGTGCAGATGCTCCGTGACGCCCAGGCCGTAGACGATCGCGGGCCGCTCGGCGCTGCCGTACAGCCGGGCGGCGGCGACGAGATCACCGGGGGGCACGCCGGTGACTTCGTGGACCCGTTCGGGCGGGTAGTCGGCCAGCAGCTCGGTGAGCTCGGGCAGGCCGGACGCCCTCGTCCGCAGGAACTCCTCGTCGGCCAGCCCTTCGGCGAGCAGGACGTGGGCCAGGCCGTGGAAGAGCGCCACGTTGGTGCCGGGACGCGGCCGCAGGTGTACGTCGGCGTGCCCGGCCAGGCCCACGGCGCGCGGATCGGCGACGACCAGCCGCGCCCACCCCTGCAGCACCTGCCGCAACAGCCGCGCCCCGACCACCGGGTGGGCCTCGACCGGGTTCGCCCCCACGACGAACAGGCAGTCGGCCCGCTGGAGATCGTCGAAGCTGTCGGTGCCGCCGGAGAGACCGAAGGAGGCGGTCAGACCGGCGGCGGAGGGGGAGTGACAGAGACGAGAGCAGTTGTCTACGTTGTTGGTGCCGATGACGACCCGCATGAACTTCTGTACGAGATAGTTCTCCTCATTGGTGGCACGGGCGGACGAGATCGCCGCCACGGCGTCCGGCCCGCCGGCGTCCACGGCCCCGCGCAGTCCCCGGGCGACTCGGCCGAGCGCCTCGTCCCAGCTCACGGGCTCCAAGCGGCCGTCACGCCGGATCAGCGGCCGGGTGATCCGGTCGGGGGACGTCACGTACCCGTGGGCGAAGCGCCCCTTCACACAGGCGTGCCCCTGGTTGACCGGGCCGTCCCGGGCGGGCAGCACCGAGATGACCTCACCACCGGAGGCGACGACGTCCAGGGCGCAGCCGACACCGCAGTACCCGCATGTCGTACGGGTCGCCGGCGGCCGATGGGCGGAGGTGAGCCCGCGGCCCGGACCCGGCTCGGTGAGCGCGCCGGTCGGGCAGGTGTCCACGCAGCCGCCGCATGCCACACAGTCCGACTCCGCCCACGGCCCGCCGGTGCCGGGGGCGACCTGGGTGTCGGCGCCCCGACCGACCAGGGTGAGCGCGAACGTGCCCTGCACGTCTGCGCACATCCGCACGCACCGGCCGCAGGCGATGCACAGGTCCCGGTCGAGGTGCACATAGGGGTGGGAGTCGTCATGGCCCCGGCCTCCGGCGCCCTGGGCGGTGTCCGGGCCGATGCCCAGCGAGCGGCACTCGTGCGCCAGCTCGCTCGGGTTGTCGTCGGCGAGGGCGCGGGGCGGCAGAGTGGAGACGATGACCTCCAACGCTTCCCGGCGCAGCTGCCGGAGGTCCGCCGTGGCGGTCTGCACCCGGGCACCCGAGACCGCCGGTGTCACACAGGCCGCCGCGATCCGTCCGTCCGCACGCACCAGACACGTACGGCACGAGCCGGCCGGGCTCAGCCGGTCGTCGGAGCAGAGCGCGGGCAGCTCGACCCCCGCCGCACGCACCGCCGCGAGCAGGGAAGCCCCCTCGGGCACGACGACGCCCGCGCCGTCGACCTCGATCGCGATGCCCGTCATGAAGACCACCCCGCCGGCCTGCCCCCGTAGGCGCGGGCGAGGCTGCGCACGGCGGCGGGGATCCGTCGCCCGAAGGCGCACAGACTCGCCTCCGCGAGGACGTGCGACAGCCGCTCCCACTCCTGCCCCGGCGGGGCGTCCCCGGCAGCGAGCTCCAGCCCCCTGCGCGAGCCCACGCGGCAGGGAGAGCACGCGCCGCAGCTCTCGGCGGCGGCGAATTCCCAGACGTGCCGCAGGACGTCCGCCGGAGCGACGCGCCGGTCGAACGCGACGAGACCGGCATGGCCGAGGGCGGCGCCCCGGGCGTCGAGGTCGGCGGCCGTCAGGGGTACGTCCAGGTCGCCGGGCGCGAGGAATCCGCCCAGCGGTCCGCCGACCTGGAGCACGGCCAACTCCGCCCCGTCCTTCAGGCCTCCGCCCAGTTCGGTGACGATCCGGCCCACCGGAGTGCCGAGTTCGACCTCGTACGCGCCGGGCCGGGAGAACCGCTCGGACAGGCAGACAAGCTTCGTGCCGGTCTCGTCGGGAGTCCCGCGCAGGGCGTACGCCTCGCCGCCCCGGGCGACGATCCACGGGACGGCGGCCAGGGTCTCGACGTTGTTCACCACGGTCGGCGCGTCCCACAACCCCCGCTGCGTCGGGTAGGGCGGGCGTGGCCGGGCACACCCGCGGCCGCCCTCCAGGCTCGCGATCAGGGCGGTCTCCTCACCCGCGACGTACGATCCGGCGCCCTCCACCACCCGGACCTCCAGTTCCGTGTCCGTGCCGTGCACGGACCGGCCGAAGTGCCCCTCGGCGTAGGCCTGCCCGACCGCCTCCCGCATCCGGAACAGCGCCCGCGGGTACTCCGAACGCACCAGCACCACACCGCGGCGTGCCCCGCACGCGAAGCAGGCCAGGGCCAGCCCTTCCAGCACCCTGGCGGGAGCCGACTCCATCAGCAGCCGGTCGGCGTACGAGCCCGGGTCCCCCTCGTCCCCGTTGACCACCACGACGGTGTCCGGCGCCCCGCCGGCCGCCTTCCACTTCGCCGCCACCAGGAATCCCGCGCCGCCCCGGCCCCGTAGCCCGGATGCCGCCACTTCCCGCCCGACGTCGTCGGGAGCCCCCGATGTCACCGTCAGGGGCCACACCTGCCATGCGGGCTCGCCGGCCACCAGGCCGCCGAGCAGGACGGGATCCCCGGTGTCGTCGGCCACCGGGATGTCCGGGGCCGACGGGGGCTCCTGACCGGCCAGCTGCGCGGCCAGCGCCGGACCGCTGCAGGGGGTGTCGCCGTCGAGCGCGGCGGGACCCGCGTAGCAGTAACCCAGACAGCGCACGCCCTGCGCCGACGTCGCGCCGTCCGCCGATGCCGTACCCACGGTGACGCCGAGCGCCTGCTCCACGTCGGACGGCCGCCGCCCGCCCCGGGCGGCGAAGCAGGCCGCCGCCGTGCAGACCCGGACGTGCCGTATGCCGTGCGAGGTGGCGAGATCCGCGTAGTACGCGGCCGGTCCGAGCCCGGCGGCCGCGGGCAGTCCGAGACCGGCCGCGACCGCCGGTGCCCACATCTCGGGGCCGTCCGCCGTGCCCGCCCTGGCCTCGGCCAGCGACTCCAGCAGCAGGTCTCCCGGCCGGCCACGCCGGTCCGCCAGGGCACGAAACGCGTCGAAGCGGCGCACAGGACCCACGGGAACCATGTCTTCATCGTGGCGACAGTCGGGTGCGCGCGCATCCCGGCTCCGTGGTGCGCGAGCACGCCCACGCGGGTAGTCCCCCAACGCCCCGCCCTGTTCGGGGGGCTCTCCCGGCACACGCGGGGACGCGCATCACCCGAAGTGGCGGCGCGCCGCGCGACCGCCGGGACCGGCCACGCACGAGCATCGTCAGCGGGGCGCGGCACCGTGCGCCCTGTGCTGGTGTCCTGACCGCCGTCCTGGAGGAGGAACCGCCTTGAGCCGGTCGTCAACGCCTCGTTCCGGTGGCGCGGCAGCGTCCTCACGGCCGGCGCGCATGCTCGCCCTGGCGACGGCAGGGTTCGCGCTCTGCTTCTGGGCGTGGGCCCTGCTGGCGCCGCTCGGGCCCACTCTCCGGGCGGACCTGGGCCTGTCCTCCCTTCAGCAGTCGCTCGTCGTGGCGGTCCCGGTGATCGTCGGCTCGCTCGGGAGGATTCCCGTGGGCGCCCTCACCGACCGCGTCGGAGCGCGTCGGATGTTCCCGCTCGTCTCCGTTCTCACCGTCCTGCCGGTGCTCTACCTCGGACACCTGGCCGACTCATTGCCGGAGGTGCTGGCCGGCGGGTTCTTCCTGGGCCTCGGTGGCACGACGTTCGCCGTCGGGGTGCCCTTCGTCAACGCCTGGTACCCACCTGAGCGGCGAGGACTGGCGCTGGGGATCTTCGGTATCGGCACCGGAGGCACCGCCCTCTCGTCCTTCACCACCGTGCAACTGGCCGACGCGGTGTCGTTCTCGTTTCCCTTCGACGTCGTGGCCGGCCTCCTGGCCCTGTACGGCGTCGCCTCGCACCTCCTCCTGCGTGACCGACCCGACCGGGCCGTACCCGCCGGCTCGCTGCTGACGCGCACCGTGGCGAGCCTGCGGATGCCCGTCACCGGACAACTGGCGTTCCTCTACGCCGTGGCCTTCGGCGGTTTCGTGGCCTTCAGCGTCTACCTGCCCACGTACCTCACCAACGCCTACGCTCTCGGACGGTCCGACGCCGCACTGCGCACCGCCGGCTTCGTCGTCCTGGCCGTCGCCATGCGCCCGGTGGGCGGCTGGCTCTCGGACCGGGCACACCCCGTACCCGTGCTCATCACCGCGTACACGGCCGTGTGCGGCTTCGCGCTCCTCGCAGCCTTCGAGCTTCCGCTGATTCCCGTCGGGACGGCGGCACTCCTGTGCACGGCGGCAGCACTCGGCACCGGGTCCGGAGCCGTGTTCGCACTCGTGGCACGCCTCGTGCCACCGGAGCGCGTCGGCTCCGTCACCGGCGTCGTGGGCGCCGCCGGAGGGCTGGGCGGCTTCTTCCCGCCCCTGGTCATGGGGGCCGTCTACGGAGCGGCGGACGACTACACATGGGGTTACGTGCTGCTGGCGGTCACGGCGGCCGGCGCGGCTCTCTTCACGGCCACGCTCGTACGGCGCCAGGCCCGGCGGGGCGGTGGTGACGCCGGAACGGTCCGGTGAACCGCGGAGCGTGAGCGGCTTTCGGAGATGAAGCCGCTCGGCCCCCGGTGTGGGGCCACATGGCCCTAGGAGACGCTCTCCCGCCCGGTTTCGTATGGAAGACATGGACAGTCGTCAGCCACTTCTGGCCGCCTCCGGAGTGCGGAAGGTCTACCGGACCGGCTCGGTGGAGGTCACCGCCCTCCTCGATCTGGACCTGGTCGTTCACCCGGGCGAGATGGTGGGCGTCATGGGCCCGTCGGGATCCGGGAAGACCACGCTCCTCAACTGCCTGTCCGGTCTGGACGACATCGATGCCGGGCGGGTCGAGATCGAGGGCCGCGACCTGTTCGCCATGTCGGACGCCGCACGTACCGAGCACCGTGCCCGCACCATGGGTTTCGTCTTCCAGGCGTTCAACCTGATCCCGGTGTTCTCCGCCGTGGAGAACGTGGAACTGCCGTTGCTGCTCGTCGGAACACGGCCGGCCGAGGCACGGCGCAGGGCCCTGGGCATGCTGGACCGGGTGGGCCTCGCCCACCGGGTCGAGCACCGGCCGAGCGAGATGTCCGGCGGCGAACAGCAGCGCGTGACGATCGCACGGGCGCTTGCCGGGCGCCCGGCGATCGTCTGGGCGGACGAGCCCACCGGCAACCTCGACAGCGCGATGGCCGACCAGGTCATGGACCTGCTCTGCGAGCTGAATCAGGACGAGGGACAGACGATCGTCCTGGTCACCCATGACAGCGCCATCGGAGATCGTGTGCCCCGCCTGATCCGCATGCGCGACGGGCGCCTCGTCGACGACATCCAGCGCCGAGGCCCCACGAAGACCGCGGACGCGGACGTCCGCACGGGCTGATCATGTATCCGAATCTGCTGACGCCGCTGCTCATCGCGCTCGCGATCGCTCTCGGAGCGCTCCTGACGGTCGCGGTCAGGCAACCGGTGTCCCGTCGGCTGGCCTTCCGCCAGCTCGTCCGGCGACGGACCGAGGCGGCGCTGGTGATCAGCGGATCGGTACTCGGTACGGCCATCATCGTCGGTGCTCTCGTCGTCGGCGACACCTTGAACTTCTCGGTCCGCCAGGAGGCGTACCGGACACTCGGCCCCGTGGACGAACGGGTCATCGCCCCGCCCGGGCGGGCAGATGACGTCACCCGCCGACTGGCCGGCCTCTCCTCCGACCCCGACGTCGACGGTGTGCTGAGCGCCCGGGTCACGCAGGCCGCGGCAGTCAGTCGCCCGGACGGCGACCCGGTCGCCGAACCCCGCGTGCTGGCGTGGCAGACGGACTTCACCGAGGCGTCCCGATTCGGGCGGGCGGGCGGAGACCCGGGACTCGGCGGCCCGAACCCGAAGCCCGGCGGCGTCGTGCTCAACCAGCCACTGGCCCGCTCCCTGAGCGTGGGGGCGGGTGACGCCGTGACCATCTACCTCTTCGGAACACCCCATGCGTTCACCGTGGACCGGGTGGTGCCGGAACAGGGGCTGGCAGGCGTCGGGCTGGGCGGCAGGCTGAACCGCGACGCCTTCCTGCCGCCGGGCGCCCTCGACGCCGCGGCCCGAGCGGCCGGAACAGAACCGCGATCGGTCACCTTCGTGTCCAACCGGGGTGGTGTGGAGAGCGGCGACGCGTTCACCGACGAGGTCACCGGGGACATCCGCCGTGCACTCGGCGACCTCACCGGACAGACGGTGGTCGAGACGCCGAAGCACACGGTGTTGCGCGACGCGCAGCAGGCCGGGGACTCCCTCGGCGCCCTGTTCCTCATGATCGGCAGTTTCAGCATCATCGCGGGCTCCCTGCTGCTGGTGAACATCTTCGTCATGCTGGGGGAGGAGCGGAAAGCCCAGATGGGCATGTTGCGTGCGGTCGGCATGAAACGGTCGCGCCTGGTCGGGTCCTTCACCCTCGAAGGGGCGGCCTACGCCCTCCTGTCGGCCGTGCCGGGCATCGCCATCGGCGTCGCGGTCGGCTGGGGCGTCGCCGTGGTGGCCGCCGAGATCTTCCGCGGCTGGTCGGTGGGCGGCAGCAGCATCCGGATCGTGTTCGCCGTCACCCCCACCAGCATCCTCAACGGGGTGGCCATGGGCCTGCTCATCGCCTTCGCCGCCATCCTCGTGACGACCGTACGCATCAGCCGGTTCAACATCATCGCCGCCATCAGGGATGTTCCGCCGGCCGGCGGGCGCGCACCGCGGCGCAGGCTCCTGCTCGTCTCCAGCGCGCTCGCCGTGCTCTGCGCCCTCGCCGCCGTCCCGGCGCTGGCCCGCAGCCAGGCCGAACAGACCTACCTGATGCCGGCACTCGCCATCGCCTTCGCCACCCCGGCCCTCCTGCGGGTCCTTTCCCGGCGCACGGCCGTCAACGTGGTCGCGGGCTCCGTACTGGTGTGGACCCTGCTGGCCCCGGTCGTCCGTCCCCGCATCTTCGACACACCGTCGATGTCCGTCTACGTCATCCAGGGAGCCCTCGCCGCCTTCTCCGCCGTGGTCCTCGTCAGCAACAACCAGAAGACGCTGCTCGGCCCGGTGCGACGATTTCTGGAACGACCCTCGGAGTCGGGCCTGGCCAAACGGCTCGCCATCGCCTATCCCCTCGCCAAACAGTTCCGCACCGGTGCCACGCTGGTGATGTACACGTTGATCGTCTTCGTGCTCGTCCTCCTGACCGAGATCTCCAGCATCCTCAGCGCCAGTGTCGACAGCGCCGTCGCCGACGCCACCGCGGGATATTCGCTCCGTGTCGACTACAACCCCCAGGCCGCGGGTGAGCGGCTACCGGCCGGCCTGCGCGGCGGCCCGTCGGCCGACGACATCGCCGCCGTCACCCCGCTGCTCAACGCCACCGGCCGTGCCACCGACCCCGGCCGGCGCACCGCCGCGCCCCTGGACGCCGCTGTCGTGGGCGTGCCGGACGGAGCGATCGGCACCATTGCTTTCCGAGAGCGGCTGGCGGGCCTCGAAGACGACGCGGCGGTCTGGCGCGCGCTCGCCTCGAACCCGCGCTACGTGGCGATCGACGCCTTCTTCGGCAGCACGGGAGGACCCGGAGGCGACTACTACGACCCCGGTGACACGCTCGCCCTGATCAATCCGCGTACCGGCGACGTCGAACAGAAGGTCATCGCCGGCGTCCTCACCAACGGCAGGGTCTTCTACCCGGGTACCGGAGCGAGTTCGACGGTCTATCCCGTCGTCATCGGAGAGAGCGGCATGCGCGGCCTCTTCGGGGCGGAAGCACAGAACGCCTCCGCGCTCATCAGGACCCGCCCCGGTACGTCCCCCGACGTCCTCGCGACCCAACTGCAGGGCGAGTACCTCTCGTCCAGCCTGGTCGCCACCCCGATCGCTTCCGACGTACGCCGTCAGTTCGACTCCAGCACCGCCTTCTTCCGCCTCATGCAGGGTTTCCTCGCGCTCGGACTGCTCGTCGGTGTCACCGGCCTCGGCGTCGTCATGGTCCGAGCCGTACGCGAGCGCCGGCGCACCATCGGCATCCTGCGGGCGCTGGGCTTCCGGGCCCGGACCATCCAGCGGTCCTTCCTGTGGGAGAGCTCCTTCATCGCGGTGGAGGGCATCGTGCTGGGTTCCGCGCTGGGCGTGCTGACCACCTGGCTGATGTATCGCGACAGCGCCGCGTTCGAGGGGTTGGAGGGAGGGTTCCCCATCGCATGGGCGAGCATCGGCGTGCTGGCGGCGGCCACCTTCGCCGCTTCCCTCCTGGCCACCTTCGGACCGGCGCGTCGCGCTGCCGCCATTCGTCCGGCACTGGCCGTACGGGTCACCGAGTGACGCGCGACCGCGTTCGCCCGGAAGGCGGGCGGACCGAGCCGCCGCGAGGGACGCGGCAGACCGTGCTCCGGGCGGCCCGGAGCCCCGCTCGTGCCGCCGGACGACCGCGGTGGTCCCGCGGCCCCTCCGGCCGCGCCGTCACCGCCCGGTGGCACGGTGACGGCCGCACCCGCCGTTGGGGGAACGGCCCGCCCGGTCGCCTGCACCTCCGGCCGGGGTCGCCACGCCACCAGCCCTCGTCCCACGCTCGACGAGGTAGGGGCCTGGCGGCCTCGCTCCGGGGCCGATAGGCCCAAGCGCGCTCCTCACCGCGCGACGAGGCTGGAAGAAGAGCGCGAGCAGAGAGGACGACGTCATGAAGGCACTGGTGTTCCACGGGCCTGGACGGACATCCTGGCAGGACGTCCCGGATCCCCGGATCAAGGACGCCGCCGACGCTGTGGTACGTGTCGACGCGGTCACCATCTGCGGCACCGACCTCCACATCATCAAGGGCGACGTGCCCGAGGTGGCACCCGGCACCGTTCTCGGCCACGAGGCAGTGGGCGAGGTCGTCGAGGTGGGCTCCGACGTACGCACCGTGCGCCCCGGCGACCGCGTCCTGGTCTCGTGCATCGCCGCGTGCGGCCGGTGCCGCTTCTGCCGGGAGAACCGGTACGGACAGTGCCGCGGGGGAGGCGGGTGGGTACTCGGGCACCTCATCGACGGGACCCAGGCCGAATACGTCCGTGTGCCCTTCGCCGACCTCTCCGTCCACCCGCTGCCCGCCTCCGTCGCCAGCGAGGACGCGGTACTGCTCGCGGACATCTTCCCCACCGCGTACGAGGTCGGTGTCCTCAACGGGCAGGTGCGCCCGGGAGACACGGTGGTGGTCGTCGGCGCCGGGCCCATCGGGCTGGCCACCATCGCCACCGCCCGGCTGTACACGCCACGCCGGATCGTCGCGGTCGATCCGGCGCAGGCACGGCTCGAAGCCGCGAGAGCCGTGGGGGCGGACGCGACGGCGAGCGTCGCCGAGGGACCCGAAGCACTGGTCGAGGACCTCACGGAAGGGCTCGGGGCGGATGTCGTCGTCGAGGCGGTCGGGGTTCCCGAAGCGTTCGAACAGTGCACCCGCATGGTGCGCCCGGGCGGCCACGTCGCCAATGTCGGCGTCCACGGCAAGCCCGCGGCCCTGCACCTCGAGGACCTGTGGATCAAGGACGTGACGATAACGACCGGACTCGTGGACACCCACTCCACGCCGCTGCTGCTGCGCATGATGGCCGCGGGGCGGCTGCCCGCGGCGGCGGCACTGGTCACGCACCGCTTCGAACTGGGGGAGATGGAGGAGGCATACGACGTCTTCTCCCGTGCCGCCGACACCGGAGCCCTCAAAGTCGTCCTCGGCGGCCCCCGGCACGACACGGTGGAAGTGGCCGGCTAGACCTGGGGCGTGTTGCGAACGTCCCGTCCGGCCGGGGGTGCCTGGCACGCACGCGCGCGGCGTTGCCGGTCGTCGGCGCGGCCCGCCGCGCCCTCTCCCCCCTGCGCCTGGCGGCGCGGGAGCCACCCCCGCCCTCCGTCGTGCGCTCGCACGCACCGGGCGCCCCGGCCTCCCGGGCGGGCGACGCCACTTTCGAAACACCCCCTACGTGTCCGTTCGGTCCTGGACCCTGGGAGCGCAGTTCCCGCAGGCGGCTGCGCAGCCGTCCGGCCCAAGGGGCACCGGGCCGGACGGCTGCGCACGCGGGGCCCTCGGGCTCTGGTGCCGCGTCCGGCACGGTGGGAGCCTGTAAGAGGCGGGAGGAGTTCTGAAGAGGCGCGGGGAAGCGGGTACGGGCCGCGCACCGCGCAATCGGGATCCGCGAGAAGTGGATGGGCTCCTTCCGTTTCTCGCTGTCTCCAGCAGGACGGCCTCGGAAGAACGGCGAGGCTCGTCCTGCGGCGCGACAGGCCCCTGGGCCCGCGCGAGGAAGTGGCGCGGGACGACATAGGGGCGCGGGCGGCGTCACCGCCGGCGGCGGTAAAGGCGTCGCGGGGGAGCCCGGCACGTCCTACGGTGATATGGGGACGGGGGGTCGTGTCGTAGCCGTCCGGAGGCGTCATGAAGGACAGCGAGCCCCGGGCCATCGAGCAGCTCTCCAAGCTCCGGCTCGATGAGCTGCTGGACGAGCTGAAGGCGCGCATCGACGCAGTCCGCGGCACGCGGGACAGGGTGCACGGCCTGCTGGAAGCGGTGCTCTCCGTCGGGACCGAACTCGACCTGCCCTCCGTCCTGCGCCGGATCGTCGAGGCCGCCACCGTCCTGGTGGACGCGGAATACGGTGCCCTCGGTGTGATCGGAGAGGACCAGATGCTCTCCGAATTCGTCCCGGTCGGCATCAGCGACGAGCAGTGGGCCGCCATCGGGGCACTCCCCACCGGACACGGTCTGCTGGGGGAGCTGATCCGGCACCCCGAGCCCCTGCGTCTCGCGGAGCTGTCGGAGCACCGCTCGTCCTCCGGATTCCCCCCGCACCACCCGCCCATGCACTCGTTCCTCGGCGTGCCGATCAGAGTCAGGGACAGGGTCTTCGGCAACCTCTACCTCACCGAGAAGCGCGGTGCCGAAGAGTTCGACGCCGACGACGAGGTGGTGCTGTCGACCCTGGCGGTCGCCGCGGGCGTCGCCATCGAGAACGCGCGGCTCTACGAGGAGGCCCGCCGACGCGAACACTGGCTGGCCGCGAGTGCCGAAGTGACCAGCAGCCTGCTCTCCGGCCGGCCCCGGGCGGAGGTGCTGGAGCTGATTCTCGACCGAGCCCGGGGGAACGTGGCGGCCGACCTCGGTTTCATCGCCGTCCCGGTGGAGGGGACGCCCCGTCTGCGCATCGCGCTCGCGGCGGGCGCGGACACCGAACGGCACCACGGTGCCATTCTGCCCGAGGGCGACGGCTACGTGAGCTCCGCTTTCGCCGCGTCAACGCCGGTGACCAGCGCCGACATCGAGAACGACACACGCACGCACGACGACACCGCCCAATGGGCCGGCCTGGGGCCCGCGGTGGCGGTTCCCCTCCGCTCGGGCGGGGTGGTCCGAGGTGTCCTGGTGCTGGCCCGCGGCAAGGGCCGGGCTTCCTTCATCGACGAGGAGTCGGCACCGCTGATGAATTTCGCCGGGCAGGCGGCGCTCGCGATGGAGCTCGCGGAACGCCGCGACGACGCGGAGGAGATCGCCCTGCTCGAAGACCGCGACCGCATCGCCCGGGACTTGCACGACCTGGCCATCCAGCGCCTCTTCGCCACCGGAATGACCCTGCAGAGCGCCCGGCGCCTCGTAGAGCACCCGAAGGCGGCGGAGCGGATCCAACGCGCGGTCGACGACCTCGACGAAACGATCAAGATCATTCGTTCGACGATCTTCGGCCTGCGTACCCACGAAGCCGTACCCGGCCGAGCCCAGTCCTTGCGCAGGAGGATCGCCGAGGTCGCGGAGACCGCGGCGGCATCGCTCGGCTTCGCCCCCGCCCTGCGGGTGGAAGGCCTTCTCGACACTCGCGTACCGGGGGCTGTGGGCGACCACCTCGTGGCGGTGCTCGTCGAGGCACTGTCCAACGTGGCCAGGCACGCCCGGGCCACGGCCGTCGACGTGCACGTCTCGGTGACCTCCGACCTGCTGAGCCTGACGGTGACCGACGACGGAGCCGGCATCCCTCCGGACGCCGCCCGGAGCGGGTTGAAGAACATCGAGGATCGCGCCCGGGCGGTCGGCGGCACCGCCGAGGTGGGGCGACGCGCGGAGGGCGGAACCCGCCTGCTGTGGACCGCGCCCCTGCCGCGCGCCGAGGACCCCGGCCCGTCCGCATGAGGCCCGGGGCCGCCGGGCCACCGGTGGGGTCCGAACGGCCCTAGGACCGGCACCCCGGGCGTGTGACCGTGGAACCGAGCCCGATCCCGAGGCGAAAGGCGGTGGGGACGATGGTGTTGCCCCTCGTGGTGGGCGTGGACGGCTCCGACCCCAGCTTCCTGGCCCTCGACTGGGCGGCGGACGAGGCACTCCGCCACGACCTGCCGCTGCGTCCCGTGTACGCGTCCCTGTGGCAGCGCTACGAGGGCGCGGCCCTCGCGAACAGCCTCGGCCGTCCCTCGGAACGCGTGCTCGCCGACAACATCGTGGGAACGGCCGCGGAGCGCGTACGGCGCCGGTATCCGGACCTCAAGATCGTCACCGATGTCCTCCCCGAGGACGCGGTGGCCGCCCTCCTGCGCGAGGGTGAGCACGCCTTCGCCGTGGTCACCGGAGTCCGGGGACGCGGCGACATCGCCGGGCTCCTCCTCGGTTCGGTGAGCCTGGCCGTGGCCGCGGGGGCGGTCTGCCCGGTGGTCGTCGTCCGCGGCGATCAGGCCGGACTCGGCGGCGCGCACGAGCGCATCATGCTGGGAGTCGGCGACGACGACATCGACTCCCCGGCCGTGCGGTTCGCCTTCCGTGAGGCGGAGGTACGGGGCTGCACGCTGGACGTGGTGCGAGCCTGGCGGCGTCCCGCCCATGAGACCGCTGATCACCTCCTCATCGCGGGCGACCCGGGCCGCCACCACGAGGAGCGGGCGTCGCTCCTGCTCGACCAGGCCCTGGAGAAGGCCCGGAAGGACCACCCGGACGTATCGGTCCGCCGTGCCACGGTCGAGGGACCGGCACGCAAGGTGCTCACCGAGCGTTCCGCCGCGGCCGACCTGCTGATCGTCGGAGCGCAACGCAGGCACAGCGCGATCGGCATGCAACTGGGCAGGGTCGGGCACACGGTGCTGCACCATGCCGCCTGCCCCGTCGCCGTAGTGCCCCAGCGGAGTTGAAGCCAACGTCGTCGCCGGTCGTCGCCCGGAAGGGACCAGCCATGAACCGCCGCTCACCGCACACCGTCGCCGATGTGATGACGTCGACCGTCGTCGCAGTGGGCCCGGACGCACAGTTCAAGGAGATCGCGAGCGCCATGAAGCAGTGGCGGGTCACCGCCGTTCCCGTCCTGGAAGGGGAGGGGCGCGTGGTCGGCGTGGTGTCCGAGGCGGACCTGCTGCCCAAAGAGGAGCTTCGCGACAAGGAGCCGACCCTGATCGGGCAGCGGGAGCGGCTGACGGACTACGCCAAGGCCGGCGCCGTGACCGCACGCGATCTCATGACCAGCCCCGCGGTCACGGTGCGCGCCACCGCCACCTTGCCGCAGGCCGCCCGGCTCATGGCACGACACCGGGTCAAGCGACTTCCCGTGGTCGATGCCCAGAACGTCCTGAAGGGGATCGTCAGCAGGTCCGACCTGCTCAAAGTCTTCCTGAGGACCGATGAGGACCTCGCCGCCGAGGTGCGTCAGGAGGTGATCGCCCGCTTCTTCCCCGTGTCGCGCCACGACATCCGGGTGGAGGTCGACAAGGGCCGCGTCACGATCACCGGTTCCGTGAGGGACGCCGCGCTGATCCCCGTGGCGGAGCGCCTGACGCGGGCGGTGGAGGGCGTGGTCGACGTCCGTTGCGATCTCACCGCTCCCGTGGTCAGGACGCCCGGGACGAGCTTGTGACGACGGCGGTGCCGACGACGGCGGTGCTGACACGGCGGCGCTGACGACGGCGGCGCTGACGACGGCGGTGCTACTCCACGTCGGGCCGCTCCGTCCGGCCCGGCGCATGCTGCAGCCGTCTGGCGATGTCGTCCGCCCAGGCGTCGACCTCCGCCCAGTTCCGGTGGTCTCCGTACCGACAACGCAGCAGCCGGAACAGCAGCGCGCCCTTCCGGTCGAGGTGCTCGCGTCGGATCACGCCCGAGAAGCGTCGGTGCGCGCGGGGCCGGACGAGCTCGACGAGGCGGGCGATCCGCGGCTGATCGGCCCTGGCCGCGAGCGCACGCAGCGGCAGGGGCAGAGCCGCGGTCATGCCCACGCTGAACATCCACGTCGGCCGCACGCGCAGGCGCTCGGCAGCGGCCTCGACATATGTCTCCGCCGCCGGCAGCCAGGCGCCGTTGTGCACGGCGCTGCCCACCACGAAGCTCGCGGACGGGGGCGGCTCAGGGACCTCGCCGGCCCGCTGTCGCAGGTCGTGCACCCGGACACGGTGGTCGTGCTCGCGGAGCCGCCCGACGATCCGCAGGGCGATCTCCCTCGTGGATCCGTGCTCGGACGCATAAAGGATCCACACCTCGGCCATGGCGCCCGCTCCTTCGGTGTTCGGCACTGAGGAAACGTTCTCGCCGCGGGGCGGCAGCCGCATCCGCCGGCGGGCCGAACGGACCGGGCGGGGGCCCAACGGCCCCTCCTGCGGACTGCCGACGGGGACCAGGGTGGTAGTTGGAACAGCCGCCTCCGTAGAAGGAGCCCACCATGACTCGAGCTGTCATCGCCGGCATCGACGGGTCCCACGAAAGCCTCACGGCGGCGGACTGGGCCGCCGGCGAAGCCGTCAGCCGTGGTCGCCTCCTGAGGCTGCTGCACGTGTGGAGCGACGACACCGACGCCGTCACCCGCTTCGTCGATCCGGAGACACAACGCCGTTGGGCCGAGGGCCTGCTGCACTCGGCCGCTCAGCATGTGCGAGCACGCCATCCCGACGTGCGCCTGGAGACCTCGCAACACCCCGGGGATCCCGTCGAGGCGCTCTGCGACGCGGCCGGGAAGGCGGATCTGCTGGTCCTGGGCTCGCGTGGTCTCGGCACCCTGACGGGCTTCATCGCCGGCTCGGTATCCCTCGCCGTCCTGGCACGGGTGCGTCACCCCGTGGTACTCGTCAGAACGCGCACCGCCAAGGATGAAGAAGCGGCGGTTCCCGAGAGCGGCGACGTCGTCGTCGGCCTCGACCTGCCGAAGGCCAACGACGACGTGCTGGCCTTCGCCTTCGCCGGCGCCGACCGCTACGGCCGCGGGCTGCGCGTGGTGAACTCATGGGGCCTTCCGCCGGTGTACACACCCAACACGGCCGCCGTGTTCCCGGTGCTCATGGAGCAGATGGCGGCGGAGCGGAAGAAGGAACTCGACGCCGCTCTGGCGTCCTGGACCGGCAAGTACCCCGGCGTGCGCGTGAGCGCGCAGAGCCGTCACGGGTTCGCCGCCCAGGACCTGGTCGAAGCGTCGCATGGCGCCGCACTCGTCGTCGTCGGGCTCCGGCGCCGTACCTCGCCCCTGGGCGCGCACATCGGCCCCGTCGTCCACTCCGTGATCCACCACACGGCCGCCCCGGTGGCGATCGTGCCCCACGACTGACTGCGCCCCGCCTCGGAGGGGTGAGGATCTCAACCGATGACGAGGACCTCGGACACCGGCGCGCTCGTGCATGAACGCGCCCTGACGGCGTCGGTCACCCTGCGGTCGCTGACGTCGCGTCGGGGCATGGCGCGCTCATGGCATCCCCTCCGCGGCTGCGGGCAGGCCCGGGCTCAGGGGCCGGGGGACCCCTCGGGCTGTTCCGCGGCCTCTCGGGCAGCGCGCGGCGCCGACGCCACGGGGGCACCCGTACCGAGGACGTCGGCCTCCAGGCGGCGACGTACCTCCGCGGTCAACTCGCCGAGCCGCCGCGTGGTGTCCGGCCTGAGCGGTTGCGGCGCGTGGACGCGGAGCGCGGATTCAGGAAGGGCGGCCAGGTCGGCTACGAGCCGGGCGTGCGCGTCGGCCAGGCTGTCCGGCGGCCCCGTCCTGACGCCGTCGGCCATCACCGTCCGCAGCAGGCTCTCCGCCCCCGGCGGGGGTGGCTCGTCCCGCAGGCCGATCCGGTCGGGCGTCCCGGGGATCCGGAAGACCTGCTTGCGACCGGGCGCCGTGACCTTGGCGGAGGACAGTTTCATGACGGGCCGTCCGTCGTACTCCACGAGTTTGTACGCGGAATCGAGATAGGGCGCGTCGGCCGAGGTGCCCACACGAGTACCGACCGCGTAGACGTCGACGGGGGCGCCGGAGCGGACCAGCGCGTCCACGCCGTACTCGTCCAGCCCCCCGCTGGCGATGATCGCCACATCGGGAAGGCCGGCCGCGTCGAGCATCGCGCGGGACCGCCTCGCCAGCGCCCCCAGGTCGCCGCTGTCGAGCCGGACGGCACATCCCGGACCGCGCCGCAGATCCCGCAGCACGCGTGCGGCCGTCGCGACACCTCGCGGGGTGTCGTACGTGTCGACGAGAAAGGTCACGGGCCCCGGGTGCGCCCGTGCGAACGCGCGGAAGGCCGTCTCCTCGTCCCGGAACGCCTCGACGTACGAGTGCGCCATGGTCCCGGACGCCCGCAGCCCCCACCGGGTGGCCGCGGCGACGTTGCTCGTTCCTGCGAAACCGGCCAGGGCACCGAGGCGGGCCGCCTGCATACCGGCCTGCGGCCCGTGCGTGCGGCGCAGCGAGAAGTCGATGACCGGATGACCCGACGCGGCGAGCACGCACCGCGCGGCCTTGGACGCGATCGTCGTCTGATGGTTGATCAGGCTCAGCAGGTAGGTCTCCACCAGCTGGGCCTGGGGCAGTGGTGCCGTGATCTCCAGCAGCGGCTCTCCGGCGAAGACGACGCGCCCCTCGGGGACGGCGCGTACCTCACCCCGGAAGCGGAGGCCGGCCAGCGGCTCCAGCTCGCGGGGGGGACGGTGCAGCGCGGTGGCGAAGTCCCGGACGTCGGCGGTCGTCACCCGGAAGTCCGCGAGGTAGGCGAGGGCCGGTTCCAGGCCCGCGCCGACCAGGAAGCCCCGGTCGGGCGGCAGATCCCGTACGAACAGGCTGAACGTCGCGGGCCTGTCCATGCCCTCCCGCAGGTACGACAGGGCCATCGTCACTTCGTACAGGTCCGTGGTCGTGACGTCGGACATGGTCCTCACCCTGCTTCCCGCCGCGCGATCGGAGCGGCGAGCCGGAGCCGGGTGCGTGCGCGGGGTACGCGGGGCTCGCCGGGCTGCCGTACGTCCAGCGTGGGACGGACCGGAGGAGGAAGGAAGGGCCGATCGGTCCCCCCTCCACCAGTGGGTCCGGGGCGGGAAGAGGGACCTTCGTCCCCATGACACACCTGAGCGGCCCTCGCCGCCGCACGCCGTGGATGGCACCGTGAGGATGACGAAGATCCAGCCGCCGAGGAGGGATCATGGATTACTCCAGCGCCGCAGTCCCGGAACTCGGGGCGGTCGTCGTGGGTGTCGACGGGTCGGCGCCCGCGAGGGCGGCGGCCCTCTGGGCCGCCGACGAGGCGGACAGACGTGGCACGCAGCTACGTCTCGTGTATGCCGCGAACCTCGACAGCGTGACGCGGCTCGCCTCTCCCGACACGATCGACGACATCCACGAATTCGGCCGCGATCTGCTGAAGGACACTGGCGAGGCCGTGCAGGAACGGTTTCCCCGCCTTGCAGTCGTCAGACAGCTCAGCCGGAGGGATCCCGTGGAGGGCCTGCGCTCCCTTGCCGGTGCCCATGACACCGTCGTGGTCGGCAACCGCGGCCGCGGAGGCTTCGCGTCGCTGATGCTGGGGTCGGTCGGCCTGGAGGTGGCGGCCAGGACCCCACTGCCCGTCGTGGTGGTTCGGGGTGAGCACGGAGGGCCGGAGTCCGCCGCCGTGGTCGCGGCGGTGCGCGGTGCGGCCGACGCCGACTGGCTGCGGCTTGCCGCCCGGGAAGCGGAACTCCGCAAGACCGTGCTGAGGTTGCTGAGCGTCTGGAGCCCGCTCTCTCATGTAGGGACCGCCGTCACCATGCTCGACGACATGGACGAGATGGCCGGGGCGCGCGAGCGAAGGGTGAAGGAACTGGCCGAATCGGTGCACGAGGCGTTCCCCGGCCTCACGGTCACCACCGAAGTCGCCGGAGCCATGTCGGCCGCCGGCACACTCGTCGAGGCGAGCGGGGAGGCGCAGCTGCTCGTCCTCGGCAGCCGACGGCCCCCCATGGGTCTCGGGCCGAGCCTCGGGCGGGTGGCCCACGCGCTGATCCACCACGCGCACTGCCCTGTCATGATCGTGCCCCGTGGGGGCGCGGCGCGGGGCGAGGAACAGCCATGACACACCTCGGAACACGGGGCGGCATCCTGATGGGAGTCGACCCCAGGGAACAGTCCGTACCCGCCCTGGCATGGGCTGCCGACGAAGCCGCGCGGAGGGCATCGCCCCTGCGGCTGGTGGTGGCCATCCCGCCGATGCACGACACCCAGCACGTGGACACGATCCCGCACTACATGACATCGCGGGCGAGAGGGGAGACGGCGCTCGCGGCAGCAGCCGAAACGGTCCGGTCCCTCCGCCCGGACGTGCCCGTGACCACGGAACTCTTCGACGGGATACCGGCGGCGGTGCTCTGCCGGCAGGCGGCCGCGGACGTGCACCTGATCGTCGTGGGCTCACGGCGACTGAGCCGGCCGGAGGAGATCCTGAGCGCCGGTTCCGTGGTCGTACCGGTGAGCGCACAGGCCGAATGCCCCGTCGTGGTCGTGCGGGAGCCCGAGCACACGGCACACAGCCCCGCTCATCTGGTCCTCGGTGTCGACGGCAGCGCGTCGTCCCGGACGGCCGCCGCCTTCGCCTTCGAGGAGGCGAGCCTGCGTGGAGCCGCCCTGCACGCCGTGTGGGTGTGGCAGCCGCCCGTGGTCTCGTTCCGCGACGAACGGGCCGCCGTGGACCAGCGGCGCGATCTCCTCACGGAAGCGCTCGCCGACCTGACGGACAAATACCCGGACGTCGAGGTCACGCAGGAGGTGCGGCGCGGTCATCCGGTCGAGCAGCTGGCACAGGCCTCGTCCGACGCGCTCGCGGTCGTCGTCGGACGGCGTGGAAGCGGCGGATACACCGGAATGCGCCTCGGATCCGTCGTCCACGGTCTGCTGCACCGAGCAAAGTGCCCGGTGATCACGGTACCCACGCCCACCCTGCCCGGCGTCTGAGCCCCGGGACCGGCGGAGACGCTCCTTCCCGGTGGGGCCGTATGGCCGGACGAGAGGGCCCGGTCGGCTCTGGGGCGGGGAAGGCCGTCGAGAGACGCTGGTGGAGAACCGAGTGGCGCCGTTCCGGCGCACCCGACGAGGAGGCCGTCATGGCACACGGCACAGCCAAGCAGCTCGTCACCGAGAGCAGGACCGGACTCGAGCGCGGCAGCGACACCGGGGTACGAGCGGAGACCGGGGACCAGATCGTCGTGGAGGGGCCTTCGGTCGGTGTGATGCGTCGCGACGGCGAAGTGGTCCGCCTCCACCACGAAGACGGCAGCCCGCCCTACGACGTGCGCTGGTCCGACATGGGACGGACCACGCTGTTCTTCCCCGGGCCGGACGCCCACATCCGTCATCTTCACCGAACGGCACCGGGAAAGAGCGGCGGAACGGAGCAGCCGGACCGGGGCTGAGCCGTTTCGTGCGGGTCGCCGATCCGCCGTGGCCGTCCAACAGTGGCTCCTGGGTGCCACTCGAGCGCGGGGCAGTCGTCCAACCCCGGTGTCCGTTGCCGGGGCATTGCCCGTTGTCGCGACCCGCTGCTCACGTGCCAGGCGGCGGATCGTGTCAGGCGGCGGACGCCGTCGGCCTGTGCAGGTCGAGACGGATGTCCACCACACCCTCCACCGCCCGCACCGCCCGCGCGAGCAGGGGAACCAGGGACCGGTCTCGCAACTGCCCGCCGAGGGTCACCACACCGTCCTCGACGTCCACGCTGAGATCAGCGACCGCGGGTAGCTCCGGGACGACCGCGTCGCGAATCTCGGCGGCGATGTCCTCGTCCGACCGCAGGAACACCTTCAGCAGGTCGCTTCTGCTGACCACCCCTTCGAGCAGCCCGAACTCGTTCACCACCGGCAGGCGCTTCACCCGCCGTCGGGCCATGATGCGGGCCGCCTCGGCGATGGTGGCGTCCGGATGGACGGTGACGGCCGGGGCCGACATGAGCTCCTCCGCGTACACGGCACCCGCTTTGGCCGCGTCGCCGCGCGGCCGGTCGGGGACCTCGCCGCCGTCGACGTGGTACTCCTCCTTGGGCAGCAGGTCGGCCTCCGACACCACACCGATCACCCGGCCCTCACCCGCGAGCACGGGGAGCGCGCTGACCTTCCACTGGTCCATCAGCTCGACGATCTCCTTGTACGACGCGCGGCTGCCCACCGCCACCGCGGTATGGGTCATCACATCGCTCACGGTGTGGGGTGATGCGCTCATCGCTTCCTCCTTCGCGGAAGGTGCGCCGGCTCGGGCAGCGCAACTCGGCTCGAGCGGGCCGTCGTCACGCCCGGTTGTTCCATCTCGGTTCCACCTGGTTCCACTCGTCGTCCCACTCGGCCGCGCGGCGCCGGTCGCACCCGATGCGGACGCCCGCCACGGCCACGGCGCCGGCGCCCGCGCTCAGGGCCGCACCGAACAGCCCCGCGGCCACCGTTCCGATCCAGATGTCCCGATCGTTCAGCGGAGCGGCCGAGACGTTTCCCTGCCGGTCCACCCATACGGCGACGCGGTCACCGCGCTCGGTACCGGCGGGAACCGGGACGGTGCCCTTCCTCGGTTCCCCGTCGGCCGTGGTCCACCGCGCCGGGACCGGCACTCTCGCGAGGTGACCGCTCCCGTCGGCGGAGGGCGACGGCGCGGCGGCGCCGGCGAGCACCTCGGCGCGGACTTGGTGCCGGGACTGCTGTTGTGCCGCGGCGACCGCCCGGTCATGACGATAGGCGTGAACGCCGAGTGTCGTACCGAGCACCGGGGCGCACACCAGTACCGCGCCGTAGATGACTACGAGAGCCCGGCGTTCCAGCACGTCGACGCGGCGACGCAGTGGATGCTCCCGCCATGCGCGCGTCCATACCGCGGCGGCCATCCCTCATCGTCCTTCCGGGTCCCTGATCTCCCCGGCCAGGTCGGCGGCCCACGCCGCGACGCGGTTCAGGTCACGGAAGTCGCCGCCGCGGTTCTCGTCGAGGATCGCCCTGGCCATGCGGCCCTTCGCACCGGCCTGGAGCCGGCCGCCGAAAGTGATGTGCCCCCTGGCCCTCGTCCGGCGTTCCGCGCGGCGAGCGCCGGGTACCGACGGTATGTCCCTCTGCGACGCGGACGGGTCGAGGGGGCCGCTGCTGAACAGCCAGACCGGCCGTTCCCGCAGGGCCTTGCGGTGCTGCCGGGCGAAGCGCCGCGCGTCGCGGTGCCAGCGGCCCATGTAGAGGGCGCCCCCGATGACGACCGCGTCGTACCGCTCCACGTCCGCCACCTCCGAGGGCGGACGGGCCTCCGCCGTCAGCCCTTCGTCCCGCAGGACGGAAGCGATGACGCGGGCGATCTCGGCGGTCGACCCGTTCTTCGTTCCGTACGTGACGAGTACATTGCCGGGCACGGGTTCCACCGCCCTTCCACGGCTGCGTGCCGAGGGGCGCCGCGCTCACCGTCCGCGGGTGTGCGTGGGCCACCACTGACGATTTTGCCGCCGGCGCAGCGAGCCGCTGAAGGGCCTTTCAGGCACGGGCGCAGGGCCGAATGGCCCCCGTCGGACCGCTCGCCGGTCGGCACCGGCCCGGGCGGAGGACGTTTCCACGGCGGTCACGGCGGTCACGGCGGTCACGGCGGTCACCGCCACGGCCACGGCCACGGCGCCAGGCCACGTGTCCGGCCGGGACGGCACGGTTGCGTGGCGGTCCTCTGCTCGTCGCGATGCCCACGGCGATCCGCGGCGGCGGCGAATCGCCCGTACGGTGCAGTGCGACGGTTCGCGAACGATCGTCGATACGGGGCACGGCCGGTCAGAGGCGCGACGCCATGCGCGTGGACGAGAACGGCGCGGCAGCCGGGTGCACGAGCTGCGCGCGGCGCAGACGCGGAACCCAACGCGTTCCGCGGCCGCCGACGGCGGTGGTGGTTCCGGCGGTCGCGTCACACGATGGGAGAAGGCCGCCGGCGACGGGCGGTGGACCGGGACGCAAGACCGCCGAGCTCCAGGGAGTCCTTGATGGCTGCCTCGTACAAGGCCACCCGCGCGATCCGCCCGGTGCCGCCCGCGGCGCCCCCCGCACCGTGCGGAGCGGGATGATGCGCACCGGTGCGGCCCCGCCGCCGGCCGGAGGCACGGCCCCGGCCGCCGGCGCCCCGCCCGGCGCGAGCCCGAGGACCCCCTCGGTGCGGCAGATGGCCGCCGACGACGCGGTCACGGCGCTGCACTCGTCACGGCGCGGCCTCTCGCCGGCCCAGGCCACGACCGCACTCGAGAAGTACGGACCCAACGAACTGCCCCGCGCACGGCGCCGCGGCCTGTGGCGGCCGCTGGCAGCGCAGTTCACGGACCTCTTCGCCGTGGTTCTGCTCGTCGCCTCGGCCGTCACCTTTCTCGCGTACGTACTGGAGGAGCCGCGCGAGGCGGGCACCTTCCAGCTGGCGGTCGCCATCCTGGGCGTCGTGGTGCTGAACGCCGCCATCGGCTTCGCCCAGGAGTACTCGGCCGAGCGGACCGCGCAGGCACTGGCGGCGATGGTCCCCCACACCTCCCGGGTGCTGCGGGGCGGCCGGCGGATGGAGCTGCCGGCCCGGGAACTGGTGCCGGGCGACCTGGTGCTGCTGGAGGCCGGTGACGCGGTGTCGGCGGACTGCAGGGTCGTCGAGGCTCACGAGCTGGCGGTGAACAACGCCCCGCTCACCGGTGAGAGCACCGCCGTCGGCCGCACGGCCGACCCGGTGGCCGCCGGGCCGCCGCTGGAGGCCCGCAACTGTGTGTTCATGGGAACCGACGTCGTGGCCGGATCGGGGAGAGCCGTGGTCTTCGCCACCGGAGCGGCGACCGAGTTCGGCCGGATCTACCGGCTGGCCGCGGCCGCTCCCCGGCAGAAGACCCCGCTGCAGCATCAGGTGGCCTCCATGGCACGTCGGGTGGCGGGCGCCGCCCTGGCGATCGGCGCGCTGATGTTCGCCGTCCGGCTGCCCACCGGAGAGTCCGCGGTGACCACGTTCGTCTTCGCGCTGGGCGTGATGGTCGCGCTGGTTCCGGAGGGGCTGCCCGCCACCCTCTCGGTGTCCCTGGCGATCGGCGTACGGCGGATGGCGCGCCGCCACGCCCTGGTGAAGCAGCTCCTGGCGGTGGAGGCGCTCGGATCGACCACCGTGGTGTGCACCGACAAGACCGGAACGCTGACCCAGGCGGAGATGACCGTCACCCAGGTGTGGGCGGGTGGCGTGGGCCACGCGGTGACCGGCGTCGGGTACGAGCCGAGCGGCGAGGTCGCCGACGCGGCCCCGGTGCGCGAGCTGCTGCGGGTGGCGGCCCTGTGCTGCAACGCCCGTCTGGTCCCCTCCGACCCGTCCCGGGGGCGGGAACGCCGCCGGGTCCTTGGCGACACCACCGAGGGCGCGCTGCTCGTCGCCGCCGCCAAGGCCGGCCTTGACGTCGAGGCGGAGGAGGCTCGGGCCCCGCGCGTGACGGAGTTCCCCTTCGACTCCGACCGCAAGCTGATGACCACGGTGCACAAGAGCGGCGCGGGCTACCGGGCGTGCGTCAAGGGAGCCCCCGTGGAACTGCTGGAGCGGTGCACCGAGGTGCGGTGGGAGGGGCGGCACGGACCGCTGACCGAACAGGACCGAACGCTGGTCGTCGCGGCGAGTGACGCGCTGGCGTCGCAGGGGCTGCGGGTGCTGGCGGTCGCGCAACGGGAGCTGGACGGGCCCCGACCGCCGCAGGCTGAAGCGGAGTCCGCGCTGACGCTGCTGGGTCTGGTCGGCATGCTGGACCCACCCCGCCCCGAGGTCACCGACGCGGTCGCCGCCTGCCGCCGGGCCGGCATCCGGATCGTCATGGTCACCGGTGACCACCCGCTCACCGGGGAGGCCGTCGCCCGTCGGGTGGGGATCGTACGGAGCCAGGACCCGCTGGTGGTGACGGGCGCCCGGCTCGACACGATGGACGACGAGGCGCTGGACGCGCTGCTCGCCCGGCCGTCCGAACTGCTGCTGTGCCGAGTCAGCCCCGAGCACAAGACCCGCGTGGTCACCGCTTTCCAGCGGCGCGGCGAGGTGGTGGCGGTCACCGGCGACGGCGCGAACGACGCCCCCGCGCTCAAGCACGCGGACATCGGCGTGGCGATGGGAGCGTCGGGCACCGACGTGGCGCGGGAGGCGGCCTCCATGGTGCTCCTGGACGACTCGTTCGCGTCGATCGCCGCGGCGGTGCGGCTCGGCAGGTCCGTCTACCAGAACATCCGCAAGTTCCTGGTCTACGTCTTCAGCAGCAACGTCGGCGAACTGGGTCCGATCCTGGCGGCGACGTTCGCCGGGTTCCCGCTCGTGCCGATCAGCGCGGTCCAGATCCTGGCCGTCGACCTGGGATCGGACGTGATGCCCGCCCTGGCGCTCGGCGCGGAACGACCCGAGCCGGACGTGATGGACCGTCCGCCGCGCTCCCGGCGCGAGCGCCTCTTCTCGTCGGCCGTGGTGGGACGCATCCTGTTCCTGGGAGGCATCCAGGCCCTCGGCGTGTGCGCGGTGTTCTTCCTGCACATCCACGCGTCCGGTCTCCCCTTCGACGAATTCACCGAGGACAACGCCGTCTACCGGGAGGCCGTCACCCTGGCCCAGGGCGGGATCGTCCTCAGCCAGTTCTTCATCTCCCTCGCCGTCCGCACCGACCGCCAGAGCGTCCTCAAGGCGGGACTGCTGTCCAATCCCGCCCTGCTCGCCGCAGGAGGCTGCGGCGTCGCCTTCATGGCCGCCATCAGCTATCTGCCGCCGCTGCAGGCCGTCTTCAACACCGCACCGCTCGACGCCGCCGACTGGGCGCTCCTGGCCGGACTCGGCACCCTGCCCCTGATCGCGGACGAGGTGCGCAAGGCCTGGCTGCGCCACGCCGACCGCAGGAAAGGAGCCCTCCGATGAGGGTGATCGTCGTCGGCTGCGGACGGGTGGGCTCCGCCCTCGCCGGTCTGCTCGCCGTGGAAGGACACGACGTGCGGGTCGTCGACCGGCACCCCGAAGCGGCCCGGCGGCTGCCCGACAGCCCCCGCATCCGCTTCCACGAGGGCAACGGCTACAGCCGCGCCGTACTCCGGGCGGCCGGCATCGAGCACGCGGACGCCTTCGTCGCCGTCACCTCCCGCGACAACAACAACATCGTCAGCGCCCGGACAGCGAAGGAGACCTACCGGGTGCCGGTCGTCCTCGCCCGCATCTACGACTCCCGCAGCGCCGACGTCTACCGCGACCTCGGCATCCCGACCATCACCAGCGTGCAGTGGACCGTGCAGCAGATGCACCGGATGCTGCTGCACCGGCACCTGAACCCCGAACTCAGTTTCGGCAACGGCGAGACGATGCTCGTCCGCTCAGAGATACCCGACTACCTCGTCGGGCGCCGGCTGACCGAGTTCGACGTCGACGGCGAGATCCGCGTCGTCGAGGTCACGCGCGCGGGCCGCTCCCTGATCCC
The DNA here is from genome assembly GCF_054963715.1 of Streptomyces sp. STAM6. Taxonomy (NCBI): domain Bacteria; kingdom Bacillati; phylum Actinomycetota; class Actinomycetes; order Kitasatosporales; family Streptomycetaceae; genus Streptomyces; species Streptomyces sp. STAM6. The sequence goes on along the minus strand of NZ_JBUEFZ010000025.1, from coordinate 66,409 downwards.
CGCCCACAGCACACCCGCACAGGCGGGCGACCTGGTCACCTTCGCCGTCGCCGCCACCGCGCTGGGCAGGCTGCGCGGCTTCCTGGACAAGGAGCTGGGGACGTGAACGTACTCATCGCCGGCGCGGGGCGGCTCGGCACCCAGATCGCCCAGGTACTCTCCGCAGCCCGCAACGAGGTCACGCTGATCGACGTCGACGACGTGCGCGTCGCCGAACTCCGGGGCCGCGTCCCCGCCGTGCGGCTCGTCACGGGGGACGCCAGCGATCCCGTACTGCTCGAACACGCCGGTGCGCTGACCGCCGACCTGCTCATCGCCACCACCGGGACCGACGAGGACAACCTCGTCATCAGCCTCCTCGCCAAGCGGCAGTTCTCGGTGCCGCGCGTGGCCGCCCGGGTCAACGACGCCGACAACGCCTGGCTGTTCGACGAACGCTGGGGAGTCGACGTCCCCGTGCCCGCCGCCACTCCGCTGATCTCCCTCATCGAGGAGGCCACCGGGGCCACCGACACGGTCGCCCTGCTGAGACTCAGCAAGGCCGGCGTCGACGTCATCGAGACGGCCATCACACCGCAGTCCAGAGCCTCCGGCCGGGCCCTGGGAGAGGTCCGGCTCCCCGAGGGCACCGTCGTCGCCACCATCGTCCGCGACGGGCAGCCCACCGTGCCCGACCCGGCCGTCCGCCTGCGGCCCGGCGACGAACTGCTCCTCGTCTCGCACACCGCGACCGAACAGGAGATCCACGCGGCGTTCCAGTGATCACCGGAAGCGGGACACCGGGACCACCGGAAGCGGGACTCCGGGGACGGTCATCCCGCCGCCGTCCCGTGCCCACCACCCCGGCCTGCGACCCAGCGGCGGCGGACGGCGACCTCGTGCTCGGACCGCTCCAGCGCCAGATCGTTGCTGGCCTGCCTGTCCGCGCCCGACAGGTCCGCGACCTCGCCGACCTGATCGGCCGGGCCGGGCCGAGCCCGACCGACCGCCGCCACGTCGACTTCGAGGAGGCGTTCCTGCGGGACTTCGCCGACCAGCGGGCGGACGAGTCCCGGATGACGATCGGCTGGACCGTCCTCAGGGGCGCACGACACCCGGAGGGGGTGGCGACGACCGTACCCACCCGCCCGCCCGCCCACCGCCGCCCCCGAAACACGGCTCTCGTCCCCGCCGAGGCGGCCTGCGGCCGCGCTCTACGGGCACCTGGGGGACCATGCCGGCGGCGTGACATCACCCCTCCGGTGCCGGACCTGACGAGTCACATCACGGAGGGTCGGATCGTCCCGTCGCCCGAGACTCACGCGCGGGGCGTCCGACCGCCGGTGGACGCGCGGTCGTTCGCTCTCCCGGCCGATGCGCAAGAGGGCCGGTCCCGGGCGGACCCGGGACGACCACCTGGACGCCGAGGCCCAGTTTGGGCGGTGGCCCGACGCGCCGCGCCGCTCGGCCCTCCGCGACGGCGAGACGCTTCGGCCGGCTTTCACGGCGCGCGGGCCATGAGGAAGTCGGCACTCCCGGACAGTGTGGTGAGCCGGGGCGCGTCCTCGTCGTCGATGCGGACGCCGGACCGGTCACTGAGGATCTCGACGAAACTCAGGAAGTCCAGCGAGTCCATCTCGAGCACGTCGCGGAACGCGTCGTCGGGGCCCAGTGTGTCCACGTCGGCGTCGGGGACGACGCGGGAGATCGATTCCTTCACCATGTCCAGGGCAACGGTTCGGTTCATGGTCACAGGTGCTCCGGGTTCTGCAGGAGGCGGGTGACCGCCGTGAGGTAACGGGCGCCGACAGCGCCGTCGGTCGCCCGGTGGTCCGCCGAAAGGGTCGCCGTGACCAGGGGCCGCACGCCCAACAGGCCACCGACGGCCCACGGCCCGTCCGCCACCCTGCCGAAGCCGACCAGGGCCACCTGCGGCGGGTGGATCACCCCGAAGACGGCCTCCACGCCCTGATCGCCGAGGTTGGTGACCGTGATCGTCGTTCCGGACACCTCGGAACCCCGCAGTCGGCCCGTACGGGCCCTGGTCACCACGTCCTTCAGCGAGGCCATCAGCCGTGGCAGCGTCAGGGTGTCGGCGTGGCGGAGAGCGGGGGCGATCAGCCCGCCGCCGCGCAGGGACACGGCGACACCGAGGTTGACTTCCTCGGCCGCGGAGAAGTGGTCCTCGGTCCAGAAACCGTTGAGGTCGGGCACCTCCCGGGCGGCCAGTGCGGCCGCCTTGAGCAGCAGGGCCGCCGGCAGCAGCCGCTCGCCGACCGGACTGCTCCGGTTGTGCTCGTGCAGCCAGTCCGTTGCGGCGGCCATGTCCACCGTGGTGGAGAGGTAGTAGTGGGGGATGTCACGGTTGGCACGCGTCATCAGCCCGGCGATCGCGCGGCGCATGGATGCCGCCCGGTCCTCCGGCGGAGTCGCGGAACGTTCCTGGGCGACGCCGGGGTGAGGGGGCGCCGCCCGGTCCGGCGCCGCCCGGTCCGGAGCAGCCCGGTCCGGCCCGACCCGGCGTACGTCGTCGGCACGGACGGCCGCCCCCCGGCCCGTGCCCCGAACCGTGCCGAGGTCGACGCCCAGTTCCGAGGCGAGCCGGCGGGCGAGAGGGGTGGCGCGCACGCGCTCCGTTCGGCGATCGGTCCGGAGCGCCTCCTCGACGTCCCCCCGGGTGATGCGTCCGCCGGGGCCGGAGCCGTGCAGCGTCTCCAGGTCGACGCCGCTGTGCTCGGCGAGATGCCGCACCAGGGGTCCCGCCTCGATGTGGTCGCGCTGCCCCTCGCCGGTGGTGGCCGGGTCCGGGGCGGGTTCGCCAGGTGGGCGCAGGGGCGCGGAGGGGGGCCCGGGCGGTCCTCCTCCGGACGGGCCGTGCCGGACCCGTCGTCCCTCCTCGGCCTTCCCGGCCGCCACGGCCTCTTCGTGCTCGCCCGTCTTGACGGGCTTTCCGGCCTCCCCGTGCTTCCCGCGCTTGCCGGCCGCCTCCTTCTTCCCGGCCTTGCCGGGCTTCCGGCGGCCCGCCGGCTCGGGTGGCTCCTCCGGGTGCCGCGGCTCCTCCGCCACCGGACCGATCACCGCGAGCGGCGTGCCCACCGGCACCGTCGTGCCCGGCTCGACGAGCACTTCCGCGACGGTGCCGTCTTCGAAACACTCCACCTCGATGGCGGATTTCGCGGTCTCCACCACCGCGACCGGATCGCCCTTGTGCACGACGTCTCCGGGAGCGACCAGCCATTCCTGGAGCGTGCCCTCGTCCATGTCGGCGCCGAGGGACGGCATGGTGAACTCGGCCATGATCAGCCCACCGCCCGATGGGCGGCCGCGACGATGTCGGCGGGCTGAGGCAGGGCGGCCTCCTCGAGCCGCCGGGCGTACGGTATGGGCACCTCGGCGCTGCACACCCGCTCGACGGGCGCGTCCAGGTCGTAGAACGAGCCCTCCGCGATCCGCGCGGACACCTCCGCGGCGAGGCTGCCCGTGCGCCACGCCTCGTCGATGACCACCACACGGTGGGTGCGGGACACCGAGGCGGTGATGGTGGCGTCGTCGAGGGGCCGGAGCGTGCGCAGGTCGATGACCTCGGCGCTGATGCCCTCGGCGGCCAGTTCGTCCGCCGCCGCGAGAGCCTTGGGCAGCGAACCGCCGTACGTGATCAGGGAGATGTCGTTACCGGCCCTCCGGATGGCCGAGTGATCCAGGCTCGTGGGTGCGGAGGCCGGGGGAAGGTCGGCGGAGGCGTTGTAGAGGCTTCCGTGCTCGAAGATGAGCACGGGGTCGGGATCCGCCAGGGCCGGGGCGAGCATGTGCCGAGCGTCCTCGACGGTGGCGGGAGCGAGGACCCGCATGCCGGGGATGTGCGCGTACCAGCCCTCCAGGCTGTGCGAGTGCTGGGCGGCGAGCTGCCGTCCCGCACCCGTCGTCATCCGGATGACCAGCGGAACGGGCAACTGGCCGCCCGACATGTGCAGGAGGGTGGCGGCGTTGTTGAGGATCTGGTCCAGGGCGAGCAGGCTGAAGTTGACGGTCATGATCTCGACGATGGGCCGCATCCCGGCCAGGGCGGCGCCGATGCCGGCACCCACGAACGCGGACTCCGAGAGCGGTGTGTCGCGCACCCGCTCCGGGCCGAACTCCTCCAGCAGACCGAAGCTGACGCCGAAGCAACCGCCGTACCGGCCGACGTCCTCGCCCATCAGGAAGACACGGTCGTCGGAGCGCAGTGCCTCCCTCAGCGCCTCCCGCATCGCCTCGCGGTAGGTCGTCTTCTCGGGCCCCGCCTCCCGCTTCGTGCCGGCGTTCACGGTCCGCTCACCGCCCCCGCCGAAGAACTGGTCACATGACGGAGCAGGTGCTCCACCGGCTCCTCGGGCGCCGCTTCGGCGGCCTCGACGGCGCGGTCGATCTCGCCGGTGACCCGCTGTTCGATGCGGGCGAGCTTCTTGTCATCCAGCTCTCCGCTTCGGCGCATACGCTCCGCGAGCAGGCCGATCGGGTCACGGGACCGCCACTGCTCGATCTCCCCCTTCTCCCGGTAACGGTCGGGGTCGTACATCGAATGGGCGCGGAAGCGGTACGTCCGCAGCTCCAGGAAGTGCGGGCCGGCCCCGGCCCGGATGCCGTCGACCGCTCGTCGTGCCGCCCGCTCCACGGCTTCGACGTCCATGCCGTCCACGGCCCAGGCGACCATGCCGTAGGAAGCGGCGCGCATCGCCAGATCGGTCTGGGCCTCGTGCCGTTCCAGCGCCGTGCCCATGGCGTAGAGATTGTTCTCGCAGACGAACAGGAGCGGCAGATCCCACAGGGCCGCCAGGTTCGCCGTCTCGTGGAACTCGCCTTCCGCGAAGGCCCCGTCGCCGAAAAAGCAGCAGGTGACACCGGCCCGTCCGCGCATACGATCGGCGAGCGCCAACCCGCCGGCGAGGGGCAGCCCGCCCGCGACGATCGCATTGCCGCCGTAGAAGCGGCGGCCGGCGTCGAACAGGTGCATCGACCCGCCTCTGCCGCCGCTGCACCCCGTCGTCCTGCCGTACATCTCGGCCATGACGGCCTCCGGGGCGATGCCACGGGCCAGGGCGTGGCCGTGCTCGCGATAGGTGGAGACCACCGCGTCCTCCGGCCGCAGCACTTCGTTGACGCCTGTGGCGACCGCCTCCTCGCCGATGTAGAGGTGGACGAAGCCGCGGATCTTCGCCGCGCTGTACAGCTCGACGCACCGCTCCTCGAAACGACGGATGCGCAGCATCCCCTCGAGGAGGGCCGACCGGTGCCCGGGGTCCGGCTGCCGGCCAGGTTCTTCGACGCCGCTGCTCCGCCCGGCCGTCCCGGTCCTCCTGCCGGACTTGGCGGGCGCCGGGGCCCTTCGTGTGCGGTCGGGGCGGGCCACGCTCATGCGGATCCCTCCAAAGTGGACACATCGCCCGTGGGCAGGCCGAGTTCCCGTGCGCGCAGCAAGCGGCGCATCACCTTCCCGCTGCGGGTCTTGGGCAGGTTCTGGTCGAACGCGATCTCCCTGGGAGCGACGGCGGGGCCCAGCTTGCGGCGTCCGAACGCCAGTAGTTCGCGCTCCAGGTCCGGGGTCGGCTCGGCCCCCGGCCGCAGCGACACGAACGCTTTGACGATGTTCCCGGCGACCGGATCGGGACGCCCGATCACCCCGGCCTCGACGACGGACGGATGCTCCATGAGCGCGCTCTCCACCTCGAACGGCCCGATCAGATGCCCCGCCGACTTGATGACGTCGTCCGCCCGGCCCACGAACCAGTACCAGCCGTCCGCGTCCCGGCGGACCAGGTCACCGGTCAGGTACCAGCCGTCCGCGAACGCGGCTCCGTAACGCTTGTCGTCGTGCAGGTAACCGCGGAACATCGAGGGCCAGCCCGTTCGCAGAGCCAACTCGCCCTCCGTCCCGGGGGCGTCCACCTCCGTGACCGTTCCGTCGGAGACGAGCGCCCGGCCATCCTCGCCACGCTTCAGTACGGTCGCTTCCACACCGGGCAGAGGACGGCCCATCGACCCGGGCCGGATCTCGCAGGCGGCGAAGTTCGCGATCATGATGCAACCGGTCTCCGTCTGCCACCAGTTGTCGTGAACGGGCAGCCCCAGCACGTCCCGCCCCCATACGACGGCCTCCGGATTGAGGGGCTCACCGACCGAGGCGATGAAACGCAGGGCCGACAAGTCGTGGGCGCGGGGGAGGTCGTACGGACCCTGCCTTGGGGTGGCACGCATGAGCATGCGCAGGGCCGTGGGCGCCGTGTACCAGACGGTGACCCGCTGTTCGCCGAGAATCCGGTACCAGCGCCTGGCGTCGTAGTCGCCCTCGTCGACGACCAGCGTCACGCCGTGGACGAGCGGGGCGATGATGCCGTACGACATGCCGGTGACCCATCCGGGGTCCGCGGTGCACCAGTACACGTCCTCGGGGTGCAGGTCGAGCGCGTACGCCGCCGTGGCGAAGTGAGCCACCACCGCCTCGTGCACATGCGCCGCGCCCTTGGGGATGCCGGTGGTGCCGCTGGTGAAGTGCAGCAGGGCCATGTCCTCGGGCGCCGTCGGCGGGATGGTGAAGGTGTCGGGGGCACCGGACATGAGCGCGTCGAAGGAGATCGTGCCCGGCAGCTGCTCGGCACCCGGTCCCACGATCAGGACGTGCTTCAGGCCGGGAACCGACGCCCGGCGCTCGGCGACCTTGCGTCGGTAGAGGGCAGCGGTCGTGACCAGAATCCGGGCGTCGCCGAGACGCAGCCGCTGTTCCACCGGGTCGGGTCCGAATGCGGAGAAGAGAGGACACAGGACACTGGTGTTCTTGAGGGCGCCCAGCACCACCGTGTACAGCTCGGGGCAGCGGCCGAGCAGTGTGAACACCCGGTCCCCCCGGCCGGCGCCGAGTGTCCTCAGAACGTGCGCGAAACGGGCCGTGCGGCGCGCCAGCTCCGCGTACGTGACGGTGGAGACGGAATCGTCGCGGGCTACGCACCGCAGCGCGACCTTGTCCGCGTGGCCCGACAGCGCGTGCCGGTCGACCGCCTCGTAAGCCATGTTGAGACCGCCGTCGGGGAGCCCGGCCAGCTCGGCACGTGCCTGCGCCCAGGTGAAGTCGGAACGGGTCCGGCCGTAGTCGGTGAGACGGGGCGGGACGACCGGTGCGGAATCCTTGTCGATGGTTTCCCACTGCATGGGTGCTCCTCCGGCGCTGTCCCCGGTCTCCAGAGTCGCCGAGCCCGGTGTCCGCCGCCACTTCGGCAGCGGAGCCGGTTCACCTCGCCCGGTGGCTCGCTTCCAATGGCATCGCCGCCGCGGGGCGAGCGCCAGGGCCGGACGACCCAGGGAGGAGGTACCGGCCGGTCCCACGCGGGCCGGCGCGTCACTCACGGTGCAGTACGACCTTGAGCGTGCCCGTCAGGGTGGCCTGTGCGACCAGCTCGTAGGCGTCCTCGATGCGGCTGAGGCCGAGGGTGTGGCTGACCAGCCGTGAGACGGGCAGCCGTCCGAACCGCACCAGCTCCAGCAGCCACGGTGTGGAGGACGTGTCCACCTGACCCGTGCTGATCGTCACGTTCTTGCGCCACAGGGACTCGAGATGCAGCGCGGCCGGCTTTCCGTGCGCGCCGATGTTGGCGATGTGCCCTCCCGTGCGGACAGCGCGCGTGCACAGGACGAAGCCGTCCGGTTCGCCCGAGGCCTCGATGACCACGTCGGCACCGGGTCCGTCCGACAGTTCCGCGATCATCGTGCCCGGTAGTTCGGCGGCGTCGGGCCGCACACGGGCGGCGGCCTCCAGCCGCGCGCCGGACAGGTCCACCACGATGATCCGGCGGGGCGAGTACAGCCGCGCGACGATCACCGACGCCAGGCCCACCGGACCCGCGCCCACCACGACGACGGTGTCGCCGGGGGACACATGCCCGTTGCGCACCCCCACCTCGTACGCGGTGGGAAGGAGCTCGGAGAGCAGGATCGCGTCGTCGACCGGAAGGGCGGAGGCCGGGTGAGTCGAGTGGTCGGCGAAGGGAACCCGCACGAACTCCGCCTGAGTCCCGTGGATCAGACTGCCCAGGATCCACCCGCCGCCCTCCTGACACTGGCCGTGGATGCCGTCACGGCACGACCGGCAGTTGCCGCAGGCCGAGACGGACGACACGATCACCTCGTCTCCGGGGCGCACGTGGTGGACCTCGCGGCCGGCTTCCAGGACTTCACCGACGGCCTCGTGACCGAGGATCGTGCCCGGCTTCACCTCGGGGAGTTCTCCCCGCCGGATGTGCAGGTCGGTGCCGCACACCGTGGTCGCGTCGACGCGCACGATCGCGTCGGTCGGACTTTCGAGCGCGGGGTCGGGGGCGGTGTCCCAGGAGACGTGTTCCGGGCCGTGGTAGACGAGTGCTCGCACAGTACTCACTCCCCTCGCCCCCTCACCTCCACGGTCACCCCGGCGGGAACCCCGGGCAACACGAACGCCGAGCCCGCCTGCCTCAGCCCGGCTCCATGAAGGGCCGCCGGAACACGGGGGCCTGTCCGGCCCCCCACGGCCGTACCGCGGCCATCGCCCGGGCGACCGCCGACTCCAACGGCCCGCCGGTGTCGATCGCGACGGCCTCGGGCCACGGCGGCTCCCCGGCCGCCATCGCCGTGGCGACGGCGGCGTCGGCATCGGAGACCCCCGAGGGGCGTGTCCGCAGTCGCGCCGCCGACACCTCGGCGGGCACGTGGCAGTGCAGGGCGACCAGTTCGGCACCGGTGCGCTCGGCCATGTGCACGGCGGCTTCCCGCTGCGCCCCGGCGGACCACGAGGCGTCCAGGACGACCGACTCGCCCGAGGACAGCAGAGCCGCCGCGCGGTCGAGCAGAGCGGCATAGGTCCGGGCGGTCCACTCGGGCGTGTACAGGCCTTCGCCGTAAGCGGCCGCCGCGGACCGTTCCGGAGGGATGCCCGCCAGTTCCTTGCGGACGCGGTCGCTGCTGAGCAGCGTGACGCCCAGCCGGTCGGCCAGCGCCCCGGAGAGCGTGGACTTCCCGCTGCCCGGCAGCCCGCCGACAAGCGTCAGGCTCACGGCCGACGTGCGCAGGTGGCGCAGTGCCGTCGCCACCAGCCGGCGCGACGCGGCCTCGGCGCCGGGGGCGCCCTGGCGCGCCTGGACCAGGGACACCTTGGCCCGGACGAAGGCGCGGTAGGCGACGTAGTGGTGCCACAGGGAGGGCGGCGCGGGGTCTCCCGAGTACTCGCTGTACTGGGCGAGGAAGTACGCGGCGGCGCCCGGCGCGCCCAGTTGCTCCAGGTCCATGGCGAGGAAGGCCGCGTCGTCGAGGCCGTCGACGTAGCGGAGTCGGTCGTCGAACTCCAGGCAGTCCAGGACCCGGGGACCGTCGTCGAGGCAGAAGATGTCGTCGGCGAGCAGGTCACCGTGACCGTCGACGACGCGCCCTTGCCGGATGCGGGTGTCGAACAGCCGCCTGCGCCCCGCGAGGTAGCGGCGGACCAGCCGCTCGACCTCTTCCAGCCCCTCGGGCACGACACCGCCTTCCGCCTGCGCGCGCACCTGCCCGAAGCTCGCCTCCCAGCGCGACGACAGCGCGTCCCGGGTGCCCTGCTCGTCGACCTCCGGGCCGCGAGGCGCCCCCGCATGCCATGCGGCGAGGTTCCGGGCGATGACCCGCAGGACGTCGTCTACGTCCGCCGCTCCCTCCCGCACCAGCTGCGCGAGGCGGCGGTCCTCGGGCATGCGGCGCATTACCACCAGCGGCTCGGGCGCCTCCACGCCAGGGCTGCGGACCTCACCCACGCCCAGATAGACGTCGGGAGCGAAGCGACGGTTGAGCGCGACCTCCCGCTCGCATGCCGCCCATCGGGCCGACGGCGTGGTGTAGTCGAGGAACTCCAGGTCGACCGGCTTCTTGAGTTTGCAGGCCCGGTCCCCGACGAAGAACACGATCGCGGTATGGGTCTCGCGCACCTCCGCCCGGGGCAGCGGCCCACCGCCGTGCCCGGCACCGGAACGAAGCACGGACGGGTCGCCCCGGGACAGGTCCGGCTCACTCATGGGGAACGACGGCGACGGGACAACGCCCGTGATGGACGGCGGCCTGGGCCACCGGGCCGGGATGGCGAGCCGGCCCGTGACGGTGCACACGTCGGCCCACGACCAGCAGCGCGGCGTCCTCGGCCGCCCCCAGCACGGCCTTGGCCGGGCTGTCGAAACGGAAGCTGCCGATCACCTCGACGCGGGGGAACTTCTCGCGCCAGGGTTCCAACGTCTCCCGCAGCTGTGTCCGCGACTCCCGCGTCAGTTCATCGGTGACGTCGTGGTCCACGCCCCACGGCACATACGCCTGAAGGGGAATGCTCCAGCCGTGCACGGCCCGGAGCGGCACGCCCCTCGCTGCCGCGGTGGTGAAGGCGAAGTCCAGCAGAGCGTCGCAGGGGCCGGGCATTTTCAGGCCCACCACCACGGGTGCCGTCCGCGCCGGGGGCTCGGCGCCGCTCGCGGCGCGGACCAGGACCACCGGCCGCTCCGCGCGTGCCACCACCGGCATGCTGACATCGCCCATGAAGTACGCCTCCGCGGACTCCAGACCCCGCGATCCGAGCACGAGCATCTCGGACTCGGACGCTGCCTGCAGCAGGGCCCGCTGGGCGTCGTCGGCCACCAGGTTGCCCACCACGGACAGGCCCGGGTGCCGTGCCTGGAGCTCCGCCCGCACGCTGCGCACCAGACGCTTCGCCCAGTAGTTCTGGTCGATCTCGGCGGGGCCCAGGGCCGGCTCCGGGGCGAGCAGCGGCCACGCGTGCAGCAGACGCAGGGTGAGCCTGCGCCGTTCCGCCTCGTCGGCGGCCCAGTGGGCGGCCGTGAGACTCTCGGATGAGCCGTCGAGGCCCACGGTGATGACGGGTTGCATGGCGGCGGCCTCCGTCCCGTAAGAAGCTGGATGTGACGGTGAGCGGCGGTGAACCAGCCCGGTCGATGGCCGCTCGGACTCTCGCCGACATGGCCGGGTGCGGAGTTCCGCCTCCTTCGAGGAGTACCCCAATCACCTGCGAGGCGCATGTGGACCCGTGAAGGAGCGGACCGGATGGGGAGTGAGGCCGGAGGGGGAGTGGTGACCGGAGGAGGAGTGGTGACCGGAGGAGCGGTGACGATTCCCCTCGTGGTCGGAGTCGACGGGTCCGAGGCGAGTCTCGAGGCGGTGGACTGGGCGGCCGGCGAGGCGGGTCGGCACGGCGTGCCGCTGCATCTCCTTCATGCGACCGCGACGGGCGACCGCCACGCGTCCGACGTGGTCGGAGCCGCCTCCGAGCGAGCCAGGGCAGGCGCCCCCACAGTGCCGCTGTCGAGCGAGGTACTGCCCGAGGATCCGGCCTCCGCCCTGATCGGCAAAGGGCGCAACGCTTTTGCGCTGGTGCTCGGGTCCCGGGGGCTCGGAGACCTCGCCGGAATGCTTCTGGGCTCGGTCAGCCTCGCCGTGGCGGCCCGGGCGGACTGCCCGGTCGTCGTTGTGCGCGGCGCGGCGGAGCACAGAGGGGACCGCTTCGGAAGCGTCGTGGTCGGCGTCGAGGAGGGAGGGGGCAGTGGCACGGCACTGGAGTTCGCGTACCGCGAGGCCGATGTGCGTGGCTGCCGACTGGTGGCGGTGCACGCCTGGACCGCACCGCTCGGCGCCGCTCCGCCCCGTCAGGGCTCCTCGTGGGACGTGCTGGAGCGCCGCCGCCGCACGCCGGCGCAGGTGCTGGACGAGGCCCTGGGGCACCCCTCCGACCGGTACCGCGACGCCGCGGCGATCCGGCGGCTGGTCGAGGGACCCGCGCGCCGGGCGTTGCTGGACGCCGCCGCGGAGGCGGACCTGCTGGTCGTCGGTGCCCGCAGACGACAGGGACACCTGGGTCTGCAACTGGGACTGATCAACCACGCGGTTCTGCATCATGCGCCCTGCCCGGTGGCCGTCGTGCCCCAGAGATGACCGTGTTCGGCCGCGCGCGGACGGCGATCACCGCCACCGCGGGGCCGGGCGGTGGCCGGGCGGGAAGGGGCCCGGCGGGGACTTTCGGCCCTGGGACCGGGCGCCGTCGCCGTTGGATGGTTGATGAGGAACGGACGCCCCGATCCGCGTGGTGCCCGTACCCGATCGGTCCCCACCGAGGAGGAGGAAGGCCGTGCCGCACACAGTGGAATGGAAGGTTCGTCTCCATCTCTTCGAGGACGACGAAGGAACGACCAAGGCCCACGTGGTGCTGGACACCGGCACCACGGCGCTCACCGGCCACGGAACCGCGCACCGTCACCCGGCGGACGCCAACGTGCCGGAGATCGGCGACGAACTGGCGGCCGGCCGGGCCATGCGCGATCTCGGCCGGCAGCTGCTCGACACCGCCGAGCGTGACCTCGAAGGTGTGGGCGCGGGCCCGGCGAGGCCACAACAGGTCACCACACCGCCCGCGTGACCGGAGGCAGGCCCTGGGCCGGCCCGCGCGTCACCCCCGGCTCCCAGGGTCGTCCGCGGCCGCCTCCTCACCGCTGAACCTGCAGTCGACGTCCACCACGCCTTCCACCGCCCGGACGAGGCGGTCGGCGACCCAGCCGAGCGAAGGGTTGTGAACATGCCCTCGCAGCGTGACGACTCCGTCCCGCACGGACAGTCGGACGGTGTGAGCGACGGTGGGGAAGAGGTAGGACACCACAGTGCGGCGGACCTCCTCCTCGATGTCCTCGTCCGCTCGGAGGAACACCTTCAGCAGATCACCGCGGCTGACGATGCCACGCAGCGCGGCCTGGTCGTCGACCACAGGAAGCCGTTTGACGTGCCGCACGGCCATGATCCGGGCAGCCTGACCCAGTGTGGCGTCCGGGCGCACCGTGATCGCGGGGCTGTTCATCAGTTCCCCGGCGGTCACCGCTCGTGCCTTGGCGAGATCGGAGAGACGCCGGAGCTGTTCGACGGGGGTGAGTTCACGGTCCCGGAACTCCTCCTTCGGCAGCAGGTCGGCATGGGACACCACGCCGACGACCCGCCCGTCGTCGCCCGTCACCGGCAGGGCGCCGACCCTCCGCTGTTCCATGATCCGCACGATGTCCTTGAAGCGCGCGTCGCGTCCGACGGTCGCCACCGACCGGGTCATCACATCACTCACGATGTGAGGGGTGTCAGGCATGTCGTCCATCCTCGGAGCGGCGTGACGAAGGGACCGTCTTCTCCAGCATCACCGCGACCCGGCTCGGCGCAATCGGACGCATGCCGAGGCCCCGGGGCGCGTCTGTGTCGCGGCCGTTGGCGCACGGTGCGACGGTAAACACAGGGAAATCCGCGGGAGCCGTGAACGGAAGGCGGTGGCGAGGATGGAACAACCCTTGGTCGTGGGCGTCGACGGGTCGGACTCCAGTCTGGCCGCCGTCGACTGGGCGGTGGACGAAGCGGCACGGCACGGTCTGCCCCTGCGGCTGCTCCACGCCTCACTGTGGGAGCGCTATGAGAGGGCCCGGCCGTCCTTGTCCACCGGACGCCCGGCCGAGGAGGTCATGGAGCAGCACATCATCGGCTCCTGCGTGGAGCGCGCCCGGCTTCGCGACCCCAAGGTGAAGGCGTCGGGCGAGGTGGTGCCCGACGACGCCGTGTCCGCGCTCCTGCGCACGGCGCACGAGTCGTTCGCCCTGGTCACCGGCGTCCGTGGGCGCGGCGATGTCGTCGGCCTGCTGCTGGGATCGGTCAGCCTCTCGGTGGCGGCGCGCGCCGTCTGCCCGGTCATCGTGGTCCGTGGCGCGGAGCGTAACCGCCAGGGGTCGTTCGGCCGGGTCGTGGTGGGCGTCGGCGACTCGACGGGGGGAGTCGGCGCCGTCCGGTTCGCCCTGCGGGAGGCCCAGGTGCGAGGCTGTGCCCTGACGGCCGTACGGGCGTGGCGCAGCCCCGCCCACGACCACCCGGACCCGGCCCGTCAGGACGCCGGCCAAGGGGAGCCCGGACCCGGGGAAGCCCCTGCCCCGGGGCACCAACAGCGGGCGTCCGACCGCCTCGCCGAAGCCCTCCGGGAAGCAGTACGGGAGAGCCCGGAGCTGGAAGTGCACCGCAAGCCGATGGAGGGCCCCGCCCACCGGGTCCTGCTCGACGCGTCGACCGAGGCGGACCTGATCGTCGTCGGTGCCGTCCGCCGGCACGGCCGCTTCGGCCTTCAGCTCGGCCGGACCGCCCACACCCTGCTGCATCACGCGGCGTGCCCCGTCGCCGTCGTCCCCCAACCGGTCTGACATGAGCCGCGACGGCCCGGTCCCGACAGCCTCCACCGCGCAGGAGGCGGGGGACGCGTCGGAATGGACCTGGGAGTACGACGGCTACGACCCCTCCGCCGAGCGGCTGCGTGAATCCCTCTGCACACTCGGCAACGGCTACTTCGCCACGAGGGGCGCCCTACCCGAGTGCCGGGCGAGCCTGGTGCACTACCCGGGGACCTACGCGGCCGGCTGCTACAACCGCCTGGAGTCCACCGTCGCCGGGCGGAAGGTGGTGAACGAGGATCTGGTCAATCTCCCGAACTGGCTGCTGCTGCGGTTTCGCCTGCGCCCCTCGGGAGGAGAGTGGGGCTCGTGGTTCTCCCCGGACAAGCAGCCCCTCCTGAACCACCGGCACATCCTGGACGTGCGCCGCGCCACGCTCACCCGAACCTTCCGCCACCGCGCCGATGGAACAGGCGTACTCGCGGTGGAGCAAACCCGCTTGGTGCACATGGGAGACCCACATCTGGCCGCGCTGCGGACACGCTTCACCGCGGAGGACTGGTCGGGAGACATAGAGATCGAGTCCGCCCTGGACGGCGAGGTGATCAACGGCAACGTCCATCGCTACCGCGCTCTCAACCGCAGCCACCTGACCCATGTGCGTACCGGAGCAGGGGGGCCCCACACCATCTGGCTGAGCTGCCGGACCAGCACCTCGGAGATCGCCGTCACCATGGCCGCCCGCACGGTGGTCGCCGATCCCTCCGGGGCCGCCGGGGAGTTCCGCCCCGCCCGTCACCGCGCCGTCCACCGTCTCGTGGTCCCGATCGGCCCCGACCGGCCCGTCGACGTGGAGAAGACCGTCGCGGTGCACACTTCGCACGACCGGGCGATCGGTGACCCGCTCGAAGCCGCGGTCGACCGGGTGGCGACGGCGGCGGGTTTCCCGGAGCTGCTGGACTCCCATGCCGCCGCCTGGGAGCGGTTGTGGCGCCGCGCCGAGCTCCGGGTACCCGGCGCGGCCGGCCGAACCCTGCGCTTCCACCTTTTCCACGTACTGCAGACGCTGTCGCCGCACACCGCCGAGCTGGACGTCGGGGTGCCGGCCCGGGGGCTGCACGGTGAGGCCTACCGGGGACATGTCTTCTGGGACGAGTTGTTCGTCCTGCCCTACCTCAACCTGCACTTCCCCGAGGTCTCCCGGGCCCTGCTGGACTACCGTCACCGGCGCCTCCCGCGCGCCTGCCGCGCCGCCGCCGCGATCGGCAGAACCGGGGCGATGTACCCCTGGCAGAGTGGCAGCGACGGCCGCGAGGAGACCCAGGAGTGGCATCTCAACCCGCGCTCGGGCCGATGGCTCCCCGACCACTCCCGGCTCCAGCACCACGTGGGATCGGCGGTCGCCTACAACGTGTGGCAGTACTGCGAGGCCACCGGCGACACGGAGTACCTGCACACCAAGGGCGCGGAGATGCTCCTGCAGATCGCCCGGTTCTGGGCGGACGTCGCCGTCCTCGACGCCGACACGGGCCGCTACCGGATCCGCGGTGTCGTCGGACCCGACGAATACCACGACGCCTACCCGGGTGCGTCCCGGGCGGGTCTGGACGACAACGCGTACACCAACGTCACCGCCGCCTGGGTCCTCGGCCGCGCCCTGGACCTGCTGCGGCGCCTTCCCGCATGGCGCAGGGACGAACTGTCGGAGCGCATCGGGCTCCGCACCGACGAACTGCCCCGGTGGGAGGAGGTCTCCCGCAGGCTACGGGTGCCCTTTCACCAGGGTGTCATCAGCCAGTTCGAGGGCTACGACGACCTGGCCGAGCTCGACTGGGACGCCTACCTGGCGCGCTATGACAGCATCAGGCGGCTGGACCGGATCCTCGAGGCCGAGGGCGACACCGTCAACCGTTACAAGGCGTCGAAGCAGGCCGATGTCCTCATGCTCGGTCACCTCTTCTCACCGGCCGAGCTGCGGCGGCTGTTCCACAGCCTCGGCTACCGGCTGGACGACGAATTGTGGCGCAGAACCGTCGACTACTACCTCCGGCGCACCAGCCACGGGTCCACACTCAGCGAGCTCGTCCACGGTCTGGTTCTCGCCCGTGCGAGACGCGCCGAGGCATGGCGCTTCGTGCAGGACGCCCTCGAGGCGGACATCGCCGACCTCCAGGGCGGTACGACCGGTGAAGGCGTCCACCTCGGAGCCATGGCAGGAACCCTCGACCTCGTACAGAGGGGGCTGACAGGGCTGGAGACCCGCGAGGACGCCCTGTGGCTGGACCCGGTCCCTCTGCCGGCCCTCTCCGAGTACGGCTTCTCGCTGCGCTACCGAGGCCACTGGGGTGTGGGTGTCCGACGCCGCAGCGGCCAGTTGGAGATCGGCGTACCGGACTCGGAGGAGTCGCCGATCCGCGTGGTGCTGGCCGACCGGGCGGTGACCGTCGCGCCGGGGGAAACCTGCACACTGACGCTGCCCGGAAGCTGAGGCCCGGTGCCGCCTGCCTGCCTGACCGCCCGCCTGCCTGCACTGCCCGCCCGCACCGCGGGCCCGCCCGCCTGCCCGCCGGCACCCGCGGCCCGTGGGACGCAGCCGTGCGAGACACCCGGCGAGGGTGCACCCTGAAGGGGCGAGGGTCCTCCTCGTGGCGGTCTCCGGGGCGACGACGGGAGCGGTCGATGGCACCCCACGCACTGCACCGTCCGGCTGCGGCCTCGCCACGGACGTGAACCGGCGCGAGGACGACCGGCAGCCGGCCGCGGAGGACGACCCGCCTCGGAGCACGAACCCCACCACGGGGCTCTCGTCCCACGAGGCCGTGCGGCGACTGGCGCTCCACGGGCCCAACGAACTCCCCTCCGAGCCGCGGACACCGGTGTGGCGGCGCGTGCTGCAGCAACTGCGCGATCCGCTCATCCTCGTGCTGCTCGCGGCCGCCGTCCTCACGCTCGCCACCGGTGATCTTTCCGATGCCGCCGTGATCCTGTTCGTGATCACCGTGAACACCGTCGTCGGAGTCGTCCAGGAAGTACGGGCGGAGCAGGCGGTCATGGCCCTGTCCGCCATGAGTGCCCCGGCCGCCAGGGTGGTCCGCGACGCCGCCGAACGCTCCGTTCCGTCGGCCGAGGTGGTACCGGGCGACCTCGTCCTCCTGGCCGAGGGAGACATCGTCCCCGCGGACGCGGACGTGCTCACCTCGGCCTTGCTGCTGGTGGACGAGTCGTCGCTGACGGGTGAGTCCGTCCCGGTGGAAAAGGCGCCGGGCCCGGACCCTTCGCGCGGTGCGGTGGCGGCGGGCACGGTCGTCGTCCGCGGCCGCGGGCGTGTCGTGGTCACCGCCACGGGAGCCGGCAGCGCGCTCGGCCGGATCGCCTCGCTGATGGGCGTCGCTCCCGGTCTGACACCGCTGCAGCACCGTCTGGCGAGGTTCGGCCGGACTCTGGCGGTCGTCATCTTGGCGCTGTGCGCCGTGGTCCTCGCCCTGGGGCTGGTGCGGGGACAGCCCGTCGAGCTGATGATCGTGGCGGCGATCAGCCTCGCCGTCGCCGCCGTCCCGGAGTCGCTTCCCGCCGTGGTGACGCTCGCTCTCGCTCTCGGGGCACGGCGCATGGCGGACCGGCACGCCATCGTCCGCAGATTGCCGGCGGTGGAGACACTGGGGTCCGTGACGGTGATCGCGACCGACAAGACGGGCACCCTGACCGAGGGACGCATGGCGGCCGAGCGACTGTGGACCCCACGCGCGGAGGCCGCTGTCGTGGGGACGGGGTACGAACCCGTGGGGCGCGTCGTGTGCGACGGCGAGACCGTGACGGCCACCGACGCGCCCGACCTCGAGGCCCTCCTGCGCGTCGCCATATTGTGCAACGACGCCGCCGTGGAACCCGCGACGGACGGCACCGGGGAATGGACGGCGCTCGGCGACCCCACGGAAGCGGCTCTGCTCGTGGCCGGGGCACGCCTCGGGCTGGACCGGGCGGCGCTGGACCAGGCATGGCCACGCCTGAGCGAGATCCCCTTCGACAGCGACCGCAAGCGCATGACGACCGTGCACAACAGCCCGGAGGGCGGCGTCCTGGTCGCGTGCAAGGGCGCACCGGAATCAGTGATCCGGTCCCAGGTTCTGGCCGACGAGCCCGGACTGCTCGACCGAGCGGCCGCACAGGCGGAGAGCCTGGCACGTCAGGGATACCGGGTCCTCGCCGTCGCCTCGGCCGGTCACCGGGACCCTGCGCGCATGCCCCGGGCACCCGAGTCCGCCCTCACCCTCCTCGGCCTCGTCGGCATCCTCGACCCGCCCCGCGGCGCCTCCGAACCCACCATCACCGCGTGCAAACGTGCGGGCATCGTCCCCGTGCTCATCACCGGCGACCACCCGCTGACGGCCCGGGCCGTCGCCGGCCGGCTGGGCATGGCCGCCGGGGACGACGAGGTCACCACGGGCGACCGGATCAGGGGCGGCACAGCGGGTGACCTGACGGGTGTCCGCGTCTACGCCCGGACCACACCGGAGCAGAAACTGGACATCGTGCAGGCCTGGCGCGGGGCCGGGCACGTGGTGGCGATGACGGGGGACGGCGTCAACGACGGCCCCGCCCTGCGACAGGCCGACATCGGCGTCGCCATGGGGCGGCGCGGCACCGAGGTGGCGCGTCAGGCGGCCGATCTCGTGCTGGCCGACGACGATCCGGCCACCATCGTGTCGGCCGTCGAGGAGGGGCGCCGGGTCTATGCCAACGTGCGCCGCTTCCTGCTCTACGGATTGGCCGGAGGGACCGCGGAGATCCTCGTCATGCTCGTAGGCCCGTTCCTGGGCATGCCACTGCCCCTGCTGCCCGCGCAGATCCTGTGGATCAACCTGCTCACCCACGGCCTGCCGGGCGTCGCACTCGGCGCGGAACCCGTGGACCCCGGCACCATGCGACGTCCGCCCCGGCCGCCGGAGGAGAGCGTGCTCGGGGCAGGCCTGTGGCCCCGCATCCTCTTGATGGGCGCCTTCATCGCCACGGTGACCCTGACGGTCGGCCTGTGGGCCCGCGAGACCGGACGTCCCTGGCAGTCCATGGTCTTCCTGGTGCTCGGCGCGACCCAGCTCGGTGTCGCGCTCGGCTCCCGGGCCCGCCCCGGAACCATGGCCAATCCCTTCCTGCTGGTCGCCGTCGGCGCGGCGCTGGGCCTCCAGGCCGCCGGTGTCTATCTGCCGC
Organism: Streptomyces sp. STAM6; assembly: GCF_054963715.1. Classification (NCBI taxonomy): domain Bacteria; kingdom Bacillati; phylum Actinomycetota; class Actinomycetes; order Kitasatosporales; family Streptomycetaceae; genus Streptomyces; species Streptomyces sp. STAM6. The sequence continues at coordinate 47,027 of NZ_JBUEFZ010000025.1, read as the reverse complement.
CCCTGCAGGACCTGCTGGGCACGGAACCGCTTGCCCCGGCAGACTTTGCGATCGCCTGTGCGCTGTCCGGCCTCGGCCATGTCGTCATGCGTCTCCAGACGCGGCTGAGACCGGAACGCCCGCCGCTCGCCCGCCCACCGGGGTGTTGAGCGGCCGCCGGCTCCGCACGACGGCCACCCCGGCGCCGCCTTCGTGTGACGAGGCCGATCAGGCGGCGTCGACGCCGTGTTGCGCCTCGGCCGGTGCCGGGGTCAGACGGAAACCCGTGACGAGGTCGGGGTGGATACGTACCGCGTGGTTCAGCGGCTGCGCGACCCAGGGCCGGAACAAACCCCTGTACCGGCGCAGTTCGTCGGCATTGGTCACGAGGTGGGCGAACCCCGTGACAACGACGCTCCAGCCCAGATGTGTCTCGGGATCGATGGAGTCCGCCTCGTAGGCGACGACGACGGCCGCGCCGGACGGATCGCCGATGGCGGACAGCGTCGTACCGTCGTTGAGGCGGACCACCAGGTCGTCGCCGTCCACGTAGTGATTGACCGGTCGGATGGCAGGCAGCGCGTGCTGTGTGAACACGATCCGCCCCAGGGATACGGTGCCCAGAAGCGCCAGCGCCTCGGCCCGGGACAACTTCGTCAGATGCTGTGGCGCTGCCTCACGCCGCTGTTGCCCTTGTTGCTCGCGTTCACTCATCTCGTACACCCCCAACTGCGAGGGCGCCGGATCTGCCGCCGCCCACCGCCCAGCATGTCCAGCACCAGTCCTCCTGGACCAGGGCCGTATGACCTCGGCGCCCCGGCAATCGGGCCATGCCGAGCGGCAGCGCGGGTCACCGGTCGGGTGCCTTTCATGGGAACGAGCCGGCGACGGCACGGTCGATGCCCAGGAGGCGGAACACCAGGCCGACCCGTTGCGGGACGTGGAGCAGCTCGAGCCGGCTGCCGTTCGCGAGGCACCGGTCCCGCAGCCGCGTGATCAACTCGGCGCCCGACGAGTCGCAGAAGGTGATGCCCGACAGATCCAGCCGAATGGCACGGCGGGGCCCCGCGGTGACCGAGACCAACTCGGGTTCGATCCGGGCGGCCGTGTAGGTGTCCAGCTCACCGGCCAGGGCGACGGTCGTCCCAGTCCCATTGCGTGACTGGACTGTCAGCGTGATCGGAGTGGTAGTCATGACGCGCCGCCTCCCGAGTGCTGCATGTGCCGGCAAGGCCAGACCATCATGAACAAGACGCGCGGCGGGAGGTCCGCAGGCCCCCTTTCAAGGGCCCGAAGGTCCTGCATCCAGGTCCGCCCGGGCCTCGGGCGGGCGCGTCCAACAGCCGCCCGACGGTCCAGCCGCCCGACGGTCCTCGTCCGAGCCCGGACACGATGCGGGCCCGGCAAGGGCCGTTCGGCCCTGTCCGCGGGTCCGGCCGGGCCTGTCGCGGTGCGGGCGAACGGTGCTTCACTCAACGTGACGCAGTGAGCCGCCCAGGCGCGCGGACGCGGACGGGCCGCGTACGCGACCGGAACCCGCGAGGGGCGGAGGGCGAACGCGGCTTCTCCCGACTTACTGGCGGAAGCAGGCGCCGCGACACCTCGCCCGGCCGCCGGCCGGCGTCCCCACCTACCCGAGGTGCACGATGCCACCGATCATCACAGCAGGCGTCGACGGTTCCACCGAGAGCATCGCGGCCGCCGAGTGGGCGGCCCGCGAGGCCGTGCTGCGCAAGGCTCCGCTGCGCCTGTTGCAGGCAGGTTATGAGCCGCCGCCCCGGACTCACCTGCCCGAGGTGGACGTACCTGCGGAGCGTCACGCCCACGCCCTCGACAACGCCGTGCGCAGACTCTTGTCCGGCCACCCCGGGCTGGACATCGATCCCGTCCGCACGGCGGACCCACCGGTGGACGCGCTCGTGCGGATCAGCCGGGAATCCGTGCTCCTCGCTCTCGGGTCACGCGGGTTCAGCGCTCTCCAGGGCTACGTGATCGGGTCCGTCGCCCTCGACGTCACCGCCTCGGCCCGGGGGCCGGTCGTCCTGGTGCGGGCGGGGGAGCGGGCGGAAGAGGAGCACGTTTCCGCCGACCCGTCCACCCCGGCGGAGGCGACGCCGTTCCGCCCCGTCGTGCTGGGCCTCGATCTCGAACACGCGGGTGAAGCACTCACAGCCTTCGCGTTCGAGGCGGCACGGGCACGCCGGGCGCCGCTCCGCGTCGTGTACGCGTGGCACGCACCCGCCTTCCCCACCCGTGGGCATGCGCAGACCGCCGCACCGACACCCGACGAGGACACACCGCGCAGCGAGCGGCGCCTCAGCCTGGCAGCGGCGCTGCACCGCTGGCGGAACGCGTATCCGGACGTCACGGTCACCGATCACGTGACGGACATGCACGCCGCCCACGGACTGCTGTCGGCCGCGAAGGACGCGAGCCTTCTGGTCGTCGGGCGCCGCGACAGCGCCGGCGGACGCCTCGGTCCCGTCACACACGCCGCGATCCACCATGCGGCGTGCCCCGTCGCGGTCGTTCCCCACGAAGCCTGAGGAAAGGACACGGTCGTTCCGCCCGGACGAAGCCTGAGGCAAGCACACGGGCAAGCGACCCGGGGTCACCGCAGTCGGCGCAGGTACGGGTCACGTGGTTCCCGCGGCTCCAGCCGGATCCGCACGTCCAGCAGGCTGACGCCGTCGGCGCGGGCGAGCAGCGGGTTGGCGTCCAGCTCGGCGAGTTCGGGCACGTCACAAGCCAGCCTGCTGAGCCGGAGCAGCACCTGCTCGATGCCCGCGACGTCCACCGCCTGCCCGGCCTCGGTCCCGAAGACGAGGGGCGCGCACCTCGGCTCGCGCATCAGGTCACTCACGTCCACGTCGGTCAGCGGAGCCAGCCGGGCCGCGTGGTCGGCCAGGATCTCGGTGGCCGTGCCGCCCAGCCCGAACAGCACCAGTGGGCCGAAGACCACGTCCTGCACGACACCCGCGAAAAGCTCGGTGCCGCGCGCCGCGAGTGGCTGGACGACCACGCCGGTCATCCGGTCCCCGAAGCGTCCCGCCAACTCCCGGTAGCCGTCACGTACCTGTGAGGCGCCGCGCAGATCCAGCACCACGGCGCGCTCGGCACTCTTGTGGACCAGACCCGGCCAGTATGCCTTGAGGACGACACGCCCGCCGCGCCCCGCCAGCCGCTCCGCGGCGAGGACGGTGTCGGTCTCGTTCTCCGCCCACGCCCAGGGGCACAGGGGCACGCGGTAGTGGCTCAGCAGCTCCGCGACCGTCCTCGGATGCAGCCATCCACCCCCGGGCTGCCCGGCCAGGAACCGGTCGACGACCGCCCGCGCGGCCTTGCCGTCCACGTCCCTCAGCTCCGGAACCGTACCGGGCGGACGCGCGAGCCAACGTGCCCGCGCCACCGCGTGCGCCAGCGCACGGGCGGCATCCTGAGCATCCCCGTAGGCGGGCACGGACCCGGCCGGTGAGGCCGGCAGGAGCGTGACGCGCGTACTCTGCGACGGCAGGACCGCCACGACGGGCCTCGGCCGGCCGGAGTCCTGTCGTGTCACGGAGCGTACGAGGTCGTCGCCCACCGCCGCGGCTGCCGCGGTCGGTACCAGCACCACGAGTACCGCGTCCACCTCCGGGCACTGGGCCACACGGTCGACGGCCCGGCGCAGCTGGGCCTCCCCGATCGCCGCAGTCGTGTCCACGGGGTTGCCCGCGCTCGCTCCCGGAGGCAGATCACCCGCCAGAAGGGTGGCGAAATCCCGACTGAACTCCGGCACGGAAAGCCCCGCTTCCGCGCAGCTGTCGGCCGCGAGCACGCCGACGCCGCCCGCGTTGCTGACGACCGCGACGCGCGCCCCTGTTGGCAACGGTTGTGACTTCAACAGCGCCACGACATCCAGGAGTTCGCCGAGCGAACGCGTCGCGGTGATGCCCGCCTGGGTGAACAGCGCGCCACGAGTCATCGTGGGTGTGGCGGCGGCCGCCGTGTGCGAGGCGGCGGCGCGCCGCCCGGCCGTGGACCGTCCGGCGTCCACCGTCACGATGGGCATGGTGCGCGAGACCCGGCGGGCGGTACGGGAGAAGCCGCGCGGATTGCCGAAGGACTCCAGGTGCAGCACGGCGAGGTCCGTACACCCGTCACACTCCCACCACCTCAGCAGGTCGTTGCCGCTGACGTCGTACTTGTCGCCGAGCGAAACGAACGTCGAGACGCCGACGCCCAGCCGCGACAGACCGTCGAGCACCGCGATGCCCACTCCGCCGGACTGGACGCCCACACCGGCCGTTCCCGCGAGCGGCGTACCGGCCGCGAAGGTGGCGTTCAGGCGTACGTCGGGCGCCGTGTTGAGCAGACCGAGACAGTTCGGCCCGACCAGACGCATCCCGTACCGGCGGCAGAGCGCCAGCAGCCGGGACGCCTGCGTGCGGCCGAGCCCCGCGGTGAGCACCAGCACGGCGCGCACACCGGCCTGGCCGCACTCCTCGGCGACGTCCGGCACGGCGGCCGCAGGCACGGCGAGGACGGCCAGCTCGGGGACGTACGGCAGGGCGGACACCGTCGGATGGCAGTTCACCCACTCGATCAGCTCCGCATGCGGGTTGACGGCTCGCAGGAGACCGGCGTACCGGCCGCCGCGGATGTTCCGCAACACCGCCCGGCCCACGGAGCCGGGCGTCCGCCCGGCCCCCACCACGACGACGGACCGCGGCGCGAGCAGCGGACGCAGGCTGGCCACGCCCGCGACACCCGCGCGCGTGTCGAGGGCGGTCAGATACGGCTCGGTCGACGTCAGATCGACGACGCAGTGCACCTCGGGGCCGTCGAAGGACCGCTCCACACGCAGCCCGAGGTCGGCGAAGACCTTGAGCACACCGCGGTTGGCGCTGAGCGCGTCGGCCGTGAAGGCGGTGACCCCCGCCCTGCGTGCCGCGTCGGCGAGGTGCTCCAGCAGCAGGGTGCCCAGACCGCGGTGGTGCTGGTCGTCGGCGACGGCCAAGGAGATGTCGGCCGATGTGGTTCCCGGCGCCCGCGTGTAGTCCGCGATGCCCACGACCCGGCCACCCGACTCGGCCAGCAGCGCACGGTATCCCTCGGGCTGCTCCGCCACCCTGGCGGCCGCCAGCTTCGCCGGGCGATGTCCCGTGGCGAAGAACCGCAGGCGCAGGTTCTCCGGGGACATCGCCTCGTAGAAGCGCAGCACCCGCTGGGCGTCGTCGCGGGCGGCCGGGCGAATCCGCACGGTCGATCCGTCCAGGAGCAGCGCGTGCGTGAGCGGCTCCGCAGTCGTCATGGGCCCTCTCCTCCTCATTCCGGAACACCACCAGCGTCCGTCGGCGGGTGGGTGCCCAGGAGGGCCCGGTGGGGCACCCATGGGGCCCGACCGGCCCCGGGCCGGACGGGCACGTTGGCCGGGCAGGCACGGGCGCGGCGCACCTGGGTGGTGGCGCGGGGGAGGGGGACGGAGACGGGTGAGGAGACGGCAGGAGGAGCGAACAGAAAAGACGAGGGCCGTGAAAACCACGCGCGTGGTGGCGGGGAGCGCCGGGCGCTCCCTTCAAGGAGCCGTGACCCTCATGAAGCGGTTGCGATCAATGCCGTAGCCGTAGCCGTAGCCGTAGCCGTAGCCGTAGCCGTAGCCGTTCCGGACGGCGAGCGGCGTGTCATCGAGCGGTGTCCGAGGCCGGCCCGGCGCCCGCCGTCACCGCGCGAGAGCCCGGGCACCGGCTCCTACCCGCCCCGTGCTGCGCGGGCGGCGAAGGGTCACGCGGCTCGTGCGGGCCGCCCCCGGACAGGCGCGGAGTGTCCGGGCGACCCCCGATGCCGGCGCGGCGTGTCCGGGCGGTGGCCTTGTGGGCCGTGTGCGCCGCGACGTCATCACCCCTGTGGTGCCCGGCTTGTCGTCAAATGGCCGAACCCGCGGGCTGGTCAGCCGCCGTCCGCGGCATCCCCGCGCACGACGACCACGGGGCAGGAGGCGTGCTGCGCACAACGCTGACTGACCGAGCCCAGCATGGCGCGGGCGAATCCACCACGACCGCGGCTGCCGACAACGAGCAGCTCTGCACCCTGCGAAGCCTGGACCAGCACCTCGGACGGGTCTCCACGGACGAGCTCCGTCCGTACCTCGGCGGGCTGCTCCTCACCGAACACGGCCGAGATCTCCTCGGAGAGCCCGCGGCGTGCCTCCTCGGCGTCGAAGCCGCTCTCCATCGCCGGGCCCGACCACCCGATCGTGTCGGGTGTGTCCCATGCCCACACCGCCTCCACGGCACCTCCGACGAGCTGGGCGTGCCGCGTCGCCCACCTCAGAGCCGCCCGGGACGAAGGTGAACCATCCACACCGACGACGATGCGCGGGACCGCTCCACTGGTGGCCATAAGCCGCCTCACTCTCCTCAGGGACCAGCATGTACACGCTGCTCCCGCGTGACGTGGCGTGCCAACCTTTACTGCTCCGTCCGGCTGCGGCCGGGCCCGCCGTGGCGGGACCGCGGGCGTCTCGCGTCGGAGGGACTCGGGCCGGCCGACGGCCTCGCGGAGCAGTGCGTGCGCCTTTCCCCCGCGCCCGGGGCTGCCTCGTGGTGCCGCCACGGGGCCCGCGGCCCCCATCCGTGGGGCGCGCCGAGCGAAAGCCGACGCCCGGCGCCCGGGCCCCGGGGGGACGGTCGGCGGTGGGCAGGGACCGTTCGGCCCTGACACTCGCCGCTCACTCGTCCCACAGTGGGAGGTGCACGTCCTGTCAGGTGAGGAGCCGGTGATGTCTCGCACAGTGACCGTCGGCATGGACGGCTCGCGGGAAAGCTTCGCGGCCGCGCGGTGGGCCGCCGAAGAGGCCCTGCTCCGCGACCGTCCTCTCCTGCTGCTGAACGTATGGAGCCTCGATGCCGCCCCCGTGACCCGCTCCGAGGACACCGCAACGCTCCGTCGCCGCGCCGAGACCCTGCTGCACACCGCGGCCGGAGACATCCGTCGTGACCGTCCCGCAGTGCGGGTGGAAACCCGTCAGACGGAAGGCGACCCGGTGGAAGTGCTGTGCGCCGCCGGCGAGAGCGCCGATCTCCTGGTCCTCGGCTCCCGGGGCCTGGGCGGCCTGGCCGGCTTCATCGCCGGATCGGTCTCGCTCGCGGTACTGGCGCGGGTACGCCACCCAGTGGCCCTCGTCCGGGCCCCAGACCCTGCGGACGCCCCGGAGCCCGGATCGTCGGGCGACGTCCTGGTGGGTCTGGACGTGGAATCCGGCGCCTGCGACCACGTGCTGTCCTTCGCGTTCGCCTCCGCCGAACGCCACGACTGCGGGCTCCGCGTCTCGCACAGCTGGTCCCTGCCACCGGTGTACGGGCCGGACACGGGCGGCGTCCTCCCGGCGATCGTGGCGGACTTCGCCACCGAGCGGCGCAACGAGCTCGATCGCATCGTCGCTCCCTGGGCCGGGAAGCATCCCGAGGTCCCGCTCACCGTCGACTGCCGTCCGGGACGGCCGGCGGCGGACCTGGTGGCGGAGGCCCGGCAGGCCCGGCTCGTGGTCGTGGGCCTCCGGCACCGCGACAGTCCGCTGGGCACCCGTGTCGGTCATGTGGTCCACGCCCTGGTGCACCACGCGCACGCCCCGGTCGCCGTCGTACCGCACAACTGACACCGCTCCGGAGGGACAGGAGGCGCCATGGAATCCCGCTACGTGTACGACTTCTCCGAGGGCGACCGGGACATGGCGGACCTCCTCGGAGGCAAAGGAGCCAACCTCGCCGAGATGACCCGCATGGGCCTGCCGGTCCCTCCCGGTTTCATCGTGACCACCGAAGCCTGCCGGGTGTTCCTGAGCACCGGTCGTCCCCCGCCCGAACTCGACCGGCAGATCGGCGAGCACCTGGCCCGCCTGGAGCGGGCGACGGGCAGAAAGCTCGGGCAGGTGGACGACCCGCTGCTCCTCTCCGTCCGCTCCGGGGCCCGGTTCTCCATGCCGGGCATGATGGACACCGTCCTCGACATCGGCCTGAACGAATACGCGGTCCTCGGCCTCGGCAAGTCGCCGGACCGTGAACGGTTCGCGTGGGACTCCTACCGCCGGCTCGTCCAGATGTTCGCCGCCACCGTCATGGGAGTGGACGGGGCTCTCTTCGAAGACGCCCTCGCCACGATCAAGCGGCAACATCACCTCGCGGACGACACCCGGCTGGACACCTGCGACCTCATCCGGCTCACCGAGACCTACAAAGACCTCGTCCACGACGCGACGGGCGAGGAATTCCCGCAGGACCCGGCCGAACAGCTCCGACGGGCGGTCCTGGCCGTCTTCGCGTCCTGGAACGGGGAGCGCGCCCGGCTCTACCGCCGCCGCGAGCACATCCCCGACGACCTGGGCACCGCCGTCACCGTCCAGGCCATGGTCTTCGGCAACCTCGGCCCCGACTCCGGCAGTGGCGTCGCCTTCACCCGTGACCCCGCCACCGGCCGCCCCGGCCTCTACGGCGACTACCTCCCCAACGCCCAGGGCGAGGACGTGGTCAGCGGAACCCGCAACACCGTGCCACTCCAGGACCTGGAGCGACTTGATCCGGCATCGTTCGCGCGGCTGCGCACCTGCGTGGAGCGGCTGGAGGCCCACTACCGCGACCTGTGCGACATCGAGTTCACCATCGAACGCGGCAGGCTGTGGATGCTGCAGACCCGCGTCGGCAAGCGCACCGCCGAGGCCGCTTTCGCGATCGCGGCACACCTGGCCGACGAAGGGCTGATCACCGCCGAAGAGGCACTCACCCGGGTCGACGGTGCGGAACTCGCCCGGCTGATGTTCCCCCGCTTCGAGGCCACCCGTACGCATCAGGTGATCGCCCGTGGCATCGCCGCGTCGCCCGGCGCGGCCGTGGGAGCCGTCACCTTCGATTCGGCCGAGGCGGTCGCGAGGGCGGCCGCGGGGGAGAAGGTCGTCCTCGTCCGGCAGGAGACCACTCCCGACGACCTGCCCGGGATGGTCGCCGCCGAGGCCGTGCTGACCAGCAGGGGCGGCAAGACCAGCCACGCCGCCGTCGTGGCCCGGGGCATGGGCAAGGTCTGCGTGTGCGGAGCCGAGGCCATGACCGTCGACGCCCGTCGGCGCACGCTCACCACGTCGTCCGGCGCGACGGTCGCCGAGGGGACGGTCGTGTCCGTCGACGGGACCGGCGGAGTGGCCTACCTGGGCGCCGTGCCCCTGGTCGACTCCGCCGCCATGGCGTACTTCGACAGTGGCGGACAACCGCCCGGCCCCGAGGCACCGCAGGTCGTCCACCACGTCCACCGCATGATGCGGCAGGCCGACGACGTACGCCGGATGGAGGTGCGGGCCAACGCCGACACCCCTCAGGACGCCGCACGCGCACGCCGCCTCGGCGCCCAGGGCATCGGGCTGTGCCGCACCGAGCACATGTTCCTCGGAGACCGGCGCCCCCTGGTCGAGGCCATGATCCTGGCCCGGGACGACAGCGCGCGCGAGGCGGCCCTGGCCGACCTGCTGCCGCTGCAGCGGGAGGATTTCACGGGCATCCTCGAAGCCATGGACGGGCTCCCGGTCACCATCCGGCTGCTCGACCCGCCCCTGCACGAGTTCCTCCCCGACCGCACCGAGCTCTCCGTACGCCTGGCCCGGCTCGAGGCGTTGGGCAGGACTCCCCCTCCGCGCGACATCACCCTGCTGGCCGCAGTGAACCGCCTGCACGAGGAGAACCCCATGCTGGGTCTGCGCGGCGTCCGGCTGGCCCTGGTGGTGCCCGGACTGGTCGCGATGCAGGCGCGTGCCGTCGCCGAAGCGGTCGTGGCACGCAAGCGGGCCGGCGGCGACCCACGGGCGGAGATCATGGTGCCCCTGGTGGACACGGTGGAGGAGTTGCGCCTGGTACGGCACGAGGTCGACCAGGTCCTGCACGACGTCGCCACTGAGTCCGGCATGCCACTGCACTGTCCGCTCGGCACCATGATCGAGCTGCCCAGGGCCGCACTCACCGCAGGGCGGATCGCCCGGGACGCCGAGTTCTTCTCGTTCGGCACGAACGACCTCACACAGACGACATGGGGCTTCTCCCGGGACGACGTCGAGGCGGCCTTCTTCTCCGCCTATCTCGACAAAGGCGTCTTCCGGGCGTCCCCCTTCGAGACGATCGACCGCGAAGGGGTGGGGCGGCTGGTGGAGATCGCCCTGGCGGAAGGCCGGAGCACCCGTCCGGGCCTGACGACGGGGGTGTGCGGCGAGCACGCCGGCGATCCGCAGTCGGTGCACTTCTTCCACGCCGCCGGAATCGACTACGTCTCCTGCTCACCCTTCCGCGTTCCCGTGGCGCGCCTGGAGGCGGGCCGGGCCGCGCTCGGCCCACCTCCCGGGACACCCGCCGGTACATGAAACCGGCTCGTGGTGCGCACAAGCCGCCGTCTGCCTAGCGTGAGACAAGGCGTGCCGCCCACGGATCCGTGCGGACCACGGCACCTGCCGACCGACGCCTCCGACTCGTCGAGTGAGGAACAGCAGGAATGCCGGAACGATCAGAAGACGCCTCACCGGCCTCCGGACCGGAGCAGGGGCACGCGGGCAGTGACCTGGGCCGGCGGGTGGCCGCACGGCGGACGCAGCTCGGACTCACCCGGGAGGACGTCGCGGCCCGCGCCGGTGCGGCCCCCGGCTACATCCAGTACGTGGAGGAGTGGACCTCCACGCCCGACATCGGCTTTCTCCTGCGCCTCGCCGACGCGCTGGAGACGACGCTGGACGAACTCGCCGGCGGACTCGCGGAACTTCCCCCCGGCATCGGACAAGCAGCCTACCGCCCGGAGTTCGTCGCCCTGTCCGAGCGGGAGTGCTGGGACCTTCTCGGCAGCCACGGTGTGGGCCGGGTGGCCGTCACCACCGGCGAAGGACCGGCCGTCCTGCCCGTCAACTACCTTGTCGCCGAGGGCCGGATCGCTTTCCGGACCGGGCCCGACTCCGCCCCGGCCGCCGCCGCCGGACACGAAGTCGCCTTCGAAGTGGACCGCATCGACGAAGCGTTCAGCCGCGGCTGGAGCGTCCTGGCCGTGGGCGAGGCACGCGCCGTCACCGAACCGGACGAGGAACGCCGCCTCGACGGCTTCGCCTACAGCCGGCCGTGGGCGGGCGGCGACCGCGGTGTCTGGATCGCTCTGACACCCGGCCGCGTGACCGGGCGCCGCATCATCGTGCACGCAGTATGACCGTGCCACGCCCGTACGTTCGGCGGGCCTATGAACCACATGTGACAAGGGGAAGCGGCCGAGTCGAGGAGCATCGGCATCCGCGGCCGCAGGCGGTGGGCGCTGTCGACCGTCGACCGTCCGCCAAGCGTGGTTGGCGGGGGCGCGGGCTCCCCGCCGGATCCGGTTCGGAGCTGCCGCCCTACCTGTCCGGTCTGCCCCTGGGAACGGCCCCGGACAGGCAAGGCACTCCCACTCTGCTCGGGACTACGCCCTTGACCTGCGCAGAAAGACTGCCACGCCATGTCGGCGCGGCCTCTATACATACGGTGTATACATGCTGTGTATAGTCCTCGGCATGTCAATCGGTCACACCCTTCTCGGACTCCTGGAGTCCGGACCCCGCCACCGTCACGACCTCACGCGCGCCTTCGACGACAAGATCGGCCACGACCGGCCGCCGCACTACGGACACGTCTGTTCACCGATGTCGCGGCTGCTGAGGCACGGCCTCGTCGAGGTCCACGGGATCGAGGCGGGAGGCGGCCCCGAGCGCAAGCGGTACGCGATCGCCGATGTCGGCGTCACCGATGTCGCCGAGTGGATCGCCACCCCCGAGAAGCCGGGGCCGTCCCTCCAGTCGACTCCCTGCACCAAACCCGTCCTCGCGCTGCTCACCGGCCGCGGCGCAGCCGAACCGCTCGACACCCGGCGCGCGGAACAGGCGGTGACCGCATGACCGCCGCCGGCTCCCTGCTCGCCGCCGAAGACCTGCGCAAGGCGTACGGGCCCACCACCGCGCTGGACGGCGCCGAGTTCTCCATCCACCCCGGTGAGGTCGTCGCCGTCATGGGCCCCTCCGGCTCCGGCAAGTCGACGCTGCTGCACTGCCTGGCCGGGATCGTCACCCCCGACTCGGGCACCATCACCTACGACGGACGAGAGCTGTCGGCGATGAACGACGCGGAGCGCAGCGCGCTGCGCCGCAGCCACTTCGGCTTCGTCTTCCAGTTCGGCCGGCTCGTGCCCGAGCTGACCTGCGCCGAGAACGTGGCACTGCCGCTACGGCTGAACGGCACCAAGCGCAAGGACGCCGAGCACGCCGCCCTGCGGTGGATGCAGCGCCTGGAGGTCGACGACCTCGCCGACAAGCGCCCCGGCGAGGTCTCCGGCGGCCAGGGCCAGCGCGTCGCCGTCGCCCGCTCCCTGGTCACCTGCCCGCGCGTGCTCTTCGCCGACGAACCGACCGGCGCCCTCGACTCCCTCAACGGCGAACGGGTGATGCGGCTGCTCACCGAGGCCGCCCGCTCCACGAACGCCGCCGTCGTCCTCGTCACCCACGAGACCCGGGTGGCCGCCCACTCCGACCGCGAGATCGTCGTACGCGACGGAAAATCCCGGGACATGGAGATGGCGGGATGAACGCGCAGACAGGCATACGCGGCTGGGTCCACGCTCTTCTCATGGGCGCCAAGTTCGCGATCAGCGACGGCCGCGAGGGCTGGACGCGCACCCTGCTCACCGGTGTCGGCGTCGGTCTGGGCGTGGCCCTGCTCCTGGTCACGACGGCGATTCCGAGTGCGCTGGGTGCCCGCGATCTGCGCGGGAGCGCCCGTAGCGTGCAGGAGGCGCCGTCGGGCGAAAAGGCGGGACACGACGCACTGCTCATGGGCGAGGCGGACACCCGTTTCGGCGGCCGGGACATATACGGCAGGCTGCTGATGCCGGAGGGCCCCGACGCGCCGCTGCCGCCGGGATTGGAGAAGTTCCCCGCCGACGGTGAGATGGCTGTCTCCCCGGCCCTGGACGAGCTGATGCGGTCGGACGAGGGGACGCTGCTGCGCGAGCGGCTGGACGCGAAGGTCACCGCGGTCATCGGCGACGAGGGCCTGCTCGGCCCCGGTGAACTCGCCTACTACGAAGGCAGCGACACGCTCGATCAGCTCGGCGGAAAGCTGGTCACCGGTTTCGGCAACCCCGCCGAACAGGCGACGCTCGATCCGGTCCTGGCCCTGCTGATCGTGCTGGTCTTCGTCGCCCTGCTCACGCCGGTCGCCGTCTTCATCGCCGCCGCGGTCCGCTTCGGTGGCGAACGCCGCGACCGCCGCCTCGCCGCGCTGCGTCTGGTCGGCGCTGACGCACGGATGACGCGCAGGATCGCGGCGGGCGAGGCCCTCGCCGGGGCACTGGCCGGGCTGGTCCTCGGGGCCGGGTTCTTCACCGCGGCACGCCAGTCGGCATCCGGGATCGAGCTGTACGCGATGACCGTCTTCCCCGGCGATCTCGACCCGTCCCCGGCGCTCGCCGCCCTGGTCGCACTGGCCGTACCCGCGGTCGCGGTCGCCGTGACGCTGCTGGCCATGCGCAGCGTCGTGATCGAGCCGCTGGGCGTGGTCCGCACCGCGAAGCCGTCGCGGCGACGGGTGTGGTGGCGGTTGCTGCTCCCCGTGGGAGGGCTCGGACTGCTCTACCCGATGATCGGCATGGGCAACGACAACGGGGGGTTCAGCCGCTGGCGGGTGAGCATGGGCGTGGTGATGCTGCTGGTCGGGATCACAGCGCTGCTGCCCTGGCTGGTCGAGACCGTCGTGGCACGGCTCGGCCGCGGTGGCGGAGTGTCCTGGCAACTGGCCGTGCGGCGGCTCCAGCTGAGCAGCGGCGCCGCGGCCCGGCTGGTCAACGGCATCGCCGTCGCGATCGCCGGCGCGATCGCGCTGCAGATGATGTTCACGGGCGTCGAGAGTATGTACACCAGGAGCACGGGCAACGACCCCTCGCGCGCCGCGATCTCCGCCTCCGCAGGCCCCGGCGACGCCGCCGCGGGCCGCGCCGACGCCATCGCCCGAGAGATCGGCGGAACCAAGGGGGTCGCCGAGGCGATCGCGCTGAGCGAGACCCACCTCGTCACCTCCCCGACGGACCGGACGACGACCGCCGATCTGACCATGGGCAGCTGCGACGCGCTGCGCGAGGTGGCGCACCTGCCCTCCTGCAAGGACGGCGACACGTTCGTGCTGCGCGGCGGCTGGGACGACGACTCCACCACGGCGGTGGCGAAACCGGGCCGGACGCTCTATGCCGTACACCTCGGCGGCAGCAGCGGCCACAGGCCGGTGGCCTGGACCCTGCCGGCATCCGCGAAGGTGGCCACGAGCCGCAGTGACCCCACCGGCCTGGAACGCAGCGGCATCCTCGCCACCACGAAGGCCGTGCCGAAGGGCCTCGGCCGGGAACAGGGAGCGGACATCTACATCCGGCTGGATCCGTCTGTGCCGCAGGCCGTCGAGAGGGCCAGGACGGCGTCCCGCAAGGCCGATCCGACGCTGTCCCTGATCCAGCTCCAGACCACCGAGCAGTCCAACCGCTTCGCGTCGATCCGCACCGGCCTGTTCATCGGAGCGACCTGTGTACTGCTGCTGATCGGGGGCAGTCTGCTGGTCTCCCAGCTGGAGCAGCTGCGCGAGCGCAAGAAGCTGCTCTCCGCACTGGTCGCCTTCGGCACCCCCCGCTCGACGCTGAGCCTGTCGGTGCTGTGGCAGACCGCCGTACCGGTCGCCGTCGGACTACTGCTCTCCTCGGCCGTGGGCGTCGCCCTCGGCGCGGTGCTGCTGAAGATGGTGGCCACCCGCGTGGTCGTCGACTGGACGTCGGTGATCGCGATGGCCGGGGCCGGCGCCGGGGTCGTCCTGCTGGTGACACTGCTCAGCCTGCCGCCGCTGTTGCGGCTGATGCGCCCGGGGGGCCTCCGCACGGAGTGACGCCGTCGGATTCCCGGTCGGTCACACCCGCTCCGGGAGGACCCGCCAGGGCCTCCCGGAGCGCGACCTCGTAAAGGCGATGAGCCGTCCCGCGAACCACGTCGCCTCCGGCCGCCCGCACCATCAGGCCGGATGCGCAGCCCTTGTCCCCATCAGCGGCAGGCGGCACCGACGGCGCGAAGCCCAAGTGCACAGGCCTCGCCTGGGACCGGAGGCCGCCCGACCCCCGCCCAAGCCGGATTCTCCGACGTCGACGCCTGCACCAAGCGCTCATGCACAGCATCGCCCCGCCCGGCCGACAGTGCACGGCTGACCCCGGGTTCCCGCGACTCGCGGACGGCGAGACCGGGGGTGAGGCCATGGCAGGCGGAGGCCGCGAGGTGGGGGAGGACAGGACACCAGGTGGGGACCGCGCCCCAGGGCTCGGCGCGGCCGTCAGTGGCCCCTGCTAGCTTTCGCGCATGGCGGATTTCACCAACAGGCGGCGGATCACAGCGGTGGCGCAGCTCACGCCCCTTCAGGCCGAGCAGGTGGCGCTTTGCGGTGCCGCTTACGACGACGAGGATCTCCCGGCCGACCGGCGCCTCTCCTCGGACCCCGAGGACGAGTCCGTGCTGAACTTCTGCGAGCTGTGGGACGTGGTGGCCGACGGGTCACCCGTCTACGAGGCCTGGTTCTACCAGTCGGACAGCGGGTCGATCTTTCTGGCCGGTACCACCGAGATGGTCGCCCAGATCATCCAGTGCGGCCTGGAGTGCGCCGACGAAGACCGCGAGCTGGAGCTCGGCACGGCAATGGTGAGGGCCGGCCTGCTCCCGCCGGGGGACTCGGAGTTCGAGCGGTTCCAACGAGCCGCCGACGCGACACCGTAAGACCTCGTGACCGGCGAACGGGGCGCACCGGCCTCGCCTGCTGCACCCCGTACCAGCAGACCTCCGAAGTCCCGCCATGCGCCACGCGGCGGCGCTCGCGGTCTCGTGAGCGTCCCGGGCCGCGGCGCCCGGGAGGGAACGCCGGGCCGGCCGCGACCCCGCGGTGACGCCCAACCCTGTTACGACCTCACTCAGACCGCCGGGCCGTCGACGGGGACGTCCAGCCGGTCGGCCACCGTCGTAAGGGCCCTGCCCAGGGGGAGGTTGATCCGGGTGAGCGCGTGCCGGTCGCCCCGGGTCGGATCCCGGTTGATGATCAATACCGGCTTTCCGGCCTGAGCCGCCTGGCGGACGAACCTGAGCCCGGACATCACCGTCAGCGAGGAGCCCAGGACCAGCAGCGAGGTCGCCCCATGGACCAGGGCGCGGCAGTGCTCGACCCGCCGCGGCGGAACCGCTTCCCCGAAGAACACCACATCCGGTTTGAGGACACCGCCGCACATCGAGCAGGGCAGCACACGGAATTGCGCCGCCTGTTCGTCGGTGAGGTCGGCGTCACCGTCCGGGTTCAATCCGGCGGCCACCGGTTCGAAGCCCGGATTGGCCGCCTCGAGCCGCCGGGCGAGCGCACGCCGCGAGGTGAAGGTGTCGCACGAAAGACAGACCACCCGCTCCAGGCTTCCGTGCAGTTCCACCACGCCCTCGCTGCCGGCGGCCTGGTGCAGCCCATCGACGTTCTGGGTGATCACACCGGACAGCAGGCCTCGTCGGCCGAACGCGGCGACAGCCCGGTGCCCGGCATTGGGCCGGGCACGTCGGAACGTGCGCCAGCCGAGGTGACCGCGCGCCCAGTAGCGGCGCCGCGCCTGAGCGCTGGCGGTGAATTCCTGGTAGGTCATCGGCGTGTGGCGGCTCAGGCTCCCGCCCTCTCCCCGATAGTCGGGGATGCCCGACTCCGTGGACATGCCCGCCCCGCTGAGCACCAGCACACCGCCCGTACTCAGCGCATCGGCGACCGGCTCCAGGTCCGTGGTGCCGGACAGCACGCCCTCGGTCTGGGTCCAGCTCAGCGTGGGACGCATGCGCATGCTGCCAGCCTACGTAAGTCGCACGCCACCGGCACGGGGTCGTGAGGCCCGGGGCGCGCCACGCCGGGCGACGCGGCTCCGCCGGTCACGGTGCCCCAGCGGCCGTTTCCGCCTCCGTCCCACGGAGGGTCTGCGCCCCTGACAGGCGGATTCCATCGGTGCACCGGAGGGTGGGCAGGGGCTGAGAACGGCTCGGAGCGCTCCCGTCACGTTCGCGCGGTTCGATGATCACGCTCTGTAGCAGGTGATGTGCGCTCCTTGTCCCGCCGTGACCGTCCGGCGTGTGGTGAGGGATCCGGCCTCCGGGAGCCGGGGGAGGGGGACGGCAGGGCGCGGACGTGGTCGGGTGACAGGTGGAGCTCGTAAGGCAGGCAGCAGTCGGAAGAGAGAGTTGCGACCGGCGTTCCGCAGGAGCAGAGCTGGTTCGGTCCACCGAAAGGAGTCGCCCCGCAACACGCGGCGGAGGCGTGCCGCGTCTCCAGCCCGAGGACGTCGCCCGGGTTGATCACGTTGCTCTGTCCAGGCTGCCTCAGATGGGGATCGGCGTGACGAGTGATCCCGGCCCGCTGGATACGCGCGGAAGGCCGCGTCGAACTCCTCGTCGGAGACGAGGAACGCGTGGCTCAACCGCCCGTGCAGGTCTGCAAGTCCAACCTGTCGATGACCGCGAGCACCAGCACGGAACACGCACCCCAGGCCGCCGTTGGGTGGGGGACGGGACGAAGCGCGTAGTGAGGAACGACGTCCGCAGCGCGCGAGGCTCATCGATTGGGTCGCTCCCCATGCTCCGGCGGTGAGCCAACGACACCTCGGGTTTCGATTAGCCTCCGGTCCGTGAGCGTTTTCACGATCGAGCCGTTGCTCCCGGACCGGACGCCGAAGCGGGGTGGCCGCTGGCGGGACCACCGGGACGTGATCGACGCGATCGCCTGCAAGTTCCAGACCGGAACGCGGTGGGTCCCACCTGCCGGAGAAGTACGGCAACTGGTGAGGGGTCGGCAACCGGCTGCGGATGTGGGCTGTCGACGGTACCTGGAGCGGTTGTTCACGGCGCTGGTGGCTCAGGCCGACGCCGACGAGGACCTGACCTGGGCGGTCTCGGTGGACTCCACGATGGTGCGTGCTCACCAGCACGCGGCCGGGGCCCGGAAGAGGGGGCCCGGCCGGCGAACCGGCCGATCATGCCATTGGCCGGTCCCGCGGTGGACGTAGCGGCCTGTGCGGTCCGCCGCCCAGATCCCCGGGGTGCCGTGCCCACCCGGAGGGTCCACTCCGAGCAGTGCCTGGTTGAGCGGCCCCTGGCCGGACAGAAGCTGCTGGTCAGGCTGAGGGGTCGACGGTTCTTCTGCGACTGACAGACATGCCGCGACGGGGTGTTCGTTGAGCAGGTCAGCGTGCTGAGTCAGCGGTATCGCCGCTCCCGCCTTGGGCTGCAGGGCTGGCTGCGCCAGGTCGCAGGCGGCCTGCTCGTCGGTAAGCGTGTGGGTCATGCCCAGGGTAGGACCGTTGCCGCGCTCGGCGAGGTCTACTTCCGCGACTCCGTCCGCCGCGCCCACGGCCCTGGGCCCATGAGCGGAGCGGCGCGCGGTGGAAAACTGTGTAGACCCCTCTGGTCGCACCCTTGGCAGATCGAGACCGGTTCGCGAGGGCGCGCATGGGGCAAGCGTTGGCGTCGACTTCAAGATCAAGTTAGGATTCGTGCTGGCTTGGATTCGACCAACTTTCCATTCTCATGTGGGGGATCAGATGAAACCTGTCAATTCCATTGTTGGACGGCGCATTGTTTCCGTGTTGGCCTTGGCGGTCACGGCGACGGCCCTAGCGTCTTCCCCCGCATCTGCTGATGCGGCAACGCAGATTATCAACATGAACAGCGGTAAGTGCCTTGAGGTCGCTGACTGGAGTACGGCCAATGGTGCCGCTGTTCGCCAGTGGACGTGTGGCAGCTTTCAGGCAAACCAGATGTGGTACGAGGTGAGCGCTGGTGACGGAACCGTCCAGATCGTAAATCAGCACAGCGGCAAGTGCCTTGAGATTGCAGACTGGAGCCAGGCCAACGGCGCCGTTGCGCGGCAATGGGCCTGTACGGGTGGGGCGAATCAGAAATGGATCCCCGCCTGGACTAGCAATGGAATTGCCTTCGTGAACGCCAACAGCGGCAAGGCCCTGGAGATTGCCGACTGGAGTCAAGCCAATGGCGCTATCGCCAGGCAATGGACGCCGGGTTGGCAGCCGAATGAAGCAATTCAGAAGAATCAGGCCTGGGGGCAGGTTGGGCCGTAAGGTTTGCCTCTGAGGGCTGTTCCGCGACCGCTGGTCAGTGAGCGTTTTCAGCGTTGCCTCTCCAGGGTGACGACAGCTTTGGCGATTCGGTCATGCGGTTCGGACCGATGCGGGATCTGCGGAAGATCTGCCAGGACTTGAGCCGTGCCATGCCGCGTCCGACCGGTGCCCTGGCTGCTGCCGGGGCCCGGTTGACGGTGCGCTGGGTGAGGGTGAGCTCGCCGCCCGGTGGCCGTTTGCATCCGATGGTGACCCAGGGTCCGGCGCCCTGGTAGGCGCGGTCGGCGAGGAGCGGGACGCCCTGGCGTTCGCAGATCCGGGTGATGCGGTGGGTGCGGGCTGCGGTCAGGTCGTGGGTGCGGCCCGGCAGCGTGGGAGAGATCCACAGCACCTCGCCAGCGGGATCGGTGAGGACCTGGATGTTCACGCCGTTCCGGTGGTGACGTACGCGTGGACGGTGCCGACGGATATCCCGAAGCCGGACGCGATCCGGGCGAGGGTGTCGTGGCGGCGCAGGTACGCCAGAGCGATGAGCGCCCGCTGGTGCGGTGGGAGTTTGCACCTGCGGCCACCCTCACGGGTGACGATGAGCATCGTGACCCACTCGACGAGGGCATGCCGAAGGTCGAGTGCGGCAGGATAGGGAACCAACAGGGCTGCTGTGCCGATGGGTTGAGACTTCGAACACCTCCCCCAACGGCACGGGAGCCTTGTGCGTTGCGGTCCTCACCTCGACCTGACGACGGCGACGGCATCTTCGACGAGACGATCTGGCTCCTCGTGCCCGACTCCGCCCACGAGTACTGCAACCTGCACGCGCAGACGAAGGAACGCGACGAGATCCTGGCGCGCCTGTGGGAGATGGGCGAGGACAAGCCCCCCGCACTGAGGGAGGCAGGGACGCGCGTCCTGCCGTGGGCCTTCGAGGAGGGGACGGGAGCTTTCCTGTACTGGCTGGTGCGACCCGGCCTGCACCCCGACCAGTGGACCGTCCTCTACAACGAGGGGCGCGGCCCCCTGTGGGAGCACCACGACATGGGGTGCCTCCCCTTCCTGCTGGCGGTGCTCACCGGAACGGCGCGAACGGAGTACTTCTCCTCCCTCTACGAGCTCACGCCGACGGAGCACCGTTTCGCGACCGCCGACCAGGCCCTCGGAGAGTGCCAGTGACCGCCGGCCATGGCTCCCTGGTGCCCTGCCCTTCACCGCGGCGTGCACACCCGCGTAGATCCCCCGACAATCGCGGGCAACCCCGGCCGCAGGAGTCCGAAGCCTGCACCGGGGAAAGCCACCTGTCCAGGCGTGGTCCGCGGGTGGCGCCGGGCATCGGAGGCTCGGGCCGCCGAGTGAGCGCGATGGAAGACCAAACGCCCGCCCGCGGGAGGCCGTTCGCCGGGGCGGGCACGGGCCGGCCGACAGCCCGGGGACGGGACGTGCCGGTGGAGAAGATCGCCGGGCGCGCCGATGGAGACGGGCGATGACGTCGAAAACACCGGGGCCGCATTCCTGGGGTAGCAGGGTCGTCGGCGATGGCGTGCCGGCACGTGGTGGGGGAGGCGTCCACCGGAGGTCTGGCGGCGGGGGCGAGTTCAGGGGCGCAGCGCGTAGCAGCGGAGGACGTCGAGGTCGGCTGTGCGGACTACGGACCATCCCGCGGTGAGCGTCTCGGCCTCCGTGCGCGTGATGCCGAGGTTCTTCGGGGGGCCGCTGTGCGCGCGGCGGCCGGCGATCTCGGTGACCACCCAGAAGATCCCGCCGGGAGCGAGGAGTCGTCGGGCGCGGTTGACGAAGTCCGCCTTGTCGTCCATCCACCGATAGACCAGACGGCAGGTGATGACCCCGTACGCCTGTTCCGGCAGGTCACCGGGATCGCAGGCGGTGATGTCCGGGCACCGCCACACCGGCCCGGGCCCGGTGGCGTCGTCGTCGGCGGCGGCAAGCGACACAGCGCTGCGAGAACAGTCCACGCCGGTCGTCCGGTACCCGAGCTCATGATGAAGATGCCGGACCAGGTTGCCGTCGCCGCATCCGATGTCGAGGGCCGGGCGGGCCCGGCCCGGACCGACGTGCTGGCGCAGCAGCCGGGTCTCGGTGCCGTCGAGCTGCCGGTAGCGGCGTCCTTCGGCCCAGAGGGGCTCCCAGTAGGTGGCGGTGGCCGTGGTCTCGGTGGTCATGTCGTTCCTTCGCGGCCAGGCGGTACAGTCCCAGGGGAGTGCGCGGGCGAAGGTCCCCCACAGATCGCTTTCCAGCGCGCTCTCAGCACAGGGTTCATTTTGCATGGCGCGGTCCAGGCGACCAGCGTGGTGGCGAAGCGGGGTCACCGCGGTCCGTCATGCACGGGGGTGCCGCCGAGCGGACGATCACATCACGGGCCTCGGCGGAGCCGGGCGATACACGGCAACCAGTCCCCTCGTCCGACCGCCTCGCCGCATCCACTGCCCCGGGACGAGGACGCCTCAGGCCGCGAGGCCGCTCGTAGGGGGAGGGGCCCCGTGGCTGTCGGATCGCCATCGACTGGTCCTCAGCCGCGTCGAATCAGGTCTTCGACCTGGAAGACGTGGTATTCGCCGTAGCCGAACCGTCCACCGACGGCCTCTTACAGGGCGTACTGCGCCTCGGACAGTGGTACGGACGGCACCACCAGCACGCGCAGGAGCAGCCGGAGTCCGAGGTCGGGATCGACCCTGGTGATGACCTGCTCCAGCGAGCGAGGACCGTCGTGGCGGGCACGGGACGCCAGCCGGGGCTGACCACCCTGTCCGCGCACAGCAGCATCGCCCCCCGCTCCCGGCGGCGCTTCCTCCCCCCGGGGCGCGTCCCTGCCACTCCGTGGTGACACGCAGAGTCATGTCCGGGGGGCCGGAAGGGCCCACCGGGGTGAAGATGCGGTGCCCAACTGGCAGTAAAGCCGGACTCTTCGTAAGTTCGAACACGTTCGGGCATATGCGCCCGGGAGACAATCCTCGAAGGAGGTGGGAGCTCATGGGCGACAACCCCGAAGAGTCCCCCGAGGAAGAAGTAGGCCGTTCGGCGCGGTCCGTCGAGGAGAAGGCGAAGCGAGCCGAGGAGAAGAAGGTCCGCAGTTCCCCTGACAAACGGGGACGATGACCATCCGCCTCGCCGCAGACGCGCTCCGCGACGCTCTCGGACCGTTCGATGAAGACGGGCGTTGCGGCGGTCGAATGGTGACGGACACCGCAGGCCTGCGGTGTGTCGACCCAGCACACCGCAGGCCGTTCCCCGAGAACACGCCCCGGTCGCCGCCTGCCCGCCGCCCAACGGTTCCGAGGCGCTGCGGGAGGTGCTGCGGCAGATCCTCGAGAGGCCCGTGACTACCTGGCGCTACCGCACCGGCCGGACCGAAGTCCGCCACCAGGGGCCCGTGACCCAGGGACTGGTGGGCGGCGTTCGGTCTCGGAGGCGGCGACAGCACCATCAGCGTCTTCGTCGGCCCCACCCTGCCCTTTACCCCGTCCGGGACCGGTTCCCCGCGCGGCTCCCCGCGGCAGTTGTGCCTGTGCCGGTTCGGGCCGGCTCGGCACGGCGCCCCCATCCGGCTCGACTCGATGCCGCACGACAGCGCGGCCCCGACGGCCTGTAGCGCCGGAGCCCTCCACTGCGGCACAAGGGGATCCTCCGGGGCACGCAATGGCCCGGTGCCATCCCGCCCTGGTGCCCCAGGCCGAGGCAGTAGCCCGAAGCGTCTCGCGGGATCAGCTCCGCCACAGCCTCAAGGCGTTCGACCTCTGTCCCGGACGGGGGTGCCACGCCTGTCACGAGATCCACGGCCGTGCTACGCGCCGTGACCTGCCACTCCCACCGTCACACCACAGGAGGAACCTCATGCCCAAGGGACTGTCGATCCACATCGGTCTCAATGAGATCGACCAGACCAAGTACGGCGTCAAGGCAGAGCTCAAGAATCCCGAGAACGACGCGGCCTGCATGACCGAGCTCGCCAGGAACAACAGGTTCGACGTCGTCGCCACCCTGCTCACCAAGGACGCAACGGCCGAGAAGGTGACGGCCGCGCTGAAGGAAGCCGCCTCGCAACTCTCGGCCGGAGACATGCTCCTGCTCACCTACGCCGGGCACGGCGCACAGGTCCCGGACAAGAACAGCGACGAGCCCGACCGGCGCGACGAGACCTGGGTGCTGTACGACCGCCAGCTGATCGACGACGAACTGTACGCGCTCTTCGACACCTTCGCGGAGGACGTACGGATCCTGGTGCTCTCCGACAGCTGTCACAGCGGCACGGTGGCACGGGACCTCTCCCTCTTCCTCGACTCCTCGGAACTGCAGCGCAGCTTCGACACCAGTGAGCCGAACGAGGTCCGCGCCCGCGTGCGGGCCCTCCCGCAGGACGTGCAGTTCCGCAACTACCAGCGGGATCAGGAACTCTACGACGAGATCCAGCGATCACTGCCCGCTCTGGACCAGCAGGAGATCAAGGCCGACGTGCTGCTGATCTCCGGATGCCAGGACAACCAGACGTCCAGCGACGGCACCGGCACCAACGGGCTGTTCACCGAGACCCTGCTGAAGACCTGGAGAAACGGTGCCTTCCAGGGCACGTACCACACCCTGCACCGGCAGATCGTGGACCAGATGCCCTTCTACCAGACCCCCAACCTGTTCCAGTCGGGCAAGTGCACTCCGGGCTTCGTCGCCCGGGCGCCCTTCGCCGTCTAGGGGGTGTTCCGGATGTAGCGTCGTCCGCCCGGAGGGCGGGGCCGGGGGTGTCTGGTGCGTGCGATCGCAAGGCGGAGAGCGCAGCGGGCTGCGCCGACGACCGACAACGCCGCGAGCGTGCGTGCCGGACGTTCCCGGCCGGACGGGACTTTCGAAGCACGCCATAGACCGTACACCGGGGCGCGGGGAGCATCCTCGGACCTCCTCGCGCTCCGGCGTCCTCACTGTCGGCCAGGCGCCGAGTGCTGCCGGGCCGGCGCAACAGCCGCTGTCGCCGTTCGGTGCCGCACGGGCCCGTCCGGCCGGGCGCCGGCCCGAGCGGCGCTGAACGCGATCACGGTCCGACACGTCCAGGCCGACCCGGGCACGCGCAGTCTCCGGTGGCCCCGGGGCACCGTGCGTGGGCACGCCGACCGCCCCAGCCGGGGCCGGCTCTTGTACGGGTCAGGCGGCCGCTGCGCCATGGTGCGTCTCGCTGTCGGCCAGGAGCGCTGCCCGGCGGACCGAGCTGGTGGATGCTGCCAGCAGGGGCATGCGAACGGCCGGGCTGGGAATGCGTCCCTGCGCGTGCAGCACTCCCTTGATCACGGTGGGGTTCGGCTCGTCGAAGAGCGCGGCGGACAGCCGGGCCAGCTCGGCTCCGAGCCTGCGGGCGGGTGCGGCGGAGCCGCGGCTCCACAGGGCGACCAGCTCCGCATAGGAGGCGGTGCGGACATTCGCCGACGCGACGATTCCACCATGGGCGCCCGCCCCGAGGAGTGGTGACAGGACGATGTCGTCGCCGCCCAGCACGGCGAAGCCGGGCAGGGGGCAGCCGAGCAACTCCACTGTGGTCGCGTCGATCGCGCCGGTCGCGTGCTTGACGCCGACGATTCCTGGCAGACGGCCGAGTGCGGAGAGTGTGCCGGCGCTGAGCGTCTGACCGGTGCGATAGGGGATGTCGTACACGATCAGGGGTATGCCACCGTGCTCGGCCAAAGCCGTGAAATGCGCCAGTGTCCCCGCTTCACCGGGCCGGATGTAGGGCGGCGCGGGAACCAGCGCCGCGGCGACCACACCCGTGGCCGCCAGCTCACGCAGCGACTCGATGGCGGTCGCGGTGTCATTGGTGCCGACCCCCACGATCAGCGGGGCGTCGTGTGCCCGGCAGGCGGCCGAGCAGATGCGCACCACGGTCTGCTTCTCCTCCGCGGTCAGTGTGGCCGATTCCGCGGTGGTGCCGAGGGCTACGAGCCCGGAGGCGCCGGCCGACAGGGCCTCGTCGGCGAGTCGGGCCAGCGCGTCGGGGGCCAGGCGCAGGTCGTCGGTGAACGGGGTCACCAAGGGGACGTACAGGCCGTTGAACATCGGGTTGGGCTTCATGGACCCACTCTCGCTCAGGCTGACCCGGTAGATCCATTTCTGATTTCTGTCTTTATGCCTAAGCTCAGCTTATGCTCGATGTTCGTCGTCTCTACCTGCTTCGCGAGCTGGACCGGCGGGGCACGATCGCGGCCGTGGCCGAGGCGCTGTCGTTCACGGCGTCCGCCGTGTCCCAGCAACTGGGCGTGCTGGAACGAGAAGCAGGCGTGGCCCTGCTGGAACGCAGCGGCAGGAGGGTGGTGCTCACGCCCGCGGGCCGGTCCCTCGTCGCTCATGCCGACGCCGTGCTGCAGCGTCTTGAGCTGGCGGTGTCCGAGCTGGCCGGCGCGCGAGAGGGTATCGGCGGGCCGCTACGCATCGGGACCTTCCCCTCCGCCGGACACACCATCGTGCCCGCCGCGCTGGCCGAGCTGACCCAACGGCATCCCGCGCTGGAACCGATGGTGCAAGAGATCGACTCCGCGCGTGTTTCCGACGGTCTCAGGGCCGGCGAACTGGACGTCGCCCTCGTCCACGACTATGACTTCGTACCGGCGTCGCCGGACACCACGGTGGACGAGGTGCCCCTGCTGGAGGAACCGATGTACCTCGTCACGAGCACCGGGACAAGGACCGTCAGCGGCGGTGACACGCTGGCGGAGCTGCTCGGACCCTGTGCCGAGGTCCCGTGGATCACCGCACGGGACGGCACGACCGGTCACGCGATGGCCGTGCGCGCATGCCAGGCAGCGGGGTTCCAGCCGAGGATTCGCCACCAGGTCAACGACTTCCGAACCGTGC
Source organism: Streptomyces sp. STAM6 (assembly GCF_054963715.1). Lineage (NCBI taxonomy): Bacteria > Bacillati > Actinomycetota > Actinomycetes > Kitasatosporales > Streptomycetaceae > Streptomyces > Streptomyces sp. STAM6. The sequence continues at coordinate 21,035 of NZ_JBUEFZ010000025.1, read as the reverse complement.
TGGCCCTGTCTGCCAGTGGGCAAGGGGCAGGACTCGTGCCCCAAATGGCCACCGGGCCAAGCCCGGCCGGAGTGGTCCTGACCAGGTTGCCGTTGTTCCGCCGCTCGAAGGTCGCGTTTCGGGCGGGCGGCGGTGCTCATCCCGCGATCGCCGCGTTCGTGGCCGCGGCCAAGGCAGCGGTGGAGCGTCTGAGCGATCCCGCGTAGGGCTGGTGGCGCACCGGACGGTGGTGATGTCGCCGCGCGCTCCGGCAGCCGACCCGGGGAACGCGGCGGCACGGTCACCGGACCGGCCCCGCCCACACGCCACCCCGAAGAAGACGGTCAGCCCGCGTTGCGTACCCCGAGAATGTACGTCGCGGTGAGCGCAATGACGCGGTCCTCGTCGTGCGTCAGATCCACGAGGGCACGTGACGCCGCGATTCCCGGGATGTCCGCCAGCGCCTGCGTCAGCCGACGGCGCGCAGGCGACCCGAGGGTTTCCTGGGCGAGGCAATGAACGAGCCTGGTGGCGATCACGTCCGCCACAGGGGGACAGCTCGCCAATGCGCTCAGTGCATCGGCCGCATCGGCGTCGCTCACATCCTCGACGATCATGTCGATGAGTGTCGGAATCGCGTCGTCCACCCCATCCACTCCATCCGCTCCATCCGCGCCATGCGCCCCCTGCGCTCCGAGTGCCAGAGCCGCATATCTGCGGACCACGATGTCGGGGTCCGCGAGGGCTTCCCGCAGCAGTTCGGTCGCCTCACGGCTCGGAATCTCGGCGATGGACTGGACGGCACGTTTCCGTACGTCGGCTTCCCGTGAACCGAGGCCCTGTGCCAACAGCGCCAGGGCGCCGTCGCCCGCCCGCGTCAGGGCCCACCTGAGGGCTCCGGCGACGCTCGGGTCGGTCTCGCTCAACGCTGCCTCGACCAGAGCCTCCACTGGCACCGGGACCGTTTGAACGGAGGACAGGGCCGCGCGCTGGCGCTTGCCGGCGCTCTCCGAGCCCAGCGCTTGGAGGAGCGCGGTGATCTGGAGGACGTCCTCCCAGCCGGCGGGTTCCGCGGCGTCGATTCGACTGAGTCGGGTGAGCAACTCCATCTCGGCCGTGATGCGTTCTCGTGTCTGGCGGATGAGGTCGCCGACGAGCTGCGAGGGCCTGAAGTCGGGATCATCCAGCGCGGACCCCACCTCACGCAGTGACAGCCCCAACGACCGCAGGCTTTCGACATGGAAGATCCGCCGGATGTCGTCGCTGGAGTACTCCCGATAGCCGGACCCGGTGCGCCCCGTCGGCCGTACCAGTCCGAGCGACTCGTAGTGCCTGAGCATACGGGCGCTGACCCCGGACTGGCGTGCCACATCACCGATCAACACCGCGTATCACTTCTCCTGGCTCGTGGTGCCGAGAGCCACGACGCGCTTCGCCTCCTCGATCGCGAACTCGAATCCGATGTCCGGGTCGCGCAACAGCCGTTCCGTGGCGATCGCGTGTGCGCGAACGTGAGGGTTGGGATCCTTCGTCGCAGCACGCAGCGTGGGCACCATACTCTCACCGAGTGCGATCAGCGCACGGCTGAGGCTCAACTGCGTCGCGCGCTCGCCGCGGCCGAGCTGTGTCGACAACACCGCGGCCAGTTCGGACTCTTCGCTTTCGGGTACGAGCACGACCGCTGCCCGCCAAGCGCTGCGGGCCACCTCGTCGTCGGGGTCGGACAGAAGCGCGGGTGTGATCGCCGGCCACGCCCGCCGATCCCCGATCTTGGACAGCGTGTGCAACGCCTGGCTTCGTGCCTGCGCACGCTCCGAGCGGACTTCGCCGAGGAGCTCTGGAACCGTCATTGACGCCGGGTGGCGGGTGAGTGCCCATGTGAGCATCTCACGCACGTGGAAATCGGGTTCGATCGCGCATCGTCCGACGAGCTTGCCGATGAAGCGCGGGTCAGGGGTCGTGCCGATTGCCAGCGCGGCCCGCAGTCGCACCGATGAGCGACTGTCCTCCAGTGCCTGGAGAGCCCGAATGGTGTCCGTGTCATGTGTCGGCATGGTCATGGGGACCACCTCCTCGGCGACAGTGAAGACCTTGTCACTGTGTCAAGGTCAAGCGAAGTCGCGCCGCTGGGGCCCCCGTGCGCCCTCCGCCCACTGAGTTCGGCGCCATGGGGCCGGAAGCTCCGTGGGTCGCGAGCCGAGCGGGAGCCGGCTCACCCGCCGCCCACACGATGTGTTCGCCGGAGTTCCTCGCGGGCCGCCCACAGGATCGTCGTCGCACACGTCGCGGCTCGGAGCTCAATCGTCCCGCTGCGAGCCACGTTCGAAGCAGTGCGAGCGGCCGATGGCCGTGAAGCCACGGCGCTCGTACCAGTGTCGTGGCCAGTCCGCCGCATCGGCGGTCAGGAACCGGGTACTGCACCCACCGTCGGCGGCCAGGCGCAAGGCGGTGCTCACGACGGCATCGGCGTAACCGCGCCTGAGGTGCGCCTCCGAGGTGATCAGATCCTCGATCTGGGCCATGCCGGTCGCCGGGTCCAGGTAGAGGTCGGCCCAGGAGGCCACCTCGCCCTCCTCGCTGCGGGCACCGAGGAAGCGAACGACGTCGGCCCCGCGGCGGCGGGCTTCACGCCGGTCGACGAGGTGGTGGAGGACCTCGTCATCGACGTCCGGAAGGAGGCTCCGCCATCGCCGGGTGAGGGGGACACGTATCGCGTCGAGATCCACCTCCTCCGCGGAGCCACCGGCCGGCACGGGGCCTGTGTGCAGCATGACCAGATGGACGGAGTGGCTGTACCCGGCCCGGACCAGAGGCTCTGCGCACGCCGTCCCGACTTCGTCGTCAAGGACGGAGATCATACGGTGCGGCAGGTGCCGCAATGCCTCCTCCGCGACGGCGGGCAGCAGCTCGGAGTCAACGGTCGTGTCGATGATGACCTGATTGTTCGCGCGGGAATGTACGAAGGCTTCGTCGTATACGGCGAACCCGCCCGGAAGGTCGACCGTGCGCGCCGCCTGTCGGCGGGCGAAGGCCGAGACGAAGACGTTGATCCGCTGCATCACCGAAGGCATGCGGGGAGCCTATGCGGCGCTGAACCAGGGCCGCCCCCCAAATACCGCGGAGGGACACTCCGGGAATACCGCGGAGGGACACTCCGGGCTCCTTGGGCGCCCACCTTTTCGGCAGCCCGCGGCGGTCGGTCAGCGCTCACCGGTCGCCCGGGCGTGTCACGAGGCAGGCGGTCAGCCGACCCGAACGGCCCGTCATCGTGAGCCGGTTCCTCGCCGAACGCAATGCGACAACCGGGGGAGGGACGCCCCGCTCGCGCGCGACGCGAACCTGGGGATGAGACGGGCGAGACATTGAGAAACAAAGGTTTTTGGCCACTACCGCCTGACATGTGGTCAGGATGGGAGTGATTTTGCGATATCTTCTACGGCGTTCCCTCGTGATCGTGCGTCCCACGCGACGCCGGAACGACGTCGAGAGTGCGATGCAAACGCACCTCGCGGAACACACAGCACAGCTATGCCTCCGGCGAACCCACCGGGTCCCGCCACGCATCGCCCTGCCACGAACTCTCCCGACCACTACCGTTTCACCTAGGCAAAGGCAGCATGCCCGTCCATCAGCTCTCGGACCTCATACGTCATAGCCGTCACAACTCTCCCTTCTATGCCGGTCTCTACGCGGACCTGCCGCCGGTCGTGGAACGTCTCGCCGACCTTCCGGCCGTGGACCAGGCCGACTTCTGGAAAGCCAACACCCTCCACGACAACCGCGTGCTGACCGCACCGCTCGGAGAAGCGGTGGTCTACAAGACCGGCGGTACCACTGGGGCACCGAAGTTCTCCTGCTACACACGCGAGGAGTGGCGGGATTTCGTCACCGCCTTCGGCCATGGGCTCGTCGACGCCGGGCTGCGCCCCGGCCACCGGGTGGCGGACCTGTTCTACGCCGGCGAGCTCTACGCCAGCTTCCTCTTCATCCTGGACTCGCTCGCCCACGCCCCCGTCGACAACGTGCGCCTGCCCATCGGGGGCGCCGCGCCGCTGGAGACGACGGTCCCCACACTCGAGGACTTCGGCGCCCAGGTCGTCGCGGGCACCCCCACCACGCTGTGCCGGCTCGCCGAGCACCTGATGGCGACAGGCCGTCAGCTGCCCGCCGTGGAACTGCTGTTCTTCGGCGGCGAGGCGCTCTTCTCCGACCAGCGGCGCCTGCTCGCCGCCGCCTTCCCCAACGCCGAGCCACGGTCCCTCGGTTACGCCAGCGTCGACGCCGGTCTCCTCGGCGCCCCCGTACCCGGCCCCGATCCGCGCGTGCACCGGGCCTTCACCCCGCACACGATCGTCGAGATCGTCGACGAGACGACCGGTGAGCCCCTCCACGAGCCGGGCCGGCCCGGGCGCATCCTGGTGACCCAGCTGTTCCGCCGCCTCATGCCCGTCATCCGCTACCCCGCGGGCGACCGCGGCGAGTGGACCGACCCCGAAGCGGGCCACTTCCGCATCCTCGGACGGGCCGAGGAAGGCGTGCGCGTCGGCCCCGTGTCGCTGTACTCCCAGGACGCCCTCGCCGCCGTCGCCGAAGCCGACACCGACGGCCGCGTCATGGGCACCCAGCTCGTCGTACGCCGCTGGGACGGCCGCGACGGACTCGTCCTGCGCCTGGCCACCGCCCCCGGCGACGACGACCCGGCCTCGCTCCAGATCCTCGCCAAGGCGGTCGTCACGGAGCTGGACACCGCCCGGCCGCTGTACCCCGACAGTGTCCGCGCCGGATACGTGCACCCCCTGACCGTGGAGTGGGTGCGCCACAGTGACCTGGCCGTCAACCCCCGCTCCGGCAAGCTCGTGCGCGTCATCGACGAGAGGCCGACCGCATGACCGCCACCCCGGTGGACGAGCGGCGCCGACTGCCGCTCGTCCTGCGCAACCGTGCCTTCGGCACCGTATGGCTCGCCCAGATACTCACCCAGGCAGCTGTCCGCATGTTCCAGGTCGGCGTGTCCTGGTGGCTCATCGCCTACGCCGTCAGCGGCAGCCGCGGACTGGCGTCCGGGCTCTTCATGGCGGTCAGCACCCTGCCGGCCGTCGCTCTGGCACCGGTCGTCGCCCGGACCGTCGCCCGCTTCGCTCACCGCTCGGTGCTGCGCGCCGCGGCCGCCGGCGCAGGCATGGCGGCCGCGGGCCTCGCGGTGTGGGCCTACGCGAGCGAACTGCCGCTCGCCGCCGCCTATGCCGCGACGCTTGCCCTCGCCGCGGGCCAGGCCCTCTTCGACCCCTGCCTCACCACGTCCGTGCCCGAACTCGTCGACGACGAGGACATCGAGGCCGCCACCGGCTTCGAGCTGTCCACCCAGTCGCTGGCCGGCCTCAGCGGGGCCCTGCTGGGCGCCCTGATCGTCGACGGCGCCGGAGTGGCGGGTCTGGCGCTCGGCTGCGCTGCCGCCTACCTGACGGCCGCCCTGCTCATCACCACCGTCAGGTTCCGGCCCGCCGCCCCGCCGCCCGAGGACGAGGCGGCCGAGACCGGCGAGGCGGCCGACGAGGGGCGGCGCACGCTGCGCGGCATCCTCGCCGACCTGCCCTTCGTCCGCGGGATCCTGCTCTGCTTCACCGTGGCCAACCTCTTCACCACCGCCGTCTTCATCGTCATCCCGCTCTACACCAAGTCCGTGCTCCACGACGGCGGCGGCACCGTCGCCCTGCTCGAGGCATCGCTGGGCACCGGCACGCTGATCGGGTCCTTCACCGGCGCCCGCGTGCCCGGCCGGCCCACCGTCCTCGGCTCGTGGCTCCTCGGCGTGATGGCCGTCGTGCTCGCCGTCCCCGGCCTCTTCGCCGGACGGGTCGTCATCGCGGGCTGCCTGGTCGTGGCCGGCTGGTGCGTCGGTGTCATCGGGGTCCGCTTCGTGGCGCTGTTCCAGCGGCTCGTCCCCGCGGCCGACAAGCCGGGCTTCTTCGCCGTCATGCAGGCCGTGCTCGGCGCCACCTTCCCCCTCGCATCGCTCCTGTTCGGCCTGCTCGGCGACCACGTGTCCCCGCAGAGCCTGTGCCTCATCCAGGCCGCAGGCCTGGTGCCCGCCGCCTGCGCGCTGGCCCTGCTGCGCGACCGCAGCGGCGACGCCGCGGCCGTGCCCACCCCCGCGCCCACCCCCGCGGCCGTGCCCACCCCCGGGCCCACCCCCGCGGCTGTGACCGCGCCCGCGCCCGCGCCCACGACCGCGACCGCGGCAGAGGCGGACTCGTCCGAGCTCGTCAGCGCAGGAGACAACACATGACCGAGGCCACGATCGACCGGGCGACTCCCGCCGACATCGCCGACCTTCGCCAGCTCTACTACGCCGTCTACGGCCCGCACTACCCCACGGCCCTGGGCACCGACCCCGCCGAGATGTCCCGCCTCATCGAGGACCCGCACACCCTCTGGCTCGTCGCCCGCTGCCGCCGCACCGGCAGCCTCGCCGCCTCCGCGGCGATCCACGGCGAGCCCGGCAGCCGCACCGGCCGCCTGGAGGGCCTCGCCGTCCACCCGGACCACCGGGCGGCCGGACTGGCCGGAGCCCTGACCGAGGAACTGTGCACGCGGATGCTCGGCACCGGGCGACTGGACTCGGTGTACGCCACCGTCCGCACCGTCAGCGCCGGACCGCAGCGCGTCGTCTCCCGCAACGGCTTCCGCCCCATGGGCATCCTGCCCAACGCCGTGGACCTCAGCAACCGCGAAAGCCTCGCCCTCTACGCGCGTCACTCCACCGGGGTGCTCGACCGCCGCATCCCCGTGCCCGAGGTGCCCACCCCGCTCGCACCGCTCCTGCGCACCGCCGAACGGACCCTTGGCATCAGCTTCTGGCAGACCCGCGTCACCGCCCCCCTCCCCGCACCGAAGCCACCCGTGACCGCACGGCTGGAGACCGTCGAGGCACCGGCGTTCGTCCGCCGCCGCTTCCACGACCGCTTCCCCGACGCCGGACAGTGGTTCTATCCCCTCCACGCGCCCAACACCCTGCTGGTGGCCGAGGACGGCTCCTTCGAGGTGTACGCCTACCTCAACCGGACCGGCCGCTACTGCGCCCTGGTCGCCGCCCATCCCGACCCGGCCACCGCCGCCGCCTGCCTGGAACCGATCACCCGGACCCTCACCCGCGCCGGCGCGGGCTACGTCGAGGCCCTGCTGCCGCTGTCGGAGCACGGCCTGCTCTCCGCCTTCCTCGCCCAGGGCTTCATCCCCAGCGCCCTCTACCCGGCGATGCGACCGGACAGCGGCGGCGACGGCTTCCACGACTACGTCGTGATGTCCCGCACCGCCGAACAGATCGACTTCCGCGGCGTGGTCGTCGACGAACCGCTCCAGCCCTACCTGGACGCCTATGTGTCGGCCTGGGCGTCGACCTACCTGCCCACACTCGAGGTTGCCTCATGAATCCGATGAACCCCCACCTCGCCCCCGTCGAGGTTCCCGACCCGGAACTCCTGCCCCGGGTCCAGGAACTGTGCGACCTGAGCGACCCCTACGCCTGCGGCCCCGCCGAGGACGAGCTGTTCGCCGCCGCCATGGCCGAGATCAACGCCTGGCACACCGAACGCTCCCCGTTCTTCCGCAAGCTCCACCAAAGCACCGCCCACGGCGGGACGTTCCGCACCCCCCTGGTGCACGCGAACTTCTTCAAGCGCCACGAAATCCTCTCCATCCCCCGGGAGGAGGTCCACCTGCACCTGACGTCGTCCGGCACCACCGGCCAGAAGTCGCAGATGTTCTTCGACCGGTGGACGATCCGCTCGGCCCAGCGCATGGTCGCCCGCATCTTCGAGCGCAACGGCTGGATCACACCCGATCAGCAGGTCAACTACCTGCTCTACAGCTACGAACCCGCCCGCGACCTCAAGCTCGGCACCTCCTTCACCGACAACTACCTGTGCGACTTCGCCCCCGCCCGGCAGGTCGAGTACGCCCTGCGCAACACCGGCAGCGGACACGAATTCGATCCCTTCGGCTGCATCGCCGCGCTACGCCGTTTCGAACAGGACGACGCGCCCGTACGCATCCTGGGCTTCCCGGCGTTCCTCTGGTTCACCCTGGAGCGGATGCGCGCCATCGGGCTGCCGCCCCTGCGGCTGCCCGAGAACTCACTGATCGTCCTCGGCGGCGGCTGGAAGGGCCACGCCGACAAACGGATCGGCAAGGACGAGCTCTACGCGCGCGTCACCGAGCAACTGGGCGTCCCCTCCGAGCGGATACGCGACACCTTCGGCTCCGTCGAACACTGCATCCCCTACATCGAGTGCGACCACCACCGCCTGCACGCCCCCGTCTGGTCCCGGGTGTTCATCCGCTCCACCCGAACGCTCGAACCACTCCCGTACGGCGAGCCCGGCTATCTGCACCTCGTCTCGCCCTACATCACCTCCGTCCCGGCGCAGAGCGTCGTCATGGGCGACCTCGCCACGCTGCACCCGGGCGAGGAGTGCGCCTGCGAGCTGAGCACCCCCTGGTTCACCGTCCACGGCCGCGCCGGAGTGAGCCGCAACAAGAGCTGCGCGGTGGCCGCCGCCGAACTGATGGAGGGCATGTCGTGATGACCGAAAGCGTGCAGCACCACTACTGGCAGGGCGCCTTCATCGACGACGAGGAGGCGGGCCGCCGCCTGGCCGGCCTGTCCGCCACCGTCGAAGCGGCTCTGGCCGAGCCGCTGGACACCGAGACCGTCCTGGCCGCCTGCGATCAGCTCGCGGACGCCCTGATCGACCCGTCCCACCCCACTCATGTGCGGCTGGCCGGACACCTGGCGGAGGGTGAGGACGGGACCGTCCTCACCGAACTGGCCAACTTCCTCAGCCGTCCGCAACTCACCCGCAAGCTGCGCCGGGAGCTCGGCGGCGCCGCCCCGCAGCGGCTCACGCGTCCCGACGCCAAGGAGACCGTCTACGAGGCATGGGCGCCGGTCGGCCTGGTCGCCCACATCGCCCCGGGCAACGCCGCCACCGTCGCGCCCCTCAGCCTCGTCGAGGGCCTGCTGGCCGGAAACGTCAACGTCCTCAAGACCAGCAGCGCCGACACCCTCCTCGCTCAGCACCTGCTCGCCGAACTCGCCGCCCTGGACCCCACGGGAGCCATCGCCGAGCGCGTCATCGTGCTGCGCTTCTCCTCGTCCCGGCAGGACTGGCTGTCCCTGATGTGCGCGCCCGCGGACGCCGTCGCGGTGTGGGGCGGTGAAGCCGCCGTCGAAGGAGTGGCCGCCCATGTGCCGCCCGGCTGCCGCCTGGTGGAGTGGGGCCACAAGATTTCCTTCGCCTACCTGACCCGCGACGCCTGGCAGGAGGCCGGTACGCTCCAGGCCCTGGCGGCCGACGCGTGCCTGCACGAACAGCAGGCGTGCTCCAGCCCCCAGGTGGTCTATCTCGACACCGAGGACGACGCCGAGGTCTTCGCCTTCGCGGAGCGCTTCGCCACCGTCCTCGCCCAGATGCCCCCCGCCACGGGGGAGGACGACCTCGGCCCGGCCGAGGCGGCCGAACTCACCACCACCGAACTCGTCGCCCGCCTCGAAGAGCACCTCGGCCTGACCCGCGTCATCGCCGCCCCCGACGGCTCATGGCGCGTCATGGCCGACACCCGGCCGGCCCTCACGGCCTCCCCGCTGCACCGCAGTGTGTGGGTCAAGCCCCTGCCCCGCAAGAACCTCCTCGCCACCCTGCGCCCCATGCGCCGTTACCTGCAGACCGCCGGCATCGCCGGTGGCCGCACCGATGTCGCGGAGCTGTCCCGCCTCGCCCTGGCCGCCGGGGCCACCCGCGTGACGCCCCTCGGCCGGATGCTGGGCGGCTACTCCGGCGAGCCGCACGACGGCGTCTACGCCCTCCAGCGCTACAGCCGCCGCGTGGCCGTCCAGGCCGACGAGCGCTTCGCCACCACCGCCTGCCTCGACGACCTGACCAGGCCGATCACCCGCCCGGCGCCCACCGGACCGCTGCTCGACAAGGCCGCAGTCCAGGAGCTCAACCAGAACGTCGACCGGCGCGACGCCGAGCTGTACTTCCGCAGCGGCGGCAGCACCGGCAAGCCCGCCCTGTCCCTGTTCTCCTACGACGACTACGACACCCAGATGCGCGCCGCCGGCCGCGGCCTGCTCGCAGCCGGCTACGACCCGGCACGCGACCGCACCGCCAACCTCTTCTTCTGCGGTGGCATGTACGGCGGCTTCATCAGCTTCTTCTCCATCCTGGAGAGGCTGGGCGGCACCCAGCTGCCGATGGCGGCAGGCCCCGACCACCGGGTCACGGCCGAGATGCTGGTCGCCCACCAGGCGGACACCCTCTTCGGCATGCCGTCCTACCTGTGGCAGCTCCTGCACGAGCAGGCCGACCTGCTGCGCTCCTACGGCGGAATCCGCAAGATCTTCTACGGTGGCGAGCACTTCACCGCGGAGCAGCGCCGCGTCCTGGCCGAAACGTTCGGCATCGAGACCATCCGCTCCATCACCTACGGCAGCACCGACCTCGGCCCGCTCGGCTACCAGTGCACCGAGTCCACCGGCGGAGTCCACCACCTGCACACCGACCTGCACACGATGGAGATCCTGAAGACCGACGCCGACCTGCCGGTGGCACCGGGCGAGATCGGCCGGCTGGTGTTCTCCACGCACGCCCGGCGCGGTCAGAACCTGGGCCGGTACGTCATCGGCGACCTCGGCCGCGCCCTGCCCGGCCCCTGTCCCTGCGGCGACCGGGCGCCGCGCTTCGAACTGCTCGGCCGGGGCGGCGACGTGATGCGCGTGGCGTCGTACTTCCTCAACCACCGCCGCTTCGTGGCCATCGCCGGGCAGGACTGCGGCTACAGCGGAGAGCTGCAGATCGTGCTCAGCCGCTCCAGTGTCCGCGAACAACTCACCGTCCGGGTCGAGAGCGCGGACACGGCCGGACCGCAGGAGCTGCGGGCGGCTTTCCTCGCCGGCTACGAGGAGTTGCGGTCCGCCGTCGACGACCGGCTGCTCGACCTCGTCGTGGAGGTCGTGGACGGCGCCGCGCTCGACCGTACGGCAACCAGTGGCAAGCTGCGGGCCGTCGTGGACGCACGGCACGACTGACGCCACACACACGCGGGTGGGCGGTATCCCGCCCACCCGCGTCCCCCCGTCGAGGGCAGCCACCCACCCCGCGCCGCGAGCCCGCCCTGGGCCTCTCCTTCCGGGACCCGGGCCGGCTCGACGAAGCAGCCGGGCACGACGTCCTGGCCGCCGGCGCCGGGCAGCTGACCCGGCTCCCTTGGCGCCGGGCGACACGATGGGTGCCCGACCGGGCACGGCCGGGGCTGCCTGGCCGGATCGTCAGCGGGCGCAGACGACGTAGAGGGTGCCGCTGCCCCACGAGCCGTTCGCCTTCCTCGCAACCGTGCCCCTCCAGCCGACGGGCGTACCCGAGTAGTTCCGGAGGGGCTCGGTGCGCGCCACGTACATGCTCGCGGTGAGGTCGGCGCTGACGCCCCCGCCCGTGGCCACCCACCCGGCCGGGCAGGCGATCGTCGCACTGCCGCTGGTGAAGTACTTCGACTTCACGAGGGGGTGGGCCACCGCTGCGCCGGCCGGCGACGAGTTGGCCAGAATGACGGCCGCGAGGACCGAGGCGGCTGTGCCCAGGCCGTATCCGGCGCGACGGGCGGAGGAGCTCATGCTCATGAGGGGTTCCTTTCGAGTGACGTACGGCAGGGTTCCGGCGAGCGGAAGGTCCCCGGATCCAGTACGCCCACGATGGGCCCCGTACGTAGCCCGGGTCGTCAGTGCTGGTACTGAACCCGGTGCGCAGAAACGGCGTTGCCCGACCAGACCCCCGCTCGCGCGATACTGCTGCAATGGCAGGCGACTTCGTGGGGCGAGCCGTCGAGCTCGAGTCCCTGGCCCGGCGGATCGAGGCCGCGGCGAACGGCACCGGATCGGTCGTGCTGCTCGCCGGCCCGGCGGGCATCGGCAAGAGCACACTCGCGGCCGAGGCGCTGCGCCGCCACGCCGAACCAGCGGGCCTCACCGTCGTACGGGGCCATTGCCCCAGGGACGCGGCGGCACCCCCACTATGGCCGTGGCAGCGCGCACTGAGGCACGCGGGCGTCGGCCCGGCGCTGTCCGCTGGGCAGTCGGGGCGGCCTTCGGCCGCTCCCTCGGATGCGGCCGGAGCGGCGGCGGCGCGGTTCCTGGAACTGGCACGGATGAGCGAAGCGCTGGTCGCGGCGGCCGCTGAACGCCCCCTGCTCGTCTGGCTGGAGGACCTGCACTGGGCCGACACCGCCAGCCTCGACCTTCTCCGGCAGGTCGCCGAGCAGGGAGACGACTGCGGGCTGCTCGTGCTGGGCACCGTCCGGGAGCCGGTTCCCGAGGAGGTCACCGGACCCCTCATGGACGTGCGCCGCTGTGGCGCCGAGACGCTCAGCCTCGCGCCGTTCAGCAAGGCGGAGGTCGCCCAGTGCCTGGGGGCCCGGGCGCCGGGCGCGGCGGAGGCGGCCGGGGAGTCGTACCGGCGAACGGGCGGACTGCCGCTGCTTGTCGCCGCGCTGCGCATCCATGCGAGCGAGGACCTCGGCACCGTCGTCGGCGGGCTGTTGAGCGGGCTCACCGCCCCGCAGCAGGACGTCGTAAGGGCCGCGGCCGTGCTCGGCGAACGGCTCGAAGCGGGCCTGCTCGCCGCCGTCCTGCCGGAGCCGGACGACATCGCCGTCGCCGAAGCGCTGACGGCGGCCCGGCACGCCGGTGTCCTCACCGTCGCGGAGACCACGGTGGACAATGGACGCACCTACCGCTTCGCCCACGACCTCGTACGCGACGAGGTGCTCGCCCGCACCACCCCCGAGGCCACGCGAGCCCTGCACCGGGCCGCCGCACTGGCACTGGAGCAGGCCGCGGCCGACGACGACGCCGAGGCGGCCCGCATCGCCGCGCACTGGCGGCGCGCGGGCCGGGAACCCGCCCACCGCTCCGCCGCCGCACGCTGGTCGCGGACCGCCGCCGATCTGGCCCGCCGGCGGCACGCCTACGACGATGCGGCCCGGCACCTGGCGCACGCCGCCGCCGTACTCGATGCGGCCCACCCGGAACGCGCCGCCGCACTCGTCGAGCTGGCCCGCGCCGAATACCTCCGCGGGCGCTACGACGCCTGCCTGCGCGACTGCGCGCGGGCAGCGGCCGCCGCGCGAGAGACGGGAAGGACGGAGCTGCTCGCCGAGGCCGCCCTGGTGCTCCAGGGCGTCAGCTTCCCCAAGGCGTCGCAGGCGATCACCCGGCTGTGCCGGGACGCGCTCGCGGTGGAGAACCTTCCGAACGCGATACGTGCCCGGCTGCTCGCCCAACTCGCCTCCGCCACGGCCGATCTCGGCGCGCTCGACGCGGCGGCCGAACACGCCCGTGCCGCCCTCGCCCTGGCCGAATCCACCGGTGACCCGCGGGCCGAGCTGGAGGCGGCCCGGGCGGTCGAGATGACCCTGGCCGACCCGGACGACACTCCCGAGCGTCTGCGCCTGGGCGAACTGACCGTGGCCCGCGCCGAACGGCTCGGTGACCCGCTTGCCGCCGTGATGGGCCACGAGTGGCGCGTTCAGGCCGCGTACCTGCTCGGCCGCCCGGACCTGGTGGACGAGGCCGTCCGTGGCATCGAGGAAGTCGCCGACCGGTGCCGGCTGCCACTGGCGCGCTGGCACCTACTGCGCGTGAACGCCGCGCGCGCCCTGCTGGAAGGGCGCTTCGACGCCGCCCGTCGCCACAACGATGACGCCACCGCACTGTCCCTGCCGAGCGGAGACGCGACCGCGATCATCATGAACCACGTCATGCGCATACAGCTGGCCCTGGTGCGCGGCGACGCGACGGAGCTGACGGCGGAGATGTGGCCCGTCCTCGACCGTGCACCGCGCCGGCCGCTGCCCCTCTCCGTACGGGCCACGGCACTGCTCCTCACGGGGCGGCTGGACGAGGCGCGCGAAGCCTACGCCCAGCTGCGCCCGATGCTGCCGCTCGCGACGGCGAACCCGACATGGCCGGCGGTGCTGCTGCACATGGTCGACCTGATCGCCCTGGTCGGGGACGTGGAGGGCGCACGGCTGGCGTACGACCGGCTCGCGTTGTTCCGCCCCTACCCGGGCGCGCTCGGCACGCCCACGGCGTACTTCTCCGGCACGGTCAGCCGCGACCTCGGGCGTCTGGCCGCGGTCGCGGGCCGCCCGGGCCTGGCCGAGGAACTGCTGCGCGAGGCGCTGCAGCGCAACCGTGTACTGGGCGCGCGGCCGCACGTGGCGCTGACCTGCCTGGACCTCGCCGCCGTGCGATGCGATCAGGGTGAGCGGGACGGGGACCGAAGCGCACTCGCGGAGGCGGCCGTACTGGCCGGGGAAGCTCTGGCGATCGCCGAACAACTGGGCCAGCCCGGGCCGGCCGCCGCCGCGGTACGCCGGCTCAGTCAGATCGCCGCTGTACGGAACGAGCGGAACCCCCTCACCCCACGTGAACGCGAGATCGCCGAGTTCCTGGTGCGGGCTCGTACGAACCGGCAGATCGCGGCGGACCTGTTCATCTCGGAGCGCACGGTGGAGTCCCACGTCCGCAAAATCCTCGCCAAACTCGGCTGCGCCAACCGGACGGAACTGGTGGCGCGATGGGCGGCCGGCGAGGACTGACGAGGACTGACGAGGACGGACGAGGCGGGCCGCGCGAAGGGCCTGTGGGCGCCGGAACGGTCTTCCAGGACCGCTTTTCCCGCAGCCCGCAGCCCGCAGCCCGCAGCCCGCAGCCCGCAGCCCGCCGGTCGCACCGGCCTGCGGACGACGGCATTCCTTCCATGCGACAGCCGAGGCTGGCAGACTCCCGGACCATGGGGAACAGTGCGTTGTGGGTCGGCATCCTCACCGCTTTGACTGCGCTCGCAGCCAGCTACATCACCGGCCGGGCGACGTTACGCGCGGCGCTCGCCCAGGCTCGAACAGCCGCAACCTCACAAGCACTTCGTGAGCAACGTGACCGTCGCCGCTCCGCCTACCGGGAAATGATGAGCTGCGTACACGCCTTCAACGTGGTCACCTGGCAGATTCTCGACGCCGATGCGGCGCGTGACGGCGAAGGCAGGGACCGAATCCTGATGCGGATGTACGAGGACATCGAGGCCCTCTCCACCCTGCGGCACCTCGGCTGCCGGGACATGTACCACTACGGCATACGCAGCTTCTGCGACTACATCACCGACGACAAACGCAAGCACGACCCGGCTTTCTACGCCGCCCTCGAAAAGCTCGAACTCGCCACAACCGACCGAACACCCTACATACACACCGCCCGCCTCTTTCAGATCACCGCCCGGAAGTCGGCCGACTGACATCGTTCAACCAGCGAGGGGGAGTGGGGGCAGGCGGCCCTCCCCCCCAACGCTCTCGGCGGCACCCAGCCGCTGGCCGGCGACGGCGGACCCCCCTCGCGTCGGACCGCCCACGCCCCGCGTCCCTCCGGGAGGCCTGCTCCTTGCCCGAGAGCTGACGCGTGCGGTATTTGCTCGCCCGGCTGGGACCGAAGGGCGGCGAGGCCGAAGGCCAGTCCTCCAGCGATGAATGCACCTGTCCTCTCCGCCCGGCGTCTGACGCCCAAGGGCTGCGGCGGATCGCTGACGGAGCCGCCAGACCCGTCACAGGACCCGTCGGACAGGCCTCGAAGCCGAGTCACCTGAGGCCGGTGACATTGCACGTCGAGGTGTCACCTCTCTGTCTGCCGCCCCCGCTCCGCGGCCCGCAACGGGCAGCCGGTGCCGACGCGCGCGTTCAGCTCGGCCCGCAGAGCGGCAAGTTCGGCCATGCGGGCGTCGATGACGCGGATCTTCTCGGCGAAGAGCGCGGAAAGCGCCTCCGCGCTGTCGGTCGACTCGCGCAGCTCCTCACCGACCCGGGCGATCTCGGCGAGCGAGAAGCCGAGGGAGCGGGCAGTGCGCACGTAGTGCAGCCAGGGCACCGTCTCGGGCGGGAAGTCGCGGTACCCGTTGGGTAGTCGCCGGCCGGAGACAAGGCCGATCCGCTCGTAGAAGCGAATGGTGTCCCGGGTTGTCCCCGCCCGCTCGGCCAGCTCCCCGATCCGCATGACGTCCCGTCGCCCCCTGTGTCGCCCATGGACTTGACCTTGGAGCGTAGTCCACGGTTCAGCATGGGGGCCCGATGTCCCCGACAGCCTGGAGTTCCCGTGTTCCGCGTTCCCGACCCGTCCGACGCCGCCTACCTCCGTCTCGTCCGCTCCAGCGGCTGGTACGACCTCATCGTCACGGCCGCCTTCGCCACACCGTGGACCTACCCCCTCGCGCACCGCGCCCTGTCGGCGCTGGGCGACGCGACCGGGTGGGGCGTGCTGCCGCCGCTCGACCCGATGCAGATCCTCTACGCGAACCTGATGGGTTCGGTCATCATCGTCTGGTCCCTCCTGCGGATCGTCGCCACCGTGCCGGCCCACGGTCTCGGCGACGGCATTGCCCGCGTGCTGTTCGCGGCCTGGCAGCTCCACGCGGTGGTCCACGGCGCCCCCCGGTTCCTCCTGCTCTTCTTCGCCGTCGAGACGGCCTTCGGCATCCTCCAGCTCGCCCCCTGGTGGCGCGCCCGTCGGCGTGGGGCCCTGATCCGTACCTGATCGAGCGCCCGTGGTCTCGAGTTGGCCCGATGGGAGAAGAGACCGACGCGGCGCCACGGTTCCATGCCGGCCGGGAGGCATCTCGCACGCCCGCCCGGGGATGTCAGTGCCGCCCGGTAGCGTCCACTCATGGCGCGTGCCCCACTGCGGCACCGACGCGGGTTTGGCAGCTCCACTGCCCCCGTGAGGAGAGTTGAGACCGGAGGGATCGGGCGCGTGCCGCGCCGGGGCCTCGCCTCCCCGTCGCGCCAGGAGGGTTCCTCCCGGCGCGACGGGGGGGCGTGCGCACTGGCCAGAGGCGCACGTTCACGCTCCACTCCACTGAGGTGGGGACCTTGATCAGGCCAGGAGGGACCGGACAAACCCAGCTCCCGGGACAGCTGCCGCTCGGGGGTGCAGGTGCGGAACCTGGTGGCCGGTACATTCCCGACGGATTCGGCCGCGAGGTCGACCCGGACCTCCACCCCCGTGGTGAGCCGGTCATCTCCACCAGCTCCCAGCCGAGGCCGGACAGCTGCCGCTTCAGCTTGCGGACGTCGTCCAGGGGGCTGTATCTCCACACTCCCGACCTGATCAATCCCACCGGTAAGCGCAAGGGACAGAACGCCTCCGTCGCCAGCGTCTACCGGGCGCTCGCCGAACACGCCAAGCACGAGGCGTACCCCGAAGCCGTCGAACAAGCGCACGCCGACTTCGCCGCCCTCCAGGACGGCGAGGTCCCCGGCCCCCGGGCTGAACCGGAGTCCGTCCGGTGACCCGACTCCCCTTCAAGATCCACTATTGGCGGCTTTTGGGCTTACCTCGGCGGTACCCGAGCACCGACGGCCCATCTCTGCTGAAACGCTGCGCAAGCGGCTTGGTGTGGGTGCGGCACGGTCTCGGGCGCTCGTGTCAATAATCCGAAGTGGTCAGGCTGCACCGCTTCCGCTGCACGCAGTTCACAACACGGACTGAACTGCCGCCCGCGCACAAGGCATGGCATATAGAGTAATTTCGGTCACGCGAGAAAGGTGCGGCAGACACGAGATCTGCGAGGGCGACAGCGGCCACCGAGACCGGGGGTCGGCTACCTGCAGACCGGTGGGTCGGGGTAGGAGCATCCTGCGTAGGTGTCGCCCTCGTACGTGATGCCACCTTCCATCGGCTGGTCGCAGGTGGCGCAGTTGACGGCGAAGTACGGGTTGACGCGGAGGAAGGCCGCGTCCTTCAGCTCGAAGATCGCCCTCACCGCCTCCGGCCCGTGTTCCCGGATGCCGTGCTGCAGGAAGTCGAACGCGCTGAACTCGTGGCCCTGCTTGCATGCGAAGCGGCCGAATCGGAAGGCGCCGATGTCCGCGATCCCCAGCTCGGCCTCGATCCGCGCTTTCTCATCGGCCGTCACCGGCTCCAGCCTGGAGGCTTTGACGAGCTCGGGGGTCCAGTGGAGGTCCCGGATGGTTCGGGCTTGTTTACGAGACAGGTAGAAGGAAGTGGTTCTGCCGCTCTTGATGGCCTCCTGGACGAGGGCCACGATCGCGTCGTCGTCCGCCGAGACGACAACCTTCCCCTTTCCCACGGCTGCTTCGATCTGGGCCAGCAAAGAACTGTCCACGACGCGTCCTTCCATGTCCGCACCCTGAATCCGATCCTGTGTTCGCGCAGAACTATTCCGCCAGGCCGCGCCTTTTGGACGGCGCCACACGGGGGTCTCACCCACACGGCAGCCTCGGCCGCTCCGCTGTGCCACCCAGCCGACACGAGTCGGCCGCTCCCAGGCGCCGGACAACGAGGGAAAGGGGAGTACCGAGCACTCCGTACACCCGGCGCCGCGTTCCCAGCAGGCGCAGCGGGTCGGCTCCTCGACTCTTCCGGGCGCGGAACGACAAGGCCCCGCGGAGGCCAGGGCGGTCGGACCCGCCGGGAGACGGCAGCTTCACGCCCGGGTGAGGCCCTGCTTGAAGTCGAAGACCTTGTCCGGGTCGTAGTCGTGCGCGATGGAACGCAGCCGCCCCAGGTTCGGCCCGTAATAGGACTCGGGCCAGTGGGGGAGGGCCGGGTCGATGTAGCTTATGTATCCGCCGCCTATGTTCTGCGCGGCCAGCCCGGCCACCACGGTGGCGACACTCCGCGTCACCTCGGCTTCGGACGCCGCCGTGGCGCTCGCGTACACCTGCGCGGTGGCGAATGCGTTCCGGTACGGAAACGCGGTTTGGTGCACACTCAGATCGGCCACCGCACCCCCGAGGGGGTCGAGGATGAGCGCCATGCCCGTGTGCCTGGTGAGCAGGGCGGTCACAGCGGCCGGATCGGCGGCGGGCGTCCTCAGCACTCGCGACGAAGCGACGAACGACTCGCGGTCGGGACGCCCCGCGAAGAATCGCATGGCATTGAAGTAGTCACGATCCTGCACGGTCCGGCGAACGGGCAGTACGCCACAGCGTGAGACAAGGTCGTCCAGCAGGGTGTGACAGCCGCTGCTCGGCCCGACGAAGCAGCCGGCGACCCGGCAGGCCGGCGGTTCGCCGCTCGCAATGTTGAGGTTTCCCCACAGCTCCCTGGGAGCTTCGGATATCCAGGGCTGCCAGGCGCTCATCACCTGGGGCACCTTCCCGGCCGGAAACTGCACCACGAACACTGTCAGCGCGGGAGCGGGATCGGTCGCGAAAGTGAACCGCGTGGCGATCCCGAAGTTGCCGCCGCCACCTCCGCGCAGGCCCCAGAAGAGGTCCGGAGTGCATGTGGCGGACGCAGTGAGTCCTCTTCCGTCCGCGGTGACGATCTCAGCCGCGACCAGATGGTCGGAGGTGAGCCCGAACTTGCGGTCGAGCACGCCGATTCCGCCGCCCAAGGTCACTCCGGCGATGCCGACGGTGAAGCATGATCCTGCGGGCAAGCAGCGGCCGGCTTGCCCCAGTGCGCTGTAGACGTTCCGCAGAGTGGCGCCGGCGCCGACAGTGACGGTCCCGTCCGCGTTGACGGTCACATCGGACATACGGCGCAGGTCCACGACGAGCCCGCCGTGCGGCGCCGAGTATCCGGCGTAGGAATGTCCCCCGCTGCGGGCAGCCAACGGAACCCGGCCCGCGGCCGCGAGGACCGCCTCCATGACGTCTGACGCGGACTCGCACTGTGCCACCGCGGCGGGAACGTGATCATCGTTGAGTGGATTGAAGAGCTTCCGAGCATCCTCGAATCCTGGCTCTCCCGGCCGCAGCAGCGCACCGCGCATGCGCTCACGCAGGGCCTTCCAGTCCACCGGAGTGTGGCGAGGCTCGCGGGCCGGATGCCCGGACCGGGACGCGCGGAACAGTGATTCCCGCGCCATGCTCACCATCTCCTCCACGGAATCCGAGGGCAGGGCTGGAGCGGATACTTCCACGCTAACACGGTGCGACGAGCCCCCTCCATGCCTCGCCGCTGCGGTTCCGGTTCCGGTTCCACCGCAGGTGGGGCCAGGTCCGGCGTGCATCCGCCCCGAGATCCGCAGGCCTGCGGAGGAGGCGCCGATACCAGCGGACTTTGTTGTTGGTGCAACGGTTGCATCGTGGACTTCCGGTCAGGCCACGGACGCTGGTCTGGAAGTTGTGCAGCACGTCCCGGGCCCGGTCAGGTCGGGGGGAACGTCATCGCCTCAGCGATTCTTCCCCAGCCGCCGCCGAGGATCCCCGGCTCGTCCTGTCCTGTGGGTGGTGCCTCAGCGTTTGTCGTCCTCGACAGGAAAGCCTGCTCAGCAGTGGGCTGTTGCCAACAGGCGTCCGAGTGCGGTGCACGTTGGCGTGGGCTGCGTCATCTCCTGTCACCCGCCCTGCGTCACAGACGGGAGGATCATGCGACCGGGGGCAAGTCGGTGCCGGCGAGACAGGCGGCGACGCCTCCGCCGGCCCTGGGGTGGCTGCTTGGGACGCTGCTCATCGTCCGGGTGACTTGACTCGGCCGAGGCTCGCATCGACCTTGGGCTTCCCCTATGGACTCCTGAGGAATTCGGCGCAGCACGGAGTGCTCTCTTGCGTTCGGTCCGCCGGAGGAGGGACGGCTGCGCCTGGAGGACGACGTGGCCCCCTCGCACGCTGTGCGGAGGGGGCCGGTGCTTCCGGGCGGTCACGCCGACACAGGTCGACGGGGACCACGAGGAGCGGAATTCCTTATTCTGGAGAACGTCACGTGCGCATCAAGCGGGAATGATGCATTCCGCTGTACGTAATGTGCGGCCCGGCCGTTGGTGCTGACGGCCGGACTATTCGTTGAACCACTGAGACTTCACCGTGGCGCCGCCGCCGTCCCAGCGGAGCCACATCTGGTATTCCCGCATGTTGCCGATGTTGTAGCCGTCCTTGTCGCAGCCGGCGTCGCCGCCGTCCGTGACGGTGAGCAGGAAGTCGTTGCTTCCGGACTCCAGCAGCTTGCCGGTTACACCGAAGCCGTCGGCCTTGGTGTCACAGACCTC
>NZ_JBUEFZ010000024.1:0-102331 GCF_054963715.1 Streptomyces sp. STAM6 | reverse complement strand
GGTCGCCGAGGGCCCGGGTGTATACCGCGGTATACACCGCCGACGTCCCGGTCCGCTGCTCGCCCCAGACGCGCACGCTTCATTACGGCGTAATACTCGGGGCGGCCAGCACCGTCTCCGCCAGGCGGAAGAAGTCTGCGAAGTCGAGCTCGGCCTGGTGGGTGCGGGCCCATTCGTCGAGCCAGGCGCGTTCCTCGGCCGCCTCACGGTCGTGCCAGGTGTCGGGGTACTGCAGGGTGTGGGGCATGGGCGCTTCTCCGTTCAGGCGGGGCCTGTCGATCGTGGATCACGCTGCCGCAGAACCGGTTGGCCGTTGCCCCCGGTCGGTCACGCGGTGATGCGGAGGACGGGTATGAGGGCTGCCTCGGCGCGGCGGATGCAGTCCGCGGTGCCGCTGGAGTTGCCGCGGTGCGCGGCGACGAACAGGACCGGCCGGAGGTCGACCATCTTCTGGTTGCGGCGGTGGCCGGCCAGAGGGCAGTACTCCGCGCCGTTTCGCCGTCGGCGCCGGTGGCCGGGCCGGCAGTCGGGAGCGCAGGGCCCGTCCCAGTCGGCGGGGTGGGGGTCCTGGGGGACGCCGTGGGCGAAGGCCCAGTCGTCGCCGATGTCGTCGGCACCGTCAGGGCAGGCGCCGTGGGTGAGGTAGATGCCGGGGTAGCCGAGCTGGGTGGCGTCGTGCCACACGTTCATAAGGACTGTCTCGAGGAGTCGGCGGTCGGTCCACGTACGCGAGCCGGTGAGCCCGATCCGGGCGTAGTCGGCGAGGCTGCTCATGACGCCTCGAACAGGCGCCGGACCGTTGGCTCACCGCTGCGCTTGTAGCGGATCGCGGCTTGCCGGCTGGCTTCGACGGGGTCGGTGTCCGGGGGTTGTGCTGCTTCGAGTGCGGCGACCGCGTCGGCGAACGCGGCTTCGATTTCCCTGTTCGCAGGGTCTGCGAGGAACGCATCGAGCTCGGCCCGGGCCGCGGCGACGAGCGGGCTCTCCGGCGGGGCGGCGGGTTTGTGGGTGCGGGCCAGCTCGAGGACGCGCCGGTAGCCGGGTGAGGCGGTCTCCCGTGTGCGGACCGGGCCCGGCTCCGGCGCCGAGGTGGGCGGCTCGGGTTCGGCGGACCGCGGGTGGCCGCCGAGGTTGCCGAGCTGGACATTCAGGCGACGGACGGGGCCCTTGCCGCCGCCGGTGCGCAGCTGCTTGTTCAGGTGCTGGATGAGCATGCTGCCGAGGATGCGGAGGTCGGTGGCCACCGCCGGGGAGTCCGTCACCAGCCGCAGCGTCCCAGTGTCCGGGTCGAAAGCTGTGGGCCGGAGCTTGTCGGCGTACTGGGTGGGGCAGAGGGTCGACCACCGGTCGGTGATGCTGCCGCCCTTGAGCGCGGTGTCCCAGCCCTGCTCCCCGCCGAGGCGGTCGATGAGAGCGCCGAAGGCAACGGGGTCCCGGCCGCTGCTGCGGTCACGGACGCGGGTCTTGGCCCTGGGCCTGCTCTTGCCGGCCGGTGCGGTGGAGCGGTTGGCCTTGTAGGCGGCGAGGGCCTGCCGGGCGAGGTCCCGCCCGGAATGCTGCTGCGGCTGGTCAGACATAGCGGGCCTCCCGGTCCTTGGCGTGGGCGTCGCGGCGGATGGCGTAGGTGACGAGCTGCTCGCCGTACAGGTCGAGCGCGTCGTCGGGGTCGTCGTCGTAGTGGGCGGCGACCTCGGGCCAGATGCTCCAGTCGCGGCGGGCGAGGTACCGGTCGTGGTCGGTCCGCGGCGCCAGCTCGTCCGCGCCGGTGGAGGGGATGCCGAAAAGCCGGGCGAGGGAGTCCACGTCGTCCTCATCGGCCGTGGTCCACGTCTGGGCGGCGAGGAGTTCCTCGGCGGCGGCCTGGGCCTCGAGACGCTCGGCGTCCTGGGCGAGGGCTGCGCGGATGAAGTTCGCGGGCTGCTTCGGCCGCCAGCCCAGGCACATGCCTGCCAGTTCGTCGGCGATCTGCAGGGCGTCCAGGCCGCGGTCGATGAGCGGCCGCAGCGAGTACGCGAGGCGGCGAAGGCCCTCGGACTGGGTCCAGTTCACCAGGGGCCGGACCTGCCGGGCGATGCGGATGTCGCGGGCGACCTGCAGCGGGCTGCGGCGCGCAGCCGTCCCCTTGCCGCTGCTGCTGGTCTTCTGGCGGGGGATCGATGCGGTTTGCCGACCCGCCTGCGGGGTGTAGTTCCTACCACCCACCATCTTCAGCTTTCCCTCTTCCTCATCACAGGTAAGGGAAGGGGGCGCACACGGAGTTGAGCCCTCGTCGTCCACAGGCGGGTTGTCCACAGGAGTCCGGGCCTGGCCCCGCTGGTCGATGACGATCCGGGCGTCGTACCCGGTGCCGATGATTCGGTGGCCCATGGCGTGGTCGTAGGCGGCCGGGATGACCGCCGCGTACACCGTCGCGGTACCGGCGTAGCCGCCCAGGCCGAGGGCGCGGCGGATGTTGGCGCGGGTGCCGTGCTGCACCCAGGCGAGGGCGCCCAGCTCGCGCAGGGCGGCGATGTGCCGCTTGATGGTGGCCCGGTTGAGTCCGAGCCGGGCGACCATCTCGTCGAGGCAGTAGCGGGCGTGGCCGGTGTCGTAGTCCATGCGCGCGGCGAGGTCCTCGGCGACGCGGACGGTCGTCTGGTTGGCCTTCGGGTGGAGGCCGGCAGCGACGAGCCACTCGACGGAGCGGAGCCAGCGGCGCGGACCGGTGCGTCGGGAAGCGGTGTGAGCGACTTCCTGGGCGGCACCGCGTACCGGCTGGAAGGCGGTTTCACGGCACTCAATGCCGTCGACCGTGGGGGAAATAGGGGACGAAACGCCCGAAGGGTCGTGCGTGAGCTGACAAGCAGGCGTGCGGTGCTGCACTATGTACCCGACCTTCTTGTTAGAGAGGGACGCAAAAGGCCCCCGTTGGTGGGTCTGGTTCTGGGGAGAACCGTTAGATCGCTCGAACGCTCGGGCCCGGTCGCCAAACCGGATTCGAAGGTCGGGCCTTAGCTCGGTCGCCAAACCGAGCCGTAGGAAGTGGCCGCGCACGGTGCGCCAACACCAGCGGCCGGCGGTAGAGGATGAGCCCCCGCCAAGGGGCCCACGGACCTCCCGCCCAGGACGTTCTAGGTCACGAGACCTCCTCGAACAGGGCAACTTGCCGGCTCAGTGGCCGGTTAGACCAGATCACCTCGACACCCCGCGGTACGTCCGTACGCCCGCGGTGGTTCGTCGCCGCGCGGTGCACGGCGATCTCGAGGCGGTCCCACCCCCGGTACAGCACCTCGTAGAGCGGGGACGGGTAGCCGGAAAGCAGCACGGTTCCCTGTACCGCCTGCAAGGTTGTGGCGAGCTGCCGGTGGAACTCCTCGCCGTCAGCCTCGTGCGCGTAGTCGCGGCCGCACTGGCGCGTGCCGGACAGGTACGGGGGGTCCAGGTAGAACACCGCGTCGGCCGCGTCGTGCAGTCCGATCAGCTCGAGTGCATCCCGGTTGTCGACGACCACCGTGCGCAGCCGCTCGGCCAGCAGGTACAGCCGCTCGACGAGGTTCGTCGTCGCGGTGGCGTCGGTGTGGCGCGCCCTTATCCCGTTCGACCAGCCGGCCCGGCCGCCGGACCCGGCGGCGTTGTGGCCCTGAGTGGTCCGCACGAAGAACCGGCGGGCGCGCTCGAGGTCGGTGATGCCGTCCTCGTCCAGGTCCGCGGCCGCGAACTCGTCGCGGGCGTACGGCGTGAATCGCAGCGCCCGGGTCAGTGCTGCCTCCTCATCGCGCAGCACGCGAAAGAAGGTCGTCACGTTGCGGTCCAGGTCGTTGATGACTTCCACGGGGGAGCCCGGCTTCGCGAACAGCACCGCGGCGGAACCGGCGAATGGTTCCACATAGATGCGGTGCTGCGGAATGAGGTCGACGATCTGTCCGGCCAGTCGGCCCTTCGCTCCGTAGTACGGGAACGGCGGCCGCAGCCCGACGCGGGTCACCGGAGTGATGAGGTAGTGGTGACGGGGCCCTCGCTCGACGGCGGTGTGATGTTCACGCCGGAGTTGCGGGTCCCACTGTCTGTCAGCCCGGGTGGGCGGGTACGCTTCGCCATGTCGTCGCCTTTGTCGTTGAAGTGTGGCGGCCGGCCGTAGGAGTCGTAAGGGACTGCCTGCGGCACCGGCCTCGCGTCGATCCCGGTTACCAGCCGGGGGAGCGAGGCCGTTCTGCTTTTCTGCTTACGCCGTGGACCTGAGTGGTCGTCTGGCGCGAGGCTGAGCCTACCGCTTGAAGTCGCCACTTGTCCTCTCCCTCGTCTCTCCCGTGTCGTTTTGACGGGTTGTCATCTGATGGGCATGTCATCGGACATCCGTACGGGCCCGTGAGTGCTGGGGTGTTGTCCTACAGAAAGTCACAGCAAATAAGGTGATCTTGCTCGGTTGGGTCGGTTCCCTCAGGACGCGCATGGCAGCAGCACGCAGGGGTCCGGCCCGGGATGGGGTGCTGGGAGGTCGACGACGACGGCCCTGGTGTTCTGCTCCGTCTCGTCTTGCTGGTGGCGTCGTTTGGCGCGTCCTTCGCGGGCGGCGGTTCGGCAGTCGGGGTGTCGGCAGTGGTCGTGGTTGTAGTGGGTTTCGCCGTGGGGCCGCTGGTTGGCCCGGGCTTTCCTGCCGGCGGCGCGGGCGGCGGCGAGCTTCTGGGCGAAGGCGGGGTTGGTGCGGGCGTGGTTGCGGGGGACGTTGATGCTGATGCCGATGAGGGTGGCGGCGTCGCCGAGGCGGGTGCCGGCGGCGATGTGTGCGAGGTAGGCGGTTTGGAGGGCTTGGTCGAAGACGATCGGGCGTCCGCGGCCGCGCCAGGTGGTGGGGGTCATGGGTGTCCCCCGTCGTGCATGCCGGGTTGTTCGTCGTCGGCGGGGTGCCACAGCACACCCGGATCCAGGGTGGCGGGGCGGAGGGTGCTGGCGGAGCGGGCGGTCAGGGCTTGGAGTTGTTCGTAGGCGGTGAGGGCTGCGCGGAGGCGGTCGAGGCCGTCGGCGGTCCAGCGGGGGTCGGGCTGCAGGGCGAGTTTCGCGGCGCGGTATCCGGTGGTGAGCCCGGCCTGCCATATGGCTTGGACGGTGTCGGGGTCGGTGTCGGGCCACAGGAGTTGGGCGAGTTTGGCGGGTTGTCCGACGGTGTCGAGCATGGCGGCGGCGATGATGCCGGCGAGGTAGTCGCCGCTGGTCTGGGCGCGGTCGGCGAGCTGGGCGTCGACGTCCGCGGTGTCCGCGGTGTCGGGGGTGGTCATGCGGTGGCTCCGCAGGTGCGGCAGGCGAACCCGGCCGGCGGGTTGTCCATGCAGGCAGGGCAGGTGGGCGCCTTGAGGAGCTTGTCGAGGGGAACGCCGAACGCTTCCGCGAGGGCGACGAGCTGATCAACGGAGACGACTACCGGGATGGCGCCGGGGCGTGCGGATTTCTCGATACGGGAGACGGTGCTGGGCCCGATGGGATTGCCGCTTTCCTGGGTCGCCTGGGCGAGGGCGCGGGTTGACCAGCCGCGGTGGGCGCGGTGCGCGGCGATGTTGGCGGCGACGATCCGGGAGATGGGGAGGTCGTTGGGGGTGCGGGCGGTTTTCATGCTGCGGGCTCCAGGGCGGGTGTGGGGATCAGGGCGGGGACGGTGCGGGTGGGCAGGAGGCGCAGGCTGCGGCGGAGGGGCCGGGGTGCGGTCTTGCGGCGGGCGGGGTGGTGGCCGGTGCGGGGCCGGGGGCGGGGGGTGAGGAGGTCGAGGGGCTGGTCGGGTGCGATGCGGCGCTGGCGGGAGCCGTCGCTGTTGGGGGCGGCGGCGATGGGCCACAGGCCGTCCCACACGATGCGGGTGCCGGGGGGGAGGAGCTGGTGGCGCAGGGCGGTGAGGATGAGGTCGTCGCGGGAGGCGGTTTCTTTGTCGAGGCCGAGGAGGGTGCACAGGGAGGCGCGGTGCCAGTTGGCGGTGCGGCGGTCGACGGTGGCGTGCCGGTCGCGGGTGAGGGTGCGCAGGATCTGCTGGGCGCGTGCGGCGACTCGGTCTTCGTACAGCTCGGTTGCGAGGGCTTGGAGGACGGCTTGTTTCTGGGGGGTGCCGGCTTCGGTACGGGCCGGGGCGGGGAGGGTGTCGGGGGTGTGGGCGGTGCGGCGGGCGATGAGCGCGCGGTGGCGTTCCAGGGCCCGCTGCCCGCCCAAAATGCCTTCGGGTTCGGCGAGGCGGACGGTGACCCGGCCCTGCTCGTCGGTCTCCGTCAGCTCCGTGTTGGCGTAGGCGGCGCACAGGGCCTGGACGGGGCACCGTCCGCATACGGCGATCGCGGCCTTTTCCCGGGCGTGACGCTCGGTTTGGGGTTCGGGGCCGTCGCCGGTCCACGGGCCCCACGCGTCGACTGTCAGGTCGAGGTTGCCGGCGGCTTGGGTGGGGTGGTCGGGGTCGGGGGCGCAGCCCTTGTACCGGTAGTGGGGGTGTTCGGTCAGGGCGCGGTAGGCGAGGGTCGCCGCGGTCATAGTCCTGCTCGTGTTCATGGGTGGCCCCCTTCCGGGTTGCGGGTGCGGGTGAGCTCGGTGTCGATGAGGTGCTCGGCCGCCGCGACCACTTCCGCCTCGGCGGCCAGGTCGCGGAGCCTGTCTGCGAGGGCGGTGTTGTCGCGGTGCTGGACGCGGGAGGTGAGCCGGGCGGTGGCCTGGGCGGCGCGCAGGGCACGGCGTGCGGCGGCGAGACGGTGGGCGGATATGGCGGCGGCCGCCGTGGTGAGCACCAGGGCGGCCGCGAGATACAGGGTGTGCACGGTGCTCACCTCCACACGGTGAGGCGGGGTGGGGGTCATGGATGCCGGCCCGGCCGGGCGGGCGACGGGGTGGGGGTGTCGTAGAAGTCCTCGTAGAGGGTGTAGGTGTCGGCGACCATCGCTTCTGCGGTGCGTACGGCCCGCTCCTGGGCGGTCTGGTTCAGGCGCCGCTGGGTGCTGCGGGCGACGGTGTAGACGGCGGAGGCGGACATGATGAGGGTGAAGAGGTACAGCGCGATGTCGCCCATAGCGGGGGCCTCCCTTGGGTGGTGGTGGACGGCCCCGCGGAAGATGGGGCTATGCGGCGAGGGCCTTTTGTTCGGCGCGGTGGCGTGCCCGGGCGGAACTGCACGGGTCACAGACAGGGATTCCGGTCTGATAGTGGAAGCGGGGACCGTTGGGGGTCCCGCAGTGGCCGGTCCAGTCAGGGAACGCAGATGGGTCGTCGATGGTGTCGTCGTCCCATGCCCCCACCGGCGCCCAACGGTGCTCCGTAGCGATGGCTCGGGATTTCGCGTACCAGCGCACCGCGACGCCGTGCGCGCGGGGATCGGCTCGCCATAGCTCGTCGTACAGGGCGTTGACAGCGCGGAGGGTTTCCACCCGGACCATGTTGCTGACGATCGTCCGGCCGAAGTTTGCCCGTTCCATGCCCAGGCGCCGGGCGAGTTCCTTTTGCGGCCAGCCCGCGGCCACAAGGGCCTGCAGGCGGCGCCGGGTGCCTGCGCCGTTGACCGGCACGACCGGCCCCATGTTCTCCAGGGTCGGTTCTACCGAGAGCAGTGCCCGAGCTACCTGGGGTCGCATCCGTTTCGTGGGGGCCAGGTTCCGTGGCCGGTCTCCGTACAGCAGCTTGGAGACGGTTCCGGTGGCGACGCCAGCAAGCTTTGCCGCGCGGATCCAGCCGATGCCGAACTCGCCCAGCATCCTGACGTGGGCCCGGACGGGCTCCGCGTCAACGAAGGGCTGCCATGTTCCGTACGCTATTGCCCGACGCCGGTCGGTCTCGTACTGGCTGTTGGCGTGGCAGCACGGATAGCAGCGGCAGCGATCCAGGTGGTACTTCGCGGTGGTGCCGTGGCGCCTGCCGGAGTGGCTCATGCTGATACCTCCGTCCTGCTGTAGCGGGAGAACGCCTGATCCAGAGCCTTCTTGGTGACGCCGAGGCGGGCTGCGGCCTGCTCGCGCGTGTACTGCTGCCTGGTGATCAGCTCTGTGGCGTCTTCCACCAGCGCGAGACCCTTGGGGACGGATGCGCCTGTGTCTGGCCGGGCCGCCGGGTCGTCGATGGTGTCGTCGTCCCACGCGCCCACTGGCGCCCAGCCGCAGTGGGCGGCGTGGTTGCGGGCCCTGCTGAAGGCCCGGTTGTCGACGCCGTGCTCGGACGGGTCGAGCCGCCACATCTGGTCGTACAACGCCCGGACGGCCCGGGCGGTACGGACGGTCACCCGCTGCTGCTGCAGCAGCGCGCTGAAGTTCGTGTCGGTCCAGCCCAGTGCGGCGGCCAGGTGGTGCTGCGGCCACCCGGCTGCCACCAGTGCCTGCAGACGGCGGTGCGTGCCGGTGGCGTCGATGGCTGTTGCCGCGCCCAGCAGGTCGAGCGACGGCTGGATCGCCAGCACGGCAGCTGCAAGCTGAGGTCGGACCCTCTTCTGCGGTCCTATCCCCTGCTCGGGCCGCCCGGTCAGGATCAGCTGAAGGCGTTTGCGGTCGGTGCCGGCTTCCTGGGCGATGCGCCGCAGACCGATCTTGCAGGCCTGCAGATTCTGCAGGTGCTGCCGTACCGGTTCGGCGTCGACGAACGACTGCCACGTGCCGTAAGCGATGGCCCGCTCCCGCGCCTGGTCGTACTGGGAGACCGCGAACCTGCACGGATAACAGCGGCACCCGTCCAGCTTGGCCCGGGCGTACCCGTGACTCCGCCGCGAAGCCCCCGTCATCAGGCGGCGCTCCTCTCGTTGCCGCCCTGGGCGGCGGTTCCTTCCTGTGTGCCGCCCTCGGTGGCAGCCTTGCGCGTTCCGCCGACGCGGGCGATCAGCCCGCCGAGGGTGGTCTGCTCTCCGGTGTCGGGGGCGAACAGGGCCGCACCGAGGAGGCCGCGCTGGGACAGTTCCCCGCGGTACAGGGCGAGGAGCTGCTCGTATGTCGTGTCGGGCTTCATGACCCGGTCGACGTAGTCCTGCACGGTGGGCATCGGGGTGCCCTCGCTGAGCCACTTGACGATCTTGTGGCCGGTTTCGGTGTTGGGCAGTTCGATCCGCTCACCAGAGGCGAAGAGTCCCGGGTAGGAGCATTTCGACACGGTCATGGTGTGTTCCATGTCGAGGTCGCCGACGAAGTCGAACTCGTACTCGGCGTCGGCCCGCTGGTCCGGCTTGAGGCCGACCTTCTTTGGCTCCACACCGCCGTTCTTGTTGGTCACCAGCTCGTAGGCGGTCTTGACCCGCAGCGTCATGATGACGTGCCCGGGGTAGGCCATGACCGCGTCCCACATCTCGTGCTCGACGGGCTTGACGGACTTCCAGCCCGAGGTGAACGCGTTACGGGACTGGGAGGCGCTTGTCGTTCGGTCGACCTGCTCCAGGACACCGCCCCGCCCGGACCAGTAGTGCGTGCCCGAGTCGATGATCATTACGTCGATGCCGCGCCGCGCGCCCACCGCCAGGGCGCGTACCAGGGTCTGCGGACGGAAGTCCGGCATCCGCAGGTGCTTGAAGGGGAAGAGGCTCGCGTAGTGGCTGGCCCGGCCGCGCTCGGTGTCGCAGACTCCGATGGTCGTGCCCATGCCGGTAGCCATGGCCAGGGCGGTGTACGTCTTTCCGGCGTTGGCCGGGCCGGTCAGCGCGATGAAGGCGTTGGTCGCGGGACGCGTGGCGTCCTCGAAGTCCAGCCCGTCATCCTGATTTTGGGTGTGCGAGGTCGGACCGCCCGCGTTCGCGGCGGCCTGCGTGGCGGGTGCCATGAGGTCTCTCCTATGGGGTTGTCACGCGGTGGCGGGCGGGGTGGTTGTCGGCGTCCAGCCCCGCACCGCCGGCCCGCGGGGTTACTTCAGCTTCAGCGCCTTGCGCTGCGCCTCGGGCAGCCCGAAGCCGAACGGCCGGCCGGCCGGGGCCTGCACGGCGGGCAGGAGGCCGTACTTGTGCATCAGCCAGCCGAGGACGACGTGGGAGGAACGCATGTCCCAGCCCCACTCCTCCCGGTGGTCCGGCCCGCACAGCAGGTCCGCCTGCCGCTTGAGGTCCTCGTCGGGCCGGACGTTGAGGTTGACCATGCCGGTCTGCGGGGGCAGTCCCTTGACCCAGTTCCCGCCGCGGCCCGGCTGCACCGGCTCGAAGTCGCCGGCGATGAATGCCGTCAGGGCTTCGTTGGCGTCGTCGGCCAGGCGTCGGCCGGCGGCGCGTTCCTTGATGGCCGTGCGGATGGTGTCGGGCATGCGCAGGGGCATGTTGGCGGGCAGGTTTTCCGTGGCGATGGGGTCGGTCCGGCGGAGCTTGCCCCAGCCGTTCGGGGCGAGGACTTCGTCGACCGCTTCGGCGAGGCGGGTGTGTCCGTCGGTACGGAGCTGGGTGGCAGCCTCGGTCAGGCGGGTTCGGAGCGAGCTGTCCTTGCGGGGCACGGGGCGGTGTCCTCTCGGGGAGCGCCGCTCGTTCCTGGGTCGGTTCGGCGGGCGCGTGCGGGCGTTGGCCACGCCAGTCTCCTCCTTCGTGTGATGCGTACGCAATTGGGTGTGTCCGCCGGTGGTGGTCCGGTGGGGGGTAGTGAGAACACCATACCCCCGTTCATATTGCGCACGCAATACATCTTGGCTAGTGTGGGAGACACACCACGAACCAGCGGGGGCACCCATGACGAACAAGCACCTCAAGCGCCAGGCACTCCGCAACCGCATCCGCGAGCAGCGCGCCACCCGACGAGCCCGCAAAGCCGTCGCCACCACCACCCCCCAGACCGCCCGCACCCACCTCGTCGCCGCCGGCATCGACAACACCACCGCCAAGCGTTACGCCCCCGCCTTCTCCCGCGGCGCAGCAGCCACGACAACCGCCAACACCACCGTCAAGCTGAAGGGACGCACCCGCAAAACCGTGGCCGTAAAGCTCTACGACCAGGCAGCCTTCGCCACGCGCCTTGCCACCTACCGCCCCAAGGACCCGACCGCCGCCCACTGCTTCGAGCGGGCAGCCCACGCACTCGCCGCATAGGAGCCCCATGACGACCGCCCCGACGCTCACCGACGTCGTGCAAATCCTCAGCCGTAGTCACCGGCCGGTTACCTGCAACGAGTACGGACGCCCCATCGCCGCCGGATTCACCGTCACCAACGGGCCTGACGGGAAAGCGAGGATCTCGCACACCACCGTGCAACCCGACCTGCTCGACCCCGACCGCCCCAGCAACGACGAGCTGGCCGCCGCCCGGCACCGCATGGTCAACGCCTACGCCAAGACCCTGCAGAACGCGGGGTACACAGTCACTCGCCGAGGCCCTCGGTCCCGCAAGCTGTACCTGCTGGTCAGCCGCTGACCCGGTAACGACGAAGGCCACCGCCCCTGCCGGGTGGTGGCCTTTGATCAGTCACACGAGTCGCGCACGCGCAGCGTAGCCGCCCAACCCGCGACACCACAAGACCCGCACTAGGAAGCGGACACTGGACCCATGGCCCGACACCCCGCCACCCAGCCCACCCTCGTCGACGACCCCATAACCGGCTACCGCCACCGCTACTGCCGACGCTGCCACCGTGAACTCACCAGCCCCGAATCACGCCTCGCCGGGTATGGGCCGGACTGCGACCCGAACCGCCGGCCAGCACCGGCCGCCCCGCACGAGGTGGAGCAGGATCCGCTACCCGGCACCTGACGGCGGCTCCGCCAGCGGCACCGCGTCCACCGCCCGGCGCAGCTGCTCCATCGTCGTCGGCAGCGGAGACCACCCATACGCCCCCGCCATCACCGCATTCAGCGCCACAATCCCCCGCGTATACGCGTTCCGCAGCCCCCCAGCCTGGATCGTGATCCCCGCCGGGCCCCGCTTCGACGGATGCAGCGTCACCCACAAAGCC
The DNA here is from genome assembly GCF_054963715.1 of Streptomyces sp. STAM6. Taxonomy (NCBI): domain Bacteria; kingdom Bacillati; phylum Actinomycetota; class Actinomycetes; order Kitasatosporales; family Streptomycetaceae; genus Streptomyces; species Streptomyces sp. STAM6. The sequence goes on along the minus strand of NZ_JBUEFZ010000024.1, from coordinate 90,508 downwards.
GACCGGCCGCCCTCCACCGGCAGCGCCCCCACCACCTGCTCACGGACCTCAAGCCAGCGGCGCAGCGCGACCCGCGACCCCTCCCGCAGCGGATACCACTCCACCTCCGGCGCCGGCGGAAGCTCCCGGATCGCCGCAAGGACCCGCTGCCGGGTCGCCTCCGACACCTGATCCAGCCGCCCCAGTAGCACCTCGGTCACGCGGCCCGGGTGTACCTGGGCCAGTGCCGCGATCTCCTCCACCCGGTTCGGCGGCGCCTTCTGCTGCCTGCGCCGGATCCCCACCGCAGCCTCCCCCACGGCCACATCGCTCATCCGCAGCGCCGCGAGCTCCCCCGACCTGGCCCCCGAATCCAGCACGACCGCCACCATCGCCAAGACCCGGGCCCGGTCCTGCGCCGACAGCCCCAGCCCACCACCCTCCAAAGGCCCCTGCGCCGCCAGGTCCGCCAGCCCCCGGAACAATGCCGCGCGTGACCGGTCGTCCACCGTGTCCTTCAGCTCCGGCTGCTCCAGCACAGGCAGCGCCACCCGACGCCCGGGCACCACCACCCGGGCCAGCATCGCCAGGCAGTCCCGCACGATCCGCAGCGACGCCAGCGGCAACGGCCTCCCGACATCCTGCACCCGCCAGCGCAGCTCACCCGCCGCCACCAGATCCCAGAACGGACGCAGCGCCGCCCACGTGAACAACTGCGCAGCAGTCCTCACAGCCCGGGCCGGCATCTCCTCCCGCCCAACTGCGCGGTCGAACATGCCGACCAGCGCCCACAGCTGGTCCGCCCGCTGCCGAGACACCCGCACCGGCACCCCGCCCGCGCCCGGTACCGGCTCCCGTGCCTCCCACCGCGCCTTGTCCCTGGGGGCGATACGCTCCACCACCGCCGCGAGCTGCCGCACCGAGGAAGCGCTGTACTGACGGCCGCTCACCTGCGCCTCAGCCTCTCCACCAGCGACGACAGCAGCACACGGTCACCCATGTCCGTAATCCCCCAGGATGTCAGGGCCGCGTCCACGCTCACGTCCGCAGAAGCCGGCACCCGACGGTCATCAAGCCCGTAGGCGATCGTGAACAACTCCACCTCACTGACCCCCAGTACCGGGGCCAGCCGCTTCAGCGTCACAGGCCCGGGCACAGCCCCGCCGTTCAGTAGCCGCGACATCACCGACTCCGACACACCCGCAGCCTCAGCCAGCCGCGCCGAGCTCCCACGGGTCCCCTGCACGTCGAATCCCGCCGACCGCGCCGCAGCACGCAGCCACACCACGAACTCGCCGCCACCCTGGGCCGTACTCACAGGACGACTCCGCATAGGTTTGTCACGGGCTACTCCTCACGGTGGTGAAGCGGTCGACGAGGTGGTCGTAGACCTTCACCGCGGCTGCGGCGTGCTTGGCTTTCAGCGCTTCGTCGTCGCGCTGGCGAATGTAGCGCAGGGTCGTCTGGACGTGGGCGTGGTCGGCGAACTGGCGGATGTCCTCCAGGGGGACGCCTTCGTCGTGCATGTGGGTCAGCTTGGAGGCGCGCAGCACATGTGGGGTGAGGTCCCGGCCGGGCAGTACGCCGGCCTGTCGTCCAAGCCGGGTCAGCAGGTAGTCGATGGCGTGGCGGTCCATGGGCCGGTCCTGGTCGTCCAGCAGTAGCGGCCCCGTGGTGCGGCTGGCGATGGCGACGTCCAGGAGCTCGCACAGGCGCGGCGGGAGGGTGAATACCCGTCCTTTGCCGCCCTTGCGGCGCAGGTCCAGCTTTCGCTGCCCGCCTTCCTGCTGCAGGTTGTGCAGGCTTGCGGTGCAGCACTCGGAGACCCGGCCGGCGAGCGTGTAGATGAGGACGGGCACGACGGCTTCGCGGGGCGTGGCGGCCGCCTCCACGACAGCCTGGAACTCGGGCACTTCCAGGACGGGGGTGGCGGTGGTGTGGTCGTTGGGGTCGACCTTGGGCTTGTCGAATTTGGTGACCGGGTTGCGCAGGTCGCGGTCGGGGTTGGCCCAGGCGGTGAAGTTGAACAGGGAGGACAGCGAGTCCATGCGCCGTTTGATGGTGCGCGGTGCGCTGCGGCGGTCTTCTTCACGTTCTCGGTAGGCACGTACGGCGAACGGGGTGACGTCTTCCAGGGCGAACTGGGCAAGCCCTTCCTCGTGTTGGAGAAAGACGGCCCAGTGGCGGATGTCGTCGGCGTAGTCCCGTTTCGCGCCCGCGGAGGTGATCAGGGTGGACGACAGCCACGACACGATGTGCCGGAACGTCTCCGGGGTGCACAGCTCGGCGAGGAGCTCAAGGCGCCACCGGCGCGGTCCGAGACGGCGGGTGCGGGGGTCGCGCGGCGCGACCTGGCCGAGGACGTCTCGCAGGTGAAGGAGCTGCTGCTCCACGGAGCGGTCGACCGTGTTGCCCGCTCTGGGCTCAAGGCCGGTGCTCACGTCTGGTCACTCAGGTGCCGGCCGGTGCGGCTCGTCGTCTTCGCCATGATCCGAGTCTAAATGCTCGCGCTTAAGTCCTGGTTATGCGTATCCCCCAGAACGATCCTAAGCGCGAGCTCTCACCGGGCCGAGGACGCCGGGCCGAGGACGTCGCGCCGCGCTTATCCTGCCGCACGGCTCGGACAGTCAGGCGGGGCGGCTCTGCGTTGCGGGCCGTTCGGGAAGTTCCGCTCCAGGTTGTCCCGAGAACCAGGCCCACAGTTGGCGCGTGACGGCTGACCGGTCCCCGCCGGCGCTCTGTGCCGCCTCGTCGAAAGCTTCCACTTCCTCGTCCGGGACTCCGCGGATGACTCGCTGCTTGTACTTGTGCTGGTTCGCCATGCCGGAATCTTCTCAGGTGGCTTGCCACCCGTCAAAGGGGTGTGCCATATTAGAGGTGGCAAGCCACCCGTGAGCAGGGGAGAAAGCAATGACCATCACCTCCACTACCCCCAGCAAGGTCCAGGCCGAAGCGCTGCGCAACCTGCACGCCGGTCAAACCGTCGGCTTCTACCGGTCAACCCGCACCCGCGACACCCTCAACCGCATGGGGCTGATCCGCTGGGAGCACGGCCACGGGTGGGTCATCACCGACGCCGGCCTGGTCGCCATCGGCATCGAGGCGGACATCGAGGAGGAGGCCGTTCAACACCGCTACGTGGTCCTGAATATCGGCTACGTCTTCGCCGTCCGCGACACCGTGACCGACCTGGACGTCGCCACGAGCACCAGCAAGGACAAGGCCGACATCAAGGCTATGGTCCTCAATGACGGCTGCCCCTACTGCGGCGCCCAGGTCAGCTCGACCACCTACATCGCGGACGAGCATCACGAGAGGTGCCCGCGCCGCGACCCGTACTTCTAGTCCGCCATCAGTCCCGGCCCCGCCTCCGTGCGGGGCTTCGGTATCTCAGCAGCTCGTCAGATCGAGAAGGTCTTCCCGGACCCGGTCTCTAGCATTCGGTGTGTCCCAGATCACACGCGTGCTCAGACTGTTCTGATGCGTGGCCAACGTGTGCTCATACGTAGGCATCCTTGCCCATGTAAGGGCTGCTGCTGGGCGCTGGCTCCTACCATCGCACCACAGGTAGTGGTACGGACACCGGAGTTGGCAGTCAGGGCACGTAAACTGACCAGCACGCAAAAGGAGCCCTGCTACCCCGACACCGGTTCCTAGGCCTCGGTCGGGAGGGCTCCCTGCGCGGTGATCCGACACGCTATGAAACGGAAGGAAACACCGGATGCAGAGTAACAAGGACAGCGGTTGCGTGGACAGCCGACCTGCCCGCGCAGGCCGCTACCTGCGGAAATGGCTGCCAAAGCGTGGACACCGTGTCCACGTCGACCTGATGCGCGGCGTCGCATACGGCCTGGGCAGCGGCGCCGTCAGCCTCCTCGTCCTCTGGGTCGAAAACCACTTCTGACGGCACAAAGATCCACGGACCGGCCCGTCACCCCCATGGTGGCGGGCCTCGTCTACTACAAGGAGAACGTCCTGCTGAAGGCACGGTGAGACCGGGATGCCGTCGGCCCCCGCTGCCCCTGGTACCGGGAGCCGAGGCTGGGCGATCCGTACGGCGCCGCTGCCGGCGACGACAAGGCGAACAGGCACAGCTGCCCGACCCTCATGCCTGGCCACAGCTTGATTGGAAGCGTCGCGACGTTCGACAGCTCCAGCGTGACGTGCCCGGAGAACCCCGGGTCGATGAACCCCGCCGTCGCATGCGTCACCAGGCCCAGCCGGCCGAGGCTCGACTTGCCCTCCAGGCGGGAGGCCAGATCGTCCGCCAGCGTCACCCGCTCCAGGGTCGAGGCCAGCACGAACTCTCCTGGGTGCAGCACGAATGCCTCGCCCTCGGGCACCTCCACCAGCCGCGTCATGTCGGACTGATCCTCCGCAGGATCGATGCACGCGTACTTGTGGTTCTCGAACACCCGGAAGAACCGGTCCAGACGCACGTCGACACTGGCCGGCTGAACCATGTCCGGATCCCACGGCGACAGAGCCAGTCGACCCGTGGAGACGGCGGCGCGTATGTCGGTATCGGAGAGCAGCACGAGGCAAACGTAAGTCGCCTAGTTCTTGTTGCTGCCCCCGCTGCTTGGTCAGGGAGCACGGACCCGCAGGGGAACACGGTGAGGGTGGGGGCGGAGCGATCCAGCGTGAGCAAGATCAACTTATTTAGTGTGAATTCCTGTAGGACAAGAGCGTTGGGTGGACGCAAAGAAGGGGCCTGCCGCCCGCCCGGAGGCGAGAGGCAGGCCCATGGCTACGCAGCATCCGGAGGATCCCCCGGCGTCTGGTCCTCGGCAGGCGGTTCTGGAGGAGGCTCCTGCCAGCCGAGTTCGACCTGGGTGTCCAGGTCCGCAGAGCCGGGATCCAGACGGCGAGTTGCCCGGCGCTCGGCAGGAACGTCACCCATTCGCACTCCAGTTCTCACATGTCGATGTGCTCGAGGTACGGCCTGGCGCGCGCCGGGATCGGCCGGGCCGCAGGAGGTTCCAGCCCTGACCTGCGGATATACCCGACGAGGCTGTGCCGGTCAGAGACGAGCCAGCTGATGGCCACGCCCTGACCGGTGATCTGCTCCTGCTGGGTGGCGGCGTCCCGCTCGAGCTTGCCGATGCGATCGTTCAGGCTGTCCCGGATGAGGGTGAAATCGTCGCGGCGTTCCTGCTTCGGAGTGCGCCGGGCGGCGCGTGCCGCCCACACTCCGCAGAGGCCGGTCGCTACCGAAACGCCGATCGATGCCCAGGTCTCAGCACTCATAGGGGGGTTCCGCCTTCTTGCAGCGGGGCGGCTCGGGCCACCCCGCGACCACTAGCACGGGGACGGTGATGACCGCCCAGACGGCTGCCGCGACCCAGCCGCGGGGGTAGTCGCCGAGGAGCCAGGTGATGAGGTAGGAACTCATCCATGGCACGACGATGAGCGGCAGCAGGAGGAACGCCGCGGCGTCACGGCCTGGCGGGGCCCACGCGCAGACGACGGCTACGAGGCCGGCGACGATCCATGCCCATCCCCACCCTTCGAGCGGCATGACCTTCAGGAGGATGTGGAGGCCGCGCTGGTCAGGCTGTGGCGTGGTGATCTGCGCGAATCCGTAGAGGATCCAGACGAGGCCGTAGCAGGAGAGGATGGCGCCGCGGCGGCCGAGCTGTCGTCTCAGCCGCCGCAGCCGCTTGCATCGCACCTACACCCCAGACAGGGTGCGGCTGCCGGAAGGCGAGACCTGGCCGCGGGTGATGAGACCGAGGACCGCGAGGACGACCGCGTTGAGGGCGCCTACGGTTTCGGCGGAGACCTCAAGGCCGTAGGCGGCGAGCAGCGCGACACCGGCGGCGACGAGACCGGTGAACGCGCTGGGCGCGATCGGCCTGGTCACCGCAGCGGTGGCCGCAGCGAAGACCGCGGACACGACGGCGACGATGGCGCCGGCCTGCTCGGCGGACAAGCCGAAATTGAACGACACGATCAGCGACAGACACGCGCTGACCGCGGCGATGACGAGGGCCGGTTCACGGCCGAAGATCTTCATGGGGTTCTCGTTTCTCCGAGGGTTACTTCTCGGCTTCTTCCTCGGCCCGGGAGGCCTTGGCTGCGCTGAGGTGGCCGACGAAATTCGCGTATAGCGACATCGAGGCCACCCAAAGGACGCTCTCCGACCACCACAGGAGAGTGGGGACGATCATCAGTGCCCACACGCCGGCGAGGCTGTAGTGGGCGACGGCTGCCCGCTTGGCGCTCACAGCGCCCAGGTTGCGAGCCGGAGCCCCGCCCAGGTGAGGGTGATGTCCTGGTCGGACCCGTTCTCGACCTCGAACGTCAGGGCCCGGTCGGCGGGGACGCGCCCGGTGACGGAGACGCTGTCCAGGCGGACCCCGGCCTTGAGCTCGCTCGCCGGTTCGCCAGAGGTGCCGCCGGTGAACTCCTGCACCATCCGGGCGACCACGCCGTCGGGGAGAGCCCCGCTGAATGCCAGGCTGGCGGTGCCGGTGTAGTGGTTGCCGGACAGGATGACCTTGCCGAACGGGGCGTGATCGTCGGCCCCGTCCTGGTACTCGGCGTCCCAGAACACCTTGGTCCGCGTACCGGCCTTAATCGGGACGGGCTTGGTGCAGGCGAGCGACGTGTAGTCCATGGAGTCCTCCGCAGGGGCGGGCGTGGGCTGAGGGTCGGTGCTCGGGTCGGTCCCCTGGCCGGAGGCGCGGGCGACGATGGCGGGGAAGACGACCTGGTGGAACTGACGGACGCGGGCGTCGCCGGGGCAAGCGGTACCGGAGACGGCCCATGCGGAGTGGAGCCGGTGGTAGCCGAAGCCGGGATCGGACGCGGTGCGGCAGACCTGCAGCGGGATGCCGTGCTTCTGGTGCAGCCACACCCCCAGCCGGATCAGGGACTCGACCTGCGCATCTGTCCACGGGTCGGTGTGCTGGAGGTTGGACGCCGTCTCGATGGACACGGCGCCGGTTCCGTCGGGGCGCCGGTTCGCCTGGTAGTTGGCGTCAGCGCGAGTCTCGGTCCCGATGTACTGGGCGAGGTCGCCCTCGAAGCCGAGCCCGAAATGACTGTCCAAGTTGGTGCTGTCGCGCCAGTACTCGTACATGCGGCGCGCGGTCCAGGGGGCGGCGATGCTGTGGAGGATGAACTGTGTTGGCCGGATCGCGGGCTGGCTGTCGGATTCGGGCTGCAGTTCCATTTTGGTGGCGAACGGGCACCAGGCCATGGGGGCTCCAGGCGTGAGTGGCCCCGGTTGGCGGGGCGGTGGGTGGTGGTGCGGCTCAGCCCACGGCGGGTGCGGAGTCGACGGTGACGGAGGCGGCCGGTACCCAGTAGCCGGTGAGGCCGCCAGCGGTGATCTGGAAGCACGGCCTGCCGTTGACGATCGCCCGGCGGTCGCAGGGAGCGTTCGACGGGCTCACGAAGCTCACCGTCTTCACGCTGGTAACGGTGCCGTCAGGGGCGACCTTGAACGCCTGAACGGGCACGCTGCCGCCGGGGAAGGTGACTGTGCGCGTCGGCCGGTAGGCAGCGGTCAGATGCGTCCCGCGCAGGAACGACTTGGCCCAGTTCTCGCCCACCCACCAGCCGGCATAGGCCCCGGCCGAGATCAGGTAGTAGACCCCTCGGCCCTGGATCCGGCGCCGCATCGACGCCGGGGCGGCCGTGTCCTGCGTGAACGACACGGTCCTCGACTCCAGCAGCGCGTCCGCCTTCGACGACACCCACGCGCCTGAGGCTGCGGTGTCGAACCGGCACAGCACGTGGCTGCCTGCTTCGAACGCGACCGTGCCGGACACGCCCGGCGCGGGGAAGTCGTCGACGAGCCGGTCCACGCACTCGGCAAAGTCCGGGGATCCGGTCTGCCAGTGCATCTGGAGCAGCAGGTTGATGTGGTGCTGGTGGTAGGTCGGGGCGGGGATCCGGTGCGTCTGGCAGTAGTACGAGTGCCAGCGCGCGTTCCGCAGAAGAGGGAAATACTGGGCGAGCGTCGTGGCGCACGCGTCGTACAGGTCCGCCGCCGCCTGGCTTCCGGTCGCGCAGTAGTAGTCGTACGCCCCGAACATGGCGAAAACCATGCCGTTGTAGGTGTAGTCCCCAGCCCCAGGCTGTGCGCCGGGGTACTCCTGGATCCACAGGTAGCCGGCGCCGTCGACATTGACGCACCAGGGGTAGCCGTCGTCCAGCACCTGCAGCGACGCAAGAGCTCCGTCGGCAGCGGCCATGTAGCGGGCGCGGTCCTCGGCGCACACCTCGTCCAGACCGGCGAGCTGCACGAACAGACTGATGGCCTCGCCCTGGGCCATGCCGGAGTACCAGGGTGCGGTGTAGTCGACGCCGGAGTGGACAGAGTGCGCGAAGTCGAAACCGTAGGGGAACCACCAGGCTCCGCGGGCCTCGACGTGCCGGTCGATGAGCCGGTCCGCCTGCGCCTTGGCCCTGGTCAGGAACAGGGCTCGGCGGGCCGGGTCGGTCTCGGTGCGGTAGCTGGTGATGCAGCCCAGCCCGAATTGGGCCTGCCCGACAGGGTGGTCGTAGCCGGCCGTGCCGCCGTCGGGGTAGTACAGGTACTCACCTGCGGTGTTCAGCCGGTAGGCGCCCGTGGATGGGGAGACGTTCTCCCATGCGACGGGCCTGTCACGCCAGGGCCGCATGTGGTCGGGCAGATCGGTGACGAGCCGGTAACCGGCGCGGATCATAAGGTCTCCGGACATGAAAAACGCCCCGACGGTCCGGGGCTGCGGGTGAGGGCGCGGGCTACATGCGTTCGAGCTTCAGCCACGAGTGGGTGCGCAGGATCGTCGCCGTGGCGCTCGAGGAGTTCTGAGCCCAGACCAGGGCGAAAGTGCCTGGTGTGCCGGCGGTGATGACCAGGCCGGTCGGGTGAGCTGCGATGATCGTGCCCGCGCCCTGTGCGCCGACGGCCATGACGGTGGTGGTCACGTCGGTGATGGCGCCCCAGCGGGGGCTGAAGGCGAGAGCGTTCATCGAGCTGTCGGCGGCGCCGGGCCACCAGCTGCCGGTAGTGCCGGCCGGGGCGGTGAAGCCGAATTTCAGGTCGGCTGTGTCGGCGCCGTCGTAGACGAGGAGCCCGCTGAGCGTGTAGGTGGTGTTCGCTTCGAGGGTGACCGTCAGGTGCGGGTCTGCGGTGGCGGTCGTGGTCGAGGCGCGGGAGGTGTTCGCAGTCTTGTAGGCGAACTGGCGGGAGTTGTAGGGGATCTCCTGCCAGGTGGAGCCGTCGTAGACGTAGAGGCGGTTGACGTCCTGCAGCCAGGTGACCATGCCCTCGACCGGGCTGGTGAGGGTGGCGGCCCGGGCGGAGGCGGACGCGAACCGCATCACGCTGCGGGGGATGATGCCGGTCGCCAGGTTCGTGGCGAGGGCCTCGAGGTTCGGCGCTTCGCTGTTCTGGTAGACGGTGACGGACTGGCCGTAGGCGTCGGTGGCCATCAGGCGATCCTCCTCAGCTGCAGCCAGGACTGACCGCGCACGACGGTGGGGGTAGCGGAGCTCGCCTGCTGCGCCCAGGCCAGGGAGAGGGTGCCGCTGGCGGTGACGACGGCGGTTCCGGTCGGGCGGCAGGCCACGATGGTTCCCGAGCCGACACCGGCCACCGGGAGCGTGGTCGTGGTGAAGTCGGAGGTCGCGCCCCATCTGGCGGTGGCGGCCAGCGTGATGTTGCCGGAGTCGCTTCCGCAGGGCCACCAGGCGCCCGTGGTGGAGGCCGGCGCGGTCCAGCCGAGCTTGAGGTCGGCGGCTGTGTCCGCGTCGTACATGATCAGCGAGTCGACGAGGTAGGTGCCGGGGACCACGGTGATCGCCAGGTGGGGGTCGGCGGTGATCGTGGTGGTGGAGGCGCGGGAGGTGGAGACGGACTTCCGTACGCCGACGACCTCGCCGACGGCGAATCCTCCGGTGGATCCTCGGCCCCACGCTAGCCACTGGCCGGAGCCGGACTGGGTGATGACGATGAGGTCGCTGACTGCCGGGGATACGTATGTTTCCAGGCGGCGGGCGACGATGCCGTCGGCGGTGGTGATGGTGCCGTCCGTGCCGACGACCGACACCACGGCCAGGCGCCAGTCGCTGCCGCGAACTGCCGGCGACTCCGATCCCGCGCTCCTGGCCTGGTCGCGTACAGCGGCGGCCATGACCTCGCTGAGCGGCAGAGTGGAGGTGTTCTGGGAGGAGGTGTTCACGTGCCCTCCTTCGCCGAAATGGTCTGAATGGCCATCTCGCCGCCGACCAGGTCGATCGGGAAGGCAGCGACCTGGTGGAGCTCGGCGGAGCCGTCCATGTAGACGACGCGGATGACGTCGCCCGGCTCGAGGGCCGGGTTGGCCATGCTCACGAGGTTGGCGGTCGCGTTCGGGGCCTGGGCCGCGCGGAGCTTGAGGGTGGCGGCAGCCGTGCACTGGCCGGTCGTGATCAGGGTGCTGCTGCTGTAGAACATCGGCCGCCGGCCGAACGGCCCGGACCAGTACGTGGGGGATCCGGGGTCGCCGTCGACGACGAGGGAGGAGACCGGGGCGGTGCCCGACTCGGTGTTCTCACCCCGTGCGAGAACCGCGTTGTAGACGTTCTCGGAGGTCATGCCGCGGGCGGCGGAGATGTAGGAGCCGCCCTCGCCGACGGAGACGGTCCACACGGGCGGCGTGGACAGCAGGTCGGGGAGCTCGGCGATCCGGAAGACGCCGTCGGCGTCGGTGTAGCACTCGGCGCCGATCGCGGCCGCCAGCTCGGTGACCGCCGCCCAGGGGTCGGCCTCGATGTCCCAGGTGCGCGGGCCGATCGCCGCGTCGGCGGCGGTGGAGATGACAGCCGCGTCGGGTATCGACCGCTGGATCAGGGCGGTGATAGCGGCCACGGCGGTCCCGGAGGCCCGGTAGGGGGCGGTGAATTTGTCGTCAGCGATCACGCATTCGAGGCTTTTACCGGTGACGGTGACCGGGCCGTCGTCGATGTCGCCCTCGATGGAGTCGACCCGGAACACCCCGACGGGCACGAGCTCCCGGTACGTGCCGACCTCGATGCCGCGGGAGATACGCAGCCGCGCCCCGTACACCGACAGGCTGTCTGTGGGGGTGCGGGGGATCAGTGTCGGGTCGGGGAGGGTGAGGGTGCAGGTACGGCGGCACTGCTGGCCGCGGTCGACCTGCACGCTCCCGCCGACGATGTCGGTGAGGGCCTCGACCCGGCCGTCGGTGCGGAACAGGTCCGCGGTGGCGACCGGGGTATGAGACTCCACCAGCGACGGCAGGAACCTCTCGGAGAGGTTGGGGTACATCAGCTCCTCCGGCCGAACAGCAAATCCTCACCGGTGGCGTAGCGCTCGAGGACCTCGTAGCCGGTGGCGTTCTCCGCGAGGACGTCGTAGCCGGTGCGGCCGGCCGAGGAGGCAACGCCCACGGTGGTCGGCATGTCGACCTCCTTGAGCGGCAGCGTCCAGGTGCGCAGCTGCTCGGTCGCGACGCCCCCGCCGCGGGCTTCGGTGATCTGGCCGACGGCGACGTACATGTCGCTGACGCCGTGCCCGGGGGCGGCCTGCCACAGCAGGCTGCTTCCGGAGTCCAGCAGGAAATGCATGGCCTCGCGCTCGTCATCGGACAAGGTGAAGATCGTCAGATCGCCTTCGAGGCTTCCGCGCACGTCGGAAAGGATGACCGGCCGCTTACGGCCGCGGATACGGTGCTCTGCCTGGTGAATCGGCCGCTGCCAGTCCGGGCCCTTGGCGACGATCACCCGGCGGTTACGCAGAGGATTGCCCGGGTCTTTCAGCCAGGCGTAGTTGGGGTCGCCGGCGGCCAGGGTCACGGTCGCGCTGGTGCGGGTGGCTATGGTGACACCGGAGCTGTCCTTAGCCTCGGCGTAGTAGTAGACCGGCACACCGAGCGGCGCTTCGTAGTCCTCGACGACCAGGACGTCGGAGGTGACGGTCTCGCCGCTGATGAGGCCGTTGACGCCGCGGACGAGGGTTCGCTGGCCCTGCTGGTCGACCCGCCACACGGTGATCGTGGAGTCCACGGTCAGCTCGCGCAGCGTCAGGGTGACATACGCCTCTTCGTCGCTGGTGGTGATCTCGGTGAGCGGCAGGGACTCCCACAGGGAGACCTTGTCGACCCTCAGAGTGGAGGGGGCGGCTGTGGCGGCGAGGGTCCATTCCACCGCCGCCTGAGTGGCGCCCGCGGGGGCGGTGCCGGCGACGGTCAACAGCCACCAGTTCGGCGACGGGATCGCCGCCGGCGTCGACGAGAAGGTCCCGATGTCGTTGTTGGCGGCGTCGTACCAGCGCAGGGTCCGGGTCAGGGTGAAACCGCCGCTCATGACCCGCATGCCGAACTCGGCCGTGAACGACAGCCCGTCCGCCGTCCCGAGCGGGAACCGCGTGGAGCGGACGACGCTGGTCGTGGCGGTCGCCGAGGTGATCAGCATGGCGTAGGAGCCGTCCAGGGCGTCCGTGCCCCACGGCGTCAGACGGGCGAGGGTCGCCGCGCCGGAAACGACGGTCCAGGATCCGGTGTCTTTCTCGAATGACCCCTGGGAGTAGGGGACGACGCTGCCCTCGCGCATTTTCGGCGCGACCATGATGACGGCGCCGTCGACGCGCACCACCTGCGCTGCTGTGCCGGCGGTGATGCCCGCCGCCAGGCGCGCGTAGGCGGTGCCCGCGGGGGCGACGTCGCTGACCCGCTGCCGGTACACGCCGGTTCCGGGGGCGGCGAGGTTGGCGCGGGTGGCCTGGAGCTGCACGTCGGAGGAGTTGTAGAACCGCAGCTCCACCCACACGGTGCTGCCGGCGGTCGGCGGGCTGAGGTAGCAGTACGCCAGGTACTCCACCCCCGCGGTCGCCGCTGGCTTCTCGGTGCTGATGATGGAGGCGTTGCCGCCCGCGGTCACCGTCAGGGCGGCGGTGTGCGCGCCGCCGAGGTAGTAGTCGACGTTCCACTGCACCATCGGCACTTGGCGGGAGAGGGTGCAGTTGGCCTCCACTGCCCAGCCGGTCAGGTCCCGCTCGACGGTCTCGGTGTTCGACGACAGCAGGTTCCCTGTCGTCCTGAGGGGATAGCCGAAGTAGACGTTCTCGAAATTGTGGACGACACCGCCTGCCGCGGGGGTCATCGACGAGACCACGACCTGTGCGTGGGTCGCTGTCGCGGGCGCGAAGGCCGCGACAGCGATCCGGTGCCAGGTAGCGGATGCGGTCAGGGTGGTCAGGGACCAGGAGATAGAGATCTCCGTGGTCCCTGCCATCCAGCGGATACCGATCCGCTCGGGGACGGTGGCACCGCTGGCGTCTGCCAGTGCCTGGTATTCCTGCAGCGCCACCACCGGGTAGGAGGCGACGGTGCGGGCCTGCATCTCGCCCGCGGCTGTGCTGGTCAGGCGCAGCGTGCCGTCGCCGTTGCGGCCGCCGGTACCCAGCGAGATAGCGCAGTTGAGCTTCGCTGTCCATCCGCTGGTGTTCGGGTCGACCGACTCGGTTGTCGCCGACAACATGTTCCCGGGGATCGCCACCGTGTCACCCCCTCTTGCCGGAGATCGCTCTCGCTATCGGCCTGAGCGTGGTGTCCACGCGCTGGTCTGCCCTGCGGTCGACGTAGGCGGAGAAGCGTTCGCCGTCGACGACGAACCAGACCTCGTCACCGGGCTGCAGGCCGGACGGGACTGCCGCCTTGGAGACCAGGGCGTTGGCCTGCTGGGTGGTGAAGACCGGCTCTGGCCTTCCGGTGCCGTTGTAGGCCAGGTTCAGGCCGGGCTGGAGGTAGCCGCCCGAGTCGTACTTGCCCGGCTGGAAGCCGTACCAGGAGGTGAACAGCTCGTCGTTGTAGCCGCGGGCCCGGGGGCCGACGACCACGCCGTCCCCGCCGCGAGACTCGACCTTCGTCTTGCCGATGGTGCCGGCGGTGTGGCCCACACCGGCGTGGGTGATACCGACTCGGAACGGGCTGTTGCCGTTCCTCACCCAACCGGGAGGCGTCCCCCCGTTGAACGCGTGCGTCGACCACCTCCTGTGCGGCTTCTGGCCCCTGATGACGCTCTCGATGGCGCTCATGAACCCGCTGCAGTCCCAGGAGGGGTTTCCGTTGCCGCCCCACTGGTACGGCAGGCCGTGCTGTGTCTTGGCCCACTTCAGGGCGGCCTGGATGCGCGGGCCGCCGAACCCGCCGCCGCCTCGCTTGTCGGCCTCCTTGGTGTAGCCGAAGATCGCGTCGAGGATGCGGTGCGGGATGCGGCGGATCATCTTGCCGAAGTTGGTCTCGGCGCCGGGGAAGACCTTCAGCAGCGGGTCGACCACGTTGTTCAGGCCGGCTCGGGCGGAGGACTCGAGGGTGTCGCTGATCCAGGAGGCCCCCTTCTTCGCCGTCTCCCACGCCTTGGAGCCCACGCCGGCGACGGTCTTGCCGATCCAGCCGAAGATGCCGCCGGACGCGAACCGCTGGACGGGTGTGGCGGGGTTGCCGCCCATCGCGGGGGCGAGGGCGGCCTTGACGCCGTCCGCTCCCCTCGTGGTGGCGATCTTGTTCATGGTGTTGACGAATCCGGCGCCGACCGCGCGGGTGAACTCCGGCCGCATGATGGCCTCGCCGCCGGACAGCTCGAGGCCGCCACCGGTCGGGGAGACGAACTTGTGGATGTCCTTGCCGGGGCTGTAGCCGGGCAGGACACCACCAGTGGCCCAGCCCTTGGTCTCCATGCGCTCGATCTTCGGGGCGCCGAACGCACCCGCGACCAGGTTCCAGGTCGGGACGATCCCGGCGTTGTAGATCTTGTCGATGATGAACCGGACGGGCTTCTTCGCGATTTCCTGGACTTGAGACCAGGCCAGGGAGATGAAGTTCTTCGCGTCTTCGAAGGACTCGCCGACCTTGTCGATACCCTTCTTTACCTGGTCGAACGCAGGCCGGAGCGCGTGATCCCAGAGCCACTTCCCCTTGTCGCCGATCCACGAGAAGACCGGCGAAAGGATCTTTTCCCAGAGCCATTTCGCCTTGTCGCCGACGAACTGCAGGCCTTGCTTGAGCAGTTCGAAGCTAGGGCGGATCGCGTTGGACCAGAGCCACTCGGCCTTGTCTCCTATGAAGGAGAACACGGGGGAAAATACGCTTCGCCACAGCCAGATCGCAGTTGCGGCTATTGCGCGAAATGCGGGACCTATGGCGACATCCCAAAGCCATGACGCTATTGCGCCCAGAATTTTTATGGCTGCGATGATCGGGAGGAGGACGGCGACCACGACCACCGTCAGTAGAATTCGAGCCGCCGTCTCTATGAAAGAGAAGACGGGGGAAAGCACGTTGGACCACAGCCACATGGCCCAGCGACCGACGGTCTGCAGCGCGGTCCAGATCCCGGAGAACACCGGCTGCAAGACGTTGGTCCAGGCCCACATGGCGGCGGTCTGGATCGCACCCCACACGGTCTGCACCAGGTCGCGGAACCAGCCGAACCGCTGGTAGGCGTACACCACGGCGGCGACCAGCGCCACAATCCCGATGATGATCAGGGTGATCGGGTTCGCGGCCATGACAGCGTTGAACACGATCATCCCGAGCGTCCACAGCTTCGTCGCGATCCAGGCGGCGTAGAACAGCTGGATCAGCCACGGCAAGGTCTCCGCGATCGACGCGATCGCCGAGAACACCGCGCCGAGCGCGCTCAGCACCGGCCCCGAGAGCGGGGCCGCCGCGCGGGCGATCTGGTAGAAGGCGTTGCCGATGTCGCCGAGGGTTTTCGCCAGGATCGGGCCCTGCTGCGAGGAGTACGACAGGAACCGCTCGAACCGCTCAGAGCCCTTGAGGCTGGTGCCCCAGTTCGCGAAGCGGCCGGTGATCTCCTGCATGCGAGTGGAGATGGACTGCATGTGCGGCAGGAAGGCATCGACGATTCCCGCCATGCCCTTGAAGATCCTGCCGAAGCTGACACCGAGACCGATGATCGCCGGGTACACGGCGCCTGCGAGTTCGGTGCGGAACTGGATCCACCACGGGGACTTGAAGCCTCGGGAGACGCGGTCCTGAAGCTCCCCGATCGCCTTGGCGGCGGCCAGCACAAACGGGGTCAGGCCAGGCAGACTGTTCTTGATGCCGTTAAGCGCCCGGGTGAAGATCGGCATCACAGCCGGTTGCAGCGACGTGGACCAGGCGGTGAACGCGGTGCGCAGCGACTGGAACGCGTTGAACGTGCCGCGGGCCGCTGGGCTGAGTTTGGCGAGGGCGGCTTGGTACTTGCCCTGCGCTATCGCAGCCTGATCGACGCCCCCGGCCGCTGACAGCGACGCGGAGGCGATCTGCCGCTGCGCGGAGGCAACCGCGTCGGCGGCGGACTGCTGAGCGACCGCGACGTTCGCGGTGGCCTCCCCGACCCGCTCCTGGGCCTGCGCGATCTGGCGGGCCGTCTCGACCTGCGTACGGGCCGCCTCTTCCTGCGCATCGCGTACGGCGCGGGACCGGTCGGCGACCTGCTCCTGCGCCTGCGCCAGGCGGTCCTGCGCGGAGCGCACCGTGTTCGACCCCTCGACGCCGGCCTTGTTCGCGGCCTCCGTCTCCGCCTTCAGGCGGGTCGTCTCGGTCGTCTGCTCCTTCAGGCGCTGGACGGCCTGGTCGTAGGCGAGCTGGGCCCGGTCGATGTCGAGCTGGGTCGCCTTGGATCCCTTAGCGCGTACAGCGTTGAGCTCGGCCTGCGCTTCCTGCACCCCGAGGGCGGCGTCCCGCTGGGAGAGCTCGGCCCCAGCCAGACGGGTGTTCAGATCCTCCAGCTCGAGGGCCGCCTGGCGGCGGGCGAGGGTGAGGTCTTCTTGTGCGCGCTTGGCGTCCTGCTGGGATCGGGCCAGGGACCGCTCTGCGTCCTCGATGGCGCGGGCTGCGGCGGCGTTGCGCTGCCCGGCCTGGACGACCGCGTCGGCGGCCGCGACCCTGGCCTGGCGGACTTGCTGCTGGGCCTGGGCGACCTGCCGGGCCCCGTTCCGCTCTGCGGTGGAGAGGGCCTGCTGGGCGCCGGCAAGTTGCAGGGCGCGGGACGCTCCCTGGGACGCGGCCTGGCCGCCCTTCAGGGTCGATGCCGTCGCCGCGTCCTGGGCGGCCTTCTGTGCCTGCAGCGCGCCGGCGATACCGACGAATGCCGGGGCCGCGACGGCGGCGATCGCGCCGACACCGGCCGCGGCCGCCACACCGGCAGAGGCGATGGCGCCGATCCCTGCGGCCAGGACCGGCACTGCGGGGATCGCCGCGAGGCCGGCGATTGCGACGCCGAGCTGGAGGACGGCGCCCAGTGCGCCGGAGGTGTCGACGTCCACGCGGGCGGTGTCGCCGTCCAGGCGGTTGACCTGGGCCTGGATCGCGGCGAGCTGGGTCGCGGCTGCGGCCGCATCTACCCGGATGGCGACGTCAGCGTCGGACGCCGACAGGGCGGCGAGCCTGGCCTCGATGTGTGACAGGGCGGCGACCGCGTCGGCGGACGAGATGTCGATGCCGATCCGGGCGTCCTGGATGGCCATCAGCTGGGAGCGGATCTGGTAGATCTCCCGCTGGGCATCGGTGGAGTTCGCGTGCAGACGTACCTCGGGCAGCGCCTGCAGCGCGGCCTGGAGCTGGGTGCGCAGTGAGCGGGCGAACGCGGAGCCGCTCTGCTGTCCCTGGCGGGCGGCCGCGGTACGGGCTGGGCCGCCGCCCTGGGTGATGCCGTCGCGCATCGCGCTGCGGATCTCGGCGGTGATGCGGGCGGCTATCTGCCGGCCGATCTGCTGCCCGATCTGCAGGCCGATGCCGTCGACCTGGCCCTGCATGGCGGGGCCGAAGGACCGGCCTGCGGCCTCACCCGCGTCGCGGCCCGCCCGGGTTGCGGCAGGCTCGAGACCGGAGCGCAGCCGGGCGTAGATGCCGCGGGTGTTGGGGACGACATCGACCTCGACGGAGCCGACCTGGATCGCCACGAGAGGACCCCCTCTCGCGCGTCAGGCCGCGCCTCCGTTGATCAGCTCGAACAGCTTGTTCGCGGCCTGCTCCGACATCGGCTCACGGCGTTTCGGCTTACTGACGCCGGGCCGGGGCAGGGGTGCGGGCCGCTTGGGTTTGCGGCCCTTGCCGTCGGAATTGGCGACGACGGTGATGTATTGCAGGTCCCGCAGCGCGTCGTAGATGCCGGCCAGGAGCTGTTCCTGCTTGGACCAGCGGTCTTCCGACGGTTCGCCTGCGGTGGCCTGCTTGTCGAAGTCCTCGGCGCTCATGGCGTTGCGGAGCGCGGTCATGGTGTGGGACTCGGGCGGCAGGTGCTGGATGATGACCCGCAGCCGCCGCCACGTCATGTCGCCGCGGTAGACGTCGAGGAGATCGAATCCCCGCTCGAGGAGGTCGGCTTCTACCGCCTCCGGGTGCGCCTGGACGACCGAGCGGGTCCACGCGATTTCCCCAGGCTCTCACCGGACCGGCGGGCCGCCTCGGCTACGAACTCCTCGAACTGGTCGTTTGTGGGGTCGATCTCCTGGTAGAGGTCGAGGTCGTCGGGGTGGATGACCTGCTCGGCGAAATAGTCGAACTGGCCGTTGGCCAGTGCCTTCTGCCAGGACTGGCGCCAAGCACCGGGCGGGACCAGGCGGAGCTCCTCGCCGTCGAGCTCGGCGGTCACGTAGTGACCCTCGGCCTCGAGCTCCTGGGCCTCGGCCGCATCAGCGTCGAGGGTGTCGTCCGGCTCCTGGACAGCGGGAGCCAGGTCACGCGGGCTACGTGACGCGGGGCGGGATGTGGTGGTGCGGCGGGTGGTGGCGCGGGGCTTGTCGGCCATGGCGCGGGCCTCCTGATGGCATTCGCATGAGCAGTACAGGAACAGGGCGGTTCCTGGCGTGGTGGGCCAGGAGCACAGGTCGTGCAGGTCGTCGAAGCACGGCCCGCTGACTGCGGGCGGCATGCGCGGACTCCTTCGGCGCGGGTGTGAGGGGTGAAGGATGGGCGGGCCGGGCCCGCGCCAGCAGATGTGACCCGCCCATCCAGCTCGGAGGGGTTAGCTCAGCGGGTCGGACGGTGTCGTCGGGATCTTGTCGACGTGGTAGACCGTGTTGCCGGCGGCGTCCGGGTAGGTGGTCACCGTCCACTCGAAGCCAGACATTTCGTCCTGCTTGTAGGTGACGTCACCGCGGTCGTTGATCTCGCCCTCGGGGACGTAGAACCCGCGGTAGTTGTCGCCGTCGACGACGAGGAACCAGAACGCGCGGCGGTCCGGGACGGGGCTGGCCGTCTCGGCGTACTGGGTGATGCCGCCGGTGGGGGTGAACTCCGACTCGTCGAGCCGGTAGTGCAGGGACATGACCGCCAGGCGGGAGGTCTCCCACACCGTGAGGCCGAACGTGCGGATGGACTGGGTGATCTGGGTGCGGAACGGGCTGGTCAGCCCCCAGGGGGTGAACTGCTGCGACTCTTCGTCCCAGCCGTTGGTCAGGCCGTCCTCGGAGATGGCACCCAGGGCCTTCCACGGGGAAAGCGGCTGGGTGGTCGGGTCGGCGAGGGCGGCGGTTCCCACCGGCGCCACCCAGGCCCCGCCATTGGCGCCGACCATGGTGAGGTCGGCGGCGCGGGTGATGTTGACCATGATGTCTCTCCAGACATGGAAGGGAGCCCGCGCTCGGGCGGGAACTGAGGGGCTGGCGCGGACCCTCGGGTCCGGTCAGGCGACCGGGTGACTGTGAATGGCGTAGGTGCCGCCGACGCGGCGGAGGCCGGTGTTCTCGTACGGCCGGATCGCCGGCCGGGAGATCGTGGTGACCCGGCCGAACACCGCGCTCGTCGTCTTCGAACCGGGAAGGTCGGCGAGGTACAGGCCGTGGACCTGGGCAGCGAGCTGGATAGCGGCGGCGCGGGTCGCGGCGTATACGTTGAGGTCGACCAGGGCCCGGTCCAGGCGGAAGCCGTCGTCGTCACCGCCGACGACCTCGATCTGCACCGTGGGCAGCTCCTCAAGGAGGTTGTTGTCGAGCTCGTCGCGCACGACGACTCCGGCGCCGAGACGGGCCTGGGTCCAGCCGATCAGCTCAAGCTCGACGTCGACCGATCCGACATCAGCCATCAGCGTCCTCCCGCCTGTGCTGCGCGCAGCAGGACGTGGTGGGCGGTGACCTTTTCGGTGCCGTACTCAACGTGCGCGGCGTGCGGAGCGCGGTTACCGACGATGGCGACCGCGCGGTCCTTGCGGCGCCCGCCGCGGCGTACGGGTTGCACGTAGAAGCTGGTCTTGTACTGGCCGCGGTCGACCGGGGCGATGGCCTCGGCGATGTTCTTGATGATCTCGGCGCGGCGCATCATCTCCGCAAGGACCATGTCGCTGCGCAGCAGTTGCCCGACACCCCGGTTGGACATCTTGAACTTTGCGGGCATCATGACCACCTCTTCACTACTGGGGGCGGTATGGACGTGCGAGGCGTGCAGGGCAGCGTCAGCTTCGACGGCGAATGGATCACCATCACCAAGAAGGCTGCTGGTCAGCGGCCGCAGGAGTTCCGGCTGCGCGCAGCGGACGTGACCGGTACGCGGATGAAACCGGCGAGCCGTCTGTTCCACGGCTATGTGCAGTTCCTGTTGCCGGGGAGCCTGCCTGCCCGGGAGCAGTCCGGGCTGGTCGCCGGCGGCAGGCCGCCGCAGAGCGACCCGCACAGCCTGTCCATCCCGCGCCGCAGCAACGAGGCTGCCGAGCAGCTGCTGGCGGCCGTGGAGCAGGCGCGCGGTTAGCCCTTGACGCGGTCGGCCGCGAACTGCACGGGGCCTTTGGTTCCAGTGAAGACGTTCCTCCCCCAGTCGCCGGGCTCGCCGGTGACCTTGAAGGTCACGCCCTGGTAGCGGCCCTCGCTGACCCGGATTTCATCGGTGGTGCGGATGTCGGTGCCGGGCGGCGCGTAGACGGTGATGCCGACGATGACGGTGTCGCGGCCCTGCTGCTGGTCGCCGCCCACCTGGGGCGAGGACTCGCGCGGAGTGACGACGCAGCCGGGCACGTCGAACGACTCGTCCGGCCCGGGCAGCGGCTGACCGCGCGGGTCCCGGCCCGGTGAGGGGCCAGTGCGCAGGACGCGGACGGTGACGCCGAACGGGTAGGGGGCCGGCATCTACGGCCACCCCCAGCCCGGTTCGTACTCCTCGGTGTAGCCGTAGTCGGCGTCGACCGGATACGTCGGGGACGGGTCAGCTGTCGCCGGCGTGGGGTCGACGGTGAACGCTCCCCCTCTGCCGGCCAGGGACTTCAGCGCAGCCTTGTCGGCCTTGGTCAGATACAGGCCGCCGGATCCCTGGGGGCGCTGCACCGACATGGGGCCGATGGTCTCGTAGGAGACGGACTGGGGGTTGACGTAGGCCCTTCCGGCGGCGGACAGCACGACCGCGCCGGCGCCGTCGGGAAGAGGCTTGACGACGGTCTCGCACAGCTCGATCGCCTTCGCGATGAGGAGGTCGGCCCTGGCGCCGTTGATCTCCTCAAGGTCGAGGAAGAGAGCCAGGTCCTCGGCGGTCGGGGACTGGAACGCCATCGCGCACCTCCTATCGGCCGGTGAGGCCCTCCACGGCGTCGCACCACGCGGCCAGTTCGTCGGCCGGGTTCAGTTCAGCGCTGCGGGCTCTGGCCCGCTTGGCGGCAAGCCGGTACTCCGGTGCCGTCAGCAGCTTGCGCAGCACGGCCTCATAGCCGTCGACGTCGTTCCGGTCGACGAAGATCCCGGCCTCGCCAAGGGACTCGGTCAGGCCCGGGGTGGGGTGAGCCACCACTGGAATGCCGCTCGCCAGGGCCTCGACGCCGGCGCGGCCCCACGACTCGTAGGAGGACGGCATCAGCAGGATCCGGGTACGGCCGTAGACGTGCTCCCGCATCTGCTGCCCGTCGACGTGCTGGACGATCTCGACGTTCGGCAGGTCGGGCAGGACCTGCTGTCCGTAGGCCCCGGTGACGGCCATGAACTCGACGTCGGGCATCCGCCGGGCGAGCTGCTCGAGAACGTGCCCGCCCTTTTCCGGATTGCAGTTGATCAGGGTGATCTTCTTGCCCGGCTTGGTGGCGTACTCGGCGGCGAACACCGGCGGCCGCACAATCAGCTCACTGCGCGGCCGGACACCCTTGGGGTACTCGGCGAAGAACAGCTCCGCCTCACGGGCCATCCACTGGGAGTTGTAGACCGCCAGCGCGGTGTCGCCGGCGGCCACGTTCCGGAACGTGGCGGCGTGCGTGTTGTGGCAAACGACGATGACCGGCTTGCCGTAGCCGCGGGCCAGCGCCGCTGTCGACGGCACGCACTCCAGGTGGGAGACGAGCACGTCGGCCCTGCGGACCGCGGTGGGGAAGTCCAGGCGTGCCTCGAGCGGCACGACCTGCAGACCGCGGTAGGTGTAGTCCTCGCGGGCTTTGCCGTACCGCGACAGCCACACCGAGACGTGGTGTCCACGCTCTGCCAGGGGCCGCAGCATGGAGACGAGCATGTGCTCGGCCCCCGCGTTGTGCTCGGGCGGCATGGCGTGGACACGGACCACGATACGAAGCGGGGTGGCCGTCCCGCCCGGCGCGGAAGCCGGGACAGCCCCCGCCATCAGGAAGCCGACCCGGACGGCGTGCCGGTGAACTTCACGAAGGCCTCGGCGTCGCCCTGGACGTAGCCGTAGAACGCCTCGGCGAGGATCAGCACCAGGTTCTCCTGGAACGCGGAGTGGACGCCGCCTTCCTCGTCGATGTAGGTCGCTTCCTTGCTGATGCGGACGGTGATGTCCATGCCGACGCCGTACGCCGCCTGGGACCAGTCGCCGCCGATGGCCCGAAGACCGGTGTCGGAGGAGGTGGACTGGCGGCGCTGCTTGCCCGACACGCTGCGCGAGTAGGCAAGCGGCTCGCCGATCAGGGTGCCGGCGGACGCCATCTGGTTGCCGGGCTGGGTGGTGTCGACGAGGATCGGCCGGCCGGTGGTGTCGGTGGCCAGCAGGAGGGTCGGCTTGAGCCGGTGGTCGGCGACGGTGCCGGTGTAGTCCCAGTCCTGGTCGACGACCTGGCCCATGCCGTTGACGAAGTCCGCCCACACGCCGCCCTGCGCCTGGGTGGCCGTGCCGAGCGCGACAGCGTTGGTCGTCATCGCCAGGTAGTCCGAGAAGGGGCCGGCGGCGCCCTTCATCGTCTTGCCGTGGATGGCGGCCATGTCGAAGGCCCGGGCGAACGCGGTCGGAAGGTCCCGCTGCAGCTGGGTGAAAAGACCGCCCGCGTTCGTCATCGCGACCTCTTCGGAGACCGGGATGAGAACAGCGATCTTGCGGGGCTGCATCGTCTTGATACCGACCGAGCCGGAGCTCAGCGGCTTGGCCTGCGCCGAGCCGACCCAGTCGGCGGTCGGCACGTCCATCGGGATCGGGACGGAGGTGTTGGCGTCGATCGCGAGCGGAGCGCGCTGCGCGAGCGACATGACGGCCGACTGCTCCACCGACTTCTCGAAGATCGGGCCGGTGATGGTCCGGGGCAGTAGCGCGTCATTGACGTCGCTGAGCTTGAGGGGGGCGGTGACCGCCATGGGTTGTCCTTCCCGCAGCTACTTCAGCTGCGTTTTCAGCCACCCCGAGAACTCGTCTTCCGGGGTGAGGGTCCGTGTCTGCTTGGCGCCGGATGCCTGAGTGCGGTCCGGTGCGGGGCGCCGCGGGCCCTCCTGGGGCTGGGCCTTGGCCCAGTGCGGCTTGCGTTCGAGAAGGGCTGTGAGGTCTGCCTGGATGGCCGCCTCGTCGATCTCGCCCTCGTCGTCGATGTAGGAGTCCAGGTCCAGCGCGCCGACCGCGTCCTCCGGGTCGGCGAAACCGACAGCCAGGCCCGTCACCTGGCTGCGGACAAGGCGCTTGCGAGTAGACGCGATCTGCTCCTGGGCGGCACGCAGCTGGTCGGCGAGCCGTTCGGCCTCCGACTTCTGCGCGTCCTCGAGCTCCTTGGCCTTCCGAGCCAGCGGCTCAAGCTCTTTCAGGCGGCGCCGGAGGTTCTGGGCCTCGCTGTTCTTCTTGCGAAGCTCCGCCTCGAACCGCTTCGGGTCGAACGGCTCGTCCGTGGCCTCGGGCTGCGCCTCCTGGGCGTCGTCCTCGGTCTCGGTGGGCTCGTCTGTGCCGGCGTCGTCCTCGGCGGCCGCCACGGCAGTGGTGGTCTCCTCGGCGTCGGTGTGCTCGCTGGTGTGGGTCTCGGTCTCTTCGGGCATGACGGTGCGGCCCTCCAGGGGCTGGGAATGACGAAGGGCCGCCACCAGGGCGGCCCGTGAAAGGGGGTCAGTCAGTGGCCGGCCGGCAGCGGGTGCCGGTCGTGCTCGGCGAGCGCATGCCGGAACCGCAGGAGCTGTTCGCCGGGGTAGGGGGCGGCGTACTCGCGGTAGATGCGGTCCCACTCCGCAGCGTGCGGTGACAGCTCGAAGCGCTGCCCGCGGAAGACCGGGATGGGCTGGCACCGGCACGAATTGTGGAATTTGATGACGCTGTCGTCGCCGGTGAACAGCTCGTTAGCGTCACGTCCAGCCCGATCAAGATCGCCATAGACGGCGCCTCTGGACGCGAGCACCTTGCAGAAGGAGCAGGCGCCGAGGGCAGCGGCCCGCGCGTAGGCGACCGCGCCGGGGTCACGGTCGACGGCTTCGCGGATGGTCTGCCGTCCGGAGTTCAGCACCAGGCGCTCCATGGCGCCCTCCGCTTTCTTCTCTGCCTGGTCCAGGCGGACCTCCAGGGTCTGGCGCTGCGCGTCGGTCGTTGTCGACGCCTCAGGGTCGCGGGGCCACAGGTCCTTGGTGGCCCAGCGCAGCGTCTGGTCGATCTGCTCGTCCGGCGCGGGATCCGGGATGGGGACGGTGAAGCGGCTGGTGATGCCTGCGTCGTCTCGCTGGCCTTCGTAGAACTGGGCGGCCAGCGTCGCTGAGGCGGTCGAGTACTCCCCCACCAGCGCGCGGACCGCCTCTATCCAGGCGGGGACGGACGCTTGGAGACGGCCGGGCCGGATCAGGCGGCGCAGGGCCCGCATGTCGCGGACCAGGTTGCGTCCCACCTGCTGCTGGGCTCGGCGCAGACGGGCCGCGCCGTCGTCGCTGTCAGAGACCCTCGAGGCCATCGGCAGCCTCCGGTCCTGGCGCGCTGTCCGCCGTCGTGTTGTCCGGGCCGGCCAGACGGTTCAGGAGCGCGGTGCCGGCGGCGCGACGTCGCTCGGCGCGCACCCGGCGCCGCTGTCCCTCGGTCAGGCCTGCCATTTCCAGGACGACGTCGCTGTCTCTGGGAAGGACACCGGCCTCCACCAGCTTCACGGCGGCGTCGGTCTGAGCGGCAAGCGTCGGGGTTGCAGGGTTACGCCACACGGTTTCGATGCGGCGGGACTTGTCCGGCGGCTCCCCGTCACGGACCCACAGCGCCAGCCGCATCGCCTGCTGCCACGTGGCCCCGAACCGGCGGATCCGCCGCTCAGCCTTCTTCACCAGCTTGGCTTCGGTCGAGCGGATCGCGTCCGCGGAGGCCGGGTTGTCCGTGGTGTAGCCGAGCATGTGCGGCGGCAGCCCGAACTGTGTCGCCATGATCCTGGCGTACAGGTCGATGATCTTTGTCTGGCCGGACGGGTCGTGCGCGGGGAACGTGCCGACCGTGGGGACGTTGCCGTCCTCGTCCCGCTCCAGCGCCAGGACGCGGCCGATGTACGTCTCCCACGCGCTCTTTGCGTTGCCCTCTGCGTCCTGAAAGGCGGACTCGGAAGCGCCGAGGATGTAGCGGGCCGGCGCGCCGAAGAACTCGGCTGCCACCTCGATGCCCATCAGCCGGCGGCATGCGGCATCCGTGATGGACATGACTTCCGGGGTGATCTCGCTCCGGCCGACCCGGTCAGCGGCGCGCTGCCGGTTCGCCAGCCGCAGCACCGACACCACGCCCAGGCCGTGCATGTCCCGGTCCACGACCTCCCAGCCACCCGAATCCGTAGGGATCGCCTGGATCGTCTGGTCGGGCAGGTACAGCACGACCATCCGGTCATCAGGCCACGACTCCGCCAGGCTGTCGGGCTGGCACTCGCGTAGCCCAGCGCGTGCCATGCGCAGGCGCGCATCCCACAGCAGGGTCATGTCGAGCGGGGACTCGATCGACATGAGCGGCGGGCCGTCGTCCTCGCCTGAACCGACGGTGAGATAGGAGCGGCCGTAGGTCAGCGCGTCGAGATGCGCCAGGCTCGACTCGTCGAACAGGTCGTTCGCCGCGGAGATCTCGTCCAGGTCGGCCGCGGAACGGCCGTCCGCCCACCGGAACGCTTCCAGGTCGAGGCGTTCCTCGAGGGACTCCACGCCGATCCTCGGCCAGCCGATGACCGTGTGGAGGCTCTTGAGCTGCGGCGGGATGCTGATTCCGAGATCGCGGACCAGCTGCTCGCCGTTGAAGTACGCGTCCAGCAGCTGAAGGCGCCACCGGTCCTGCAGCATGTCGGCGCGCAGGACGCTGATGAGCGCCAGCTCGTCGTCCGACAGCGTCACCAGCGGCAGCTCGGGGATGGAGACAGTCACCGCAGCACCACCACCCGTCCTTTACCGCGGCCCTTCGGCCGGTTCGCGTGCTTTGGGGAGTTCAGGACCAGGCGGCGCAGCATCCGCGCGCCGATCATGCACACGGCCAGGTCGATCTTCCGGGCGCTCTCGCGGTGCTCCTTGCCGATCGTGATGCCCCACTGGTTGGTGCGGCGCCGTGCATTGATGACGTGGGTCCGCATGACGCGGTTGCCGTCGTGGATGAGGGTCCGTTCGAGGACGTCTTTGTGGGTGCGCTTGACGGCGTCGGTGAACTGTTCCTGGTGCGTCTTGGCGCGCATGTCCCAGCGGACCGCGTGCTGCTTCGGGCCGGTGGTGACGGCCCGCTGCAGGAGCTTCTTGCCGTAGGTCTGGCCCCACCGATCGAGGTAGGCGTCCCAGTACAGCTCTCCGTCGTCGTCCTGCCCAGATCCTGGGTCGGCGAAGAACGCCAGTACCCGGTAGTGGGCGAAGGCGTTATCGACGACGCCGTCGACGTCGTCCCGGGGAACCGACCAGGGCACGTAGCCCGGCGTGTTCGGCGCCGGCCAGTTCGGAGGCTTCTGCCACACCCCGAGCGTGACGACCAGCCCGTCGGACATTCGGCAGGCCGCAAGCCCGGTGGCGTCGTCGGACTTGGAGCCGTCGAAGAACATGACGATCTCGTCGCCGTCGGCCAGGGCCAGGTCTTCCCGCTTGCAGGCGTCCCACTCGTAGCGGGCCATCCACGAGTCCTCCGCGGCGACCACGCGGTTGTACCAGAACCGCTGAGAGCGGCTCGGCGGATTCCGCACGTCGAGGATGGACTTCATGATGCGGGGGATGTTCAGCCACACCGAGTCCCCGCGGACCGCCTCGAGGACCTTGGGGATCCACGCCTTGGTCAGCTTGGCCTCCGGCGGCGCCTCCAGCGAGTCGTAGAGGATGCCCGGGTCTTCGGTTCGGCCAGCTTCGAAAGCCTCGTAGGCGTCACGGGTCTGCTCCGCGACGCTGTCCTCGCCCGGCTCGAAGGCGTTGGTGATGGCGAAGGTACGGGCCGCGCCGTCGGCGGACTTGGTGGCGTTCCGCTCGATCGTGGCGGCCATCTCGTGGCCCTGGTTCGCCTCGATCCAGTGGTGCGTCTCGTTCAGGAGGGTGAAGGTCGTACGGCCACCCTCAAGCGCTCGGGGCGAAGAGGTGACCGCTTCGATCCGGGCCAGGCCCTTGTGGGCGTAGACGATTTCCTTGCCGACGTCGATGCCGTATTCGGCAAACGCTGCCGGGGTGAACAGCGACTGGAAGAGCGTCATCGTGTTGCGGGTCTGGTCCTTGGAGACCGCCGCTACCTGCACCCACGGGTCTGGGTGAGGCCGCCCGACCGGCTGCCCTTCCGGAATGCCGTCCTCGTCGTCAGGGCCGGCTGTCTGACCCGACCAGCGCGACGGGCCCACGAACTCGACCGCGCACAGCGTCGCCCCGAACGGGTCCTTCCCCCAGCCTTTCAGGCGCTGCAGCACCGCGTCCCGATAGAGGAACTCGCCCGTGTCCGGATCGATCGCGAACCACCACAGGATCAGGCGGACCTGTTCGTTGGTGTACCGCCACGGCCTGCCTCGCCCAAGCTGCAGGTACTTCGACGTCCACACCAGGACATGCCAGCCGAGCGTGAACGCCGGGCGGACGAACAGGCCGTCGTCCCCGCGGGTCCACGTCGGGCCGATGACGAACGGCTCGACCTTCTCCGGGACCTCCTCGACCGTCCCCCGGTCAACCACCGAAGGCGGAGCGGTAGTCATCAAGCGCCGTCACCTTCGCCGGCGAGTCCCGCTTGGTTTTCCTCCGCTCCAGCTCAACCCGGGCCCGACGACGGTCTCCCTCGGTCGTCAGCAGACTGCCCATGACGCTGTTGAGAGCGGCGATCAGCTGCCCGTTCGGCGCCCTCTCACTGTCCAGGGCCCGCGACATCAGCTCAGCCGCATACCGCGCGGTCGCCCAGTCCGACGGCTGGTAGAACACCGCCTGACCCGACTGCCGCAGCGACAGATACCAGTCGATAGCGATCGGATGCCACGTCGACTCCGGCTCCGGAAGATCCGGCAAGTCGATGTCGACGTTTGCCGGGACCTTGGTGATGGAGTCCTTCTCCTCCTTGGACCGGTGCCCCATGCGCTCCTCGGAACGCTTCCCGATGGGACCTCGAGCACCCATGACGACCTCCCGGGTCTTTCAGGCGCGAACACGCAGCGCCTCCAGGGCGCCGCAGACAGACGAATGCCTGCTGCGACGCCACCCGGGCGTCAGATCAGCGAGGCGATGACACCGGCTGCATCCGGCAGCTCGGAAAGCTCAAGCGGCGTACCCGGAACCCGGTCACCGACGATGATGTAGCGGCCGTCCGCGTACGCCTCGACCGCCAGTTCTCCGCGCCGGACCCGGCGACCGGCCGGCAGGGTGCCGCGGAACCACAGGTGCAAGCCGCTACCAGAGCGGCCGCGCTCCATGTATGTCGGAGGCAGCGCGTCAATGATCCGCTGTGCCCAGGGCAGCACCTGCCCGTCCTCGACGGCGTGGTCCAGGTCGACCACCAGCATCCGGTCCCCAGCGGTGAGGACGAAGCCGACGCCCTCACCGAGCTGGCAAGCCGCGACGGTTGCGTAGTCGGACCAGGTGGACGGGTCCGTAACGGACGCCCACTTGCCGTCCGTACGCATCGGGCGCTTCGCGGCATGCCGCACCCACCGCGCACGACCAGTCAGCTCGGCTGGGATCCGCTCCACCTGCTCGGCCTTCACACGGGACGACCGCTCGGCACGGCGCTCCCGGTAGGCGGCTTGGCGGCAAGGGCCACTGCAGTACCGCGCGTCGGCCCGAGCCAGCACAGGCAGCGGGCCGGCGCAGCGCTCGCACCGGGTGCGGCGGGCGGTCTGGGTGGCGGGCATGCCTCCATCCTACCGGCCCACGTGTTACGGCTACAAGCTTCTGACCAGGCGAAATGAGACTGACTGGTCGGATACGGCGGGAGCGGGCCGGGCGGGGTCGCGAGAAGCCGCAGGTCAGGGCCTTGGAAACCCGGGCGGATCCTCAGGTGCTATACGGCCCCGATGTCCAGGCCGGCGGGGAGGGGGGTACACCCCCGGGTAGCCTCGGGGCGCTGGCCGGCCGCTGGCCTGCGAGGTGGTGGTCAGTCGCTGGCGTGGGTCCAGGCGTGGGCGGCCAGTTCGGTGAGGTCGGGTTCGACGCTGACGGTGAGCGCGTTGTCCTGGTCGCGTGCGAGCTCGGCTTGGATGGTGATCGGTATGACCTGGTCGCACTCGGGACAGTGGACATGCAGTGTGCTGGTGGCTGCCACTGTCCTCCCTCCTGGCGTGCTGGCTGCCCTGGGTGGTGGCTAGCGTCGGCGCCGGCCGACGTTCCTCCGGTCTCCAGGCCATACTCCGGTGCGCTGTCGGTGGAGCTGTGCGCAGTACCCCTTGGCCCTGGGTCCCAGGTACTTGGCGAGCTGCCGGCTGCACCTGGTGAAGTCTCCGGGTGTGCCCCATCGGATGCGGGCTGCGCCGGCGCCTTGTCCCCAGTACCGCTTGAGGGTGCTGGCGTTGCCCCGACTGCCTCGTGCCTTGGCCACGCTGATCACTCCTTCGGTGGCGCGGGCTCGTGGTCCTGGTGTTCGTCTACCCGCTGGATGTGGGCTCCTTGCGCGCTGGGTATGGCAAGGCAGGTTCCGTGGGTGTCGGTGAAGACTGCCCATGCGCCGTGGAAGGTGAGGGTGAGGTTGGGGTCCTCGACGAGGATGTCTTCGCGGCGCTGTTGGGCGGGGTGCTGGATGAGGTAGGCCGGCATGGGGTCACCTGCGTCCGGGGTGGTCTTCTTCGGGGCGGGCGCGTCCTGGGCGGGGGTTCGCTTGCCGGGCGGCGTGACCTTCGGCGCTGGATTTCTGGGCGTGGCATTCGGCGCAGACGCCTTGGAGGCCGGCTTCGGTGTGGTCGTCGGTCTTGGCTTTGATGTGGTCGCAGTGTGTGGAGGGTCGCACGCCGCAGATCCTGCAGATCGGGTCGCGTTCGAGGACGCGGGCTCTGATGCGCCGCCAGTTGGAGGGGAGGCGTTGGACGCGGTTGGAGCCCTTCCATCCGCCGCTCATCGGTCTCCCTCGTCGGCGCTGCGGGTAAAGCCGCCTTGGGTAGCTTCGAGGGCGCTGTGGATGAGCCCGCGCTGGTTGATCCAGTCCTGGCTGTCGGTGGCGCCAATGGACATGGCGATGGAGCCGTCGGGCTGGATGACCTTCAGGATGACGAGGGCGTCGGCGACCATGTCTTCGTCGTCGAGGTCGGCGGTGACTCCGAGGGAGTCGAGGAACTGGCCGATCTTCTGTTCAGCCATGGTCTGCGCTCCGTGCCTGGCGCTGGGCTCGGAGGATGTCGCGCATGGCGTGAGCCATCTTCTCTTGGGCGGTGTGGATCTCCTGCTGCACCTGCTCGCGGAAGGTTTCGAAGTCGGGCTCGATGCGCAGCTTGAGGGGGTATCCGTCGGGGTCGACGGGGACCTCGTTGGCGGGGATGTTGATGGTGCCGGGGAAGCAGAGGAGCTGGCGAGCGCCGATTCGCGTGGCGATGTCCTCCGGCCAGCGGGTGATGTCTTCAGCGAGTTCGTCGTCGACTTGGTCGATAACAAGGACGAAGGGCGGGCGGTCGTCTCCGGCGCCTTCGGGGAGCTCGAGGATCTGGATGCGGGCCATGGGCGCGGGCCTCTCGGTCAGGTGGTGAGTGCGCGTGCGATGCCCTCTTCGAGCGTGATGCGGGGCTCGTAGAAGGTGTGCATGAGGGTGGGGTCGCAGACGCGGTGGTGGACGCCTTGGGGGGCGGTGGCGAGGTGCTTGAGTTCGGGTGTGTAGCCGGCGGCCTGGGTGACGAGGTGGGCGAGTTCGTCGAAGCTGGTGGCGCGGCCGGTGCCGAGGTTGACGGGGCCGGTGATGCCTTGGTCGACGGCGGTGAGGGTGGCTGCGACGAGGTCGCTCACGTGGATCCAGTCGCGGGTGGAGTCTCCGTGGCCCCAGATCTCGAACGGGTCCTTGAGGTCGAGTGCTCGCTCGATGAAGGCGGGGAAGGGGTAGGCGGGGTCTTGGTCTTCGCCGTAGCCGGACATGGGGCGAAGGACTGTCATGCGGGTGCCTTCGGAGGCGGTGTGCTGGCAGAGCTGTTCGCCGGTGAGCTTGGCGAGTCCGTAGGTGGCGTCGGGCCGGCCGGGCTGGGCGTAGTCGATGTCGGTCTCGGTGAGCCGGTGGATGGGTCCGGGCTGCTGCAGCGCGACGGGGTAGGCGGCGGAGGAGCTGAAGTAGACGGCGCGGGGGATGTGGTTGCGGGCGAGCCAGCGCATGTACCAGGCGTCGAGGGCGAGGTTGGTGGCGACGCCGAGCGGTGAGCCGTCGATGCTGGCGCGGCCGCCGACGAGGGCGGCGCAGTGGATGGCGAGGTCGTAGCGGCTGTCGGCGTTCCGGAAGTAGTCGAGGGCGTCGGTGTACTGGACGTCCTTGGAGGGCTTGATGTCGATCGCCGTGACGTCGTCGCCTCGGGTGAGGAGGGCGCGGTGGAGGTGGCGGCCGACGAAGCCGGAGGCGCCGGTGAGGAGGACGCGCATCAGCCCGCCTTGACCGCGCGGAACACCGGCCAGGGGAGGTCGGTGTCGAGGCGCTTGAGTCCGATGCGCTTGCAGATGGTGTCCTGCTGTTCGCGGGACCAGGTGGTGACGCCGATCCACGATCCTGCCTCGGCCGGCTGGTCTGATTCGGGCCAGTCGAGGATGAGGAGCCCGTTGGCCCTGACTGCGGCGCGGAGTCCTTCGATGATCTGTTCGCACGCGTCGTAGTCGTGGTGGATGAGGACGGCGAGGGAGACGACGGCGTCTGTCTTCTTGCCGAGCTGCTGGGCGAGGTCGGTGCCGACGCTGAGGACGGTGGGCATGTCGGGGTCGCGGTCGGTGAGCCGGGTGAGCATGGCGGGGGAGGCGTCGGCGGCGGTGACGTCGTAGCCGAGCTGGCGGAGGGGGATGGCGACACGGCCGTCTCCGCAGCCGAAGTCGACGACCTTGCAGCCCTTGGGGAGGACGGTGGCGAGGAGGTCAGCCTGTGCTTCGCCGGAGGCCCGGTAGGCGTCTTCGGACACGCTGCGGGTGGGGTGGATTGCGGCGGGGTCGGCTTCGTTCCAGGCGGCGATGATGTCGTCGGCGCTCATGCTGCTCCCTCCTCGATGCCCATGACGTGCCGGGGCTGGTAGTGGGCGTAGTCGACGAGGGTTCGGAGTTTGGCCAGGTCGGCTTCGAGGCCGCCGTTGTCGCGGTAGTCGTAGTAGGCGGTCGCGTCGGCGGTGGACTGTTCTGAGCTGTTGCACTCGAGGTAGCCGGCGTCGAGCTGGGCTTTGCCGTTCGCGGGGTGCATGTGCTCGAGGACCACGTCGGGCAGGTAGGTGATCCGCTCCATGCCGCGGCCCCAGTCGAGCCAGACGAGGTCGAGGCACAGGTGGACCAGGCTCGGCGGACTGAAGTACCCCAGGGTTTGGACGATGTCGCTGGTCATGGCGACGGCGGTGGGCATGCGTTCGCCCATCAGCAGGTCGTTGCCGTAGACGACTCCGGGGCCGCCGGAGAGGCAGATCCGGAAGCGTTCGTCCCAGCCAGCCGTGCGGGGGCGATGATCGTCGCCCATGAAGGCAAGGAACCGGTAGTGGGGCGCCATGTCGACGGCGACCTGGTTGAGGGTGCCGCACAGGCGGAGCCGTGGCCCTGTCGTCCAGTGGACGCGCGGGTCGTTGAGGGTCTCCATGTGCTGGCGGTAGCCGGGCAGCGTGGGGTCGTCGTCGTCGACGGCGAACAGCAGGTCGGCTGTGGCGCCGGTCTGTCGCCAGCAGTCGAGGATGGCGGGGACGCTGTCGGGGCGGCCGCGGGTGGGCACGATCATCAGCAGGTCGTCGCTGGCCATGGCGCGGGCTCCCTTGGGCTAGTAGATGCGGATGCGGCCTGATCGGCGTACGGGGGTTTCGGAGCCGGCGGTGAACTTGACCCATGCCCAGTAGGTGCCGGGTGTGAGCTGCAGGCCTGAGGGGCCGAGGCGGAGGCGGGCGTTGCTGCCGGCCCAGGTCGCGGTCTGCCAGTCGTCGCTGTCGGGGTTGGCGTTGCCGGGGATGACGGCGATCTGTGGCGGGGTGGAGAGG
The DNA here is from genome assembly GCF_054963715.1 of Streptomyces sp. STAM6. Lineage (NCBI taxonomy): Bacteria > Bacillati > Actinomycetota > Actinomycetes > Kitasatosporales > Streptomycetaceae > Streptomyces > Streptomyces sp. STAM6. Next base: position 56,881 of record NZ_JBUEFZ010000024.1, on the reverse strand, counting down.
GTGAGGGGGTCGCCGTCGGCGGTGGCTGTGACGGTGATGTGGAGGTATTCGCTGCTGGAGGCGGCTAGATCCACGGCTTGCTCACCTTCCACCGGCTGAAGGGCTCGCTGATGGTGACGTCTGCGTCGACGGGGACGGTGACGGCGCCGGCTGCGGTCAGGCTGCTGACGGCTGTGAGGGCCGCGGTGGCGCGGGCGGTGCGTACGGCTGTGGGGGTGAGGCTGGTTCCGCTGCTGAGCGTCGCCGTGGCGTTGGTGGTGCGCAGGGCGGCCGCGGTGAGGGCGCTGATCGCGGTGAGGGTGCTGTTTGCGATGGCGGTGCGGGTTGCGGCCGCTGTTAGGGCGCTGGCGCCGGTGAGGGTGGTTGAGGCCCGGGCGGTGCGTACGGCGGCGGCTTGCGCGGTGCTGTCGGCCGTCAAAGCTGCTGCGGTGAGGGCGGTGCGGGTGGCGTCGGCGGCCAGGGAACTCGTCGCGGTCAGGGACGCGGACGCCTCGATCGTCGAGAACGGCGGGACGTTGAAGTTGTCGGCTTCGACGTAGTTGTCGGTGCCGGTGTCGCGGTGGCCTTCGATGACGATCGACAAGTCGCTATTGCCTGCCCAGGCGGGGCTGGTCGCGGTGCGGCGGTTCGTCCAGGTGAGGCCGTCCGCGCTGGTGTCCCAGTAGAGGGTGCCTGCGGTTTCGCGGATGCGGATCCAGGCGTGGGCGACCGGGTCGTAGGTCAGGAAGATCGCGCCAGGGTCTGCGTAGCCTTCGCGGAGGTAGAGACCGACGGCGTTGCCTGCGGTGTCGATGAGGAACCCGGCGTCGGTGCCGCCCGTGCTGGTCTGCACGAAGATGCTCGCGGCGGCGGACGCGGCGCCGGCGGCGGCCGGGGGGTAGATCCGCATGTAGGCGCTGGAGCCGGTGAGGGTGTAGCTGCTGGCGGAGCGCAGGCCCGCGTAGCCGGTCGTGCAGGGAATCTTTGCCCGGCCGTCGGCTTCGATCGGGTCACCGTAGGACTGGGACCATTTGGTGGTGTCGAGAGTCCCGTCGTTGAAGTCGTCGGTGAGGGTGTCGAAGCCGGGCATCGCTCACCTCACCTCGCGTCGTCAGGAGCAGGACAGATCCAGCTCACCCGCGGCCAGCTTGAGCTCATCACCGGCCTGCGTGGTGCGGTTCGCGGTGAGCGCTCCGTGCCACCAGCGGACGGGGCTGCCGGCGGAGTCCCAGATCTCCACGCCGACGATCGTGGCGGCGGGCATGCCGGTGAACAGGACGTCGGTGGCGTTGGCCGTGGCTCCGCTGGAGGCGGCGGCGAAGGTGACGTTCTGGCGGGCGTAGGAGCCGCCGGTCACCTCCGTGCCTGCTGCGCTGTCGGTGCCGTTGGCGGTGACGAGTGCGACCTTGAGGGGCAGGGTCGGGGCGGTCGTGGAGTTGCCGGTGAGCCAGTTGAGGGCCCGGTCCTCGGCGGTGTCGCTGAGAGATGCCACGGCGGGCCCTCCTTGGTGGATGCGTGTGGGTGCTGGGGGCCGCTCCGGCCGCGCTGGCAGGTCTGGCCGGAGCGGGTGTCTCGCTGCCTGGCGTGGGTGCGGAGAGGCTGCGAGACAGCCGGCGCCGCTGGTCCGGCACCGGAGCCTGTGGGGGTTAGTCGGTGTACCAGGTGACGGACATGAGTCGTACGCCGTGGGGTGTGCGCTGGAACGTCGGCTTCACGCGGCGGCAGCCGTCGGGGGCGTTGTCGACTTCGAGGGTGACGATGGTGCAGCCGCTGGTGGTGGCGGGGTGCCGGTCTCGTTCGCGGGCGCGGAGCAGCAGGAGGACGTCGGGGAGGTCGGGGAGGAGTTCGTCGGCGACGGTCATCTCGACGAGCGCCATGCTGGGCCTCCCTTCTGGTGCGGGGTGGGGAAGGATTTGTGTCCGCCCGGTACGCCCTTACCGGGCGGACGTGGGGCCGAGCGCGGTGGGCGCGTCGAGGCCCCGCCTGTGCCCACCAGCACAGGCGCTTGAGGGTCAGGCCGCTGTGTGCCTGTGGGGACGCCGGCTGTTTGCAGCCGGGTCGCTGGGGGTGTACTTGCGGCCGGCTCGGGCGGCGGCTTGGACGGTGGGGATGTGGAACAGCGGCTCAGGGCCAGCGATGACGGGCTCGATCTTGCCGCGGCTGACCCAGACGCTGATGGTGCCGGGCTTGACGCCGGCGGCGCGGGCGGCTTCGTGGCGGTCACCGAGCTGGCTGCCGTGCTCGAGCTGGTCGAAGTGAAGCTCAAGCGTGTCGGGGTTCGGGAAGGCGACCACGTCACCTCCCCCGAGCATGCGAAAACCCCCACCGGAATGAAGTCGGTGAGAGTTGAGGGAGCGTGGTGTGACAAGAGTGCCACGATCAAGGAATACCGTTACAGCTGCCATGTGTCAAGTCATTCGGTCATTCAGTCGTGTTGGCGGCGGCTGCACATGCGGGGCGTTCCAGGTGGAAGACGGCTCGGGTGGTGCTGTCGGGCCCGGGCTGGGATCTGACGAGTGCTGCGGTGTCGCGCATGGGTTTGCCGCAGTGGTGGCAGCGGGTCTTCCAGTCGTCGCGATTGCCTGCGATGTGCTGCAGGTAGCGGATGCGTCGGTCTTGACGGCAGACGATGGCCACCAGGAGGAGGACCAGCGCGCTGAGGATGAGTCCCTCCACGGTCTCACTCATTGGTCTGCCTTCCAGTTGGGGCCGCGGAGCGTGGGTGGTACGTCGGCCATGGGGGTGCCGATGAGGCGCCACTGGGGTCCAAGGAGGTCACTGTCGCGCACCTGCCGCTCCGGCGGCTGGGGTCGGTCGAGGCTGGCGAGGATCTCGTCGGTGATGCCGTGGGCGTGAGCCAGGTCGAGGAGCTCGGGGCAGTCGTTCAGGTTCTCGGTGACGGGGTCGTCACAGTCGCCTTCGGTGCCGCAGCCGTGGCATGGGGCTCCGTGGGCCCACGACCATTCGGTGGCGAGGCGGTGCCGGGCGAGGATGCGCCGGTCGGCTTCACAGCGGAGCCGGACACCGTCGTCCTGGCTCGGCGGCCATTCGCCTTCGGCGAGGAGCTGCTCGACCTGGTCGACTTGCTGGGTGATCCAGCCGTGGAGGTCGGTCACGACGGCCCCTGCGGGTCAAGAACGGCGAGGGTGGGGCACGGGTAACAGGTGCGGCAGCATGCGCAGAGCTGGTCGTGTTTGCCGTCGTGCTTGCAGCCGAAGATGTTCCAGCTCCAGTCCTTTACGGGCTGGTGCAGGGCTCGCATCCGGTCGACGGCGGTGAGGGCTTCGGCGATGGCGGGCACTCGCAGCACGGCGGTGACGGCTTGGAAGATGTCGGCGCTGTCGTGGTCGGCCCATGTGGCGATCGACTCAGCGACCTGGCCGCGGAGGTCGGCTGTGGTGGGGGCGGGTGTGTGGCGCCGCCAGCGTGTGCCGTTCTCGTCGGCATGACTACCGGAGTGGCCGGGGCGGAGGATGCATTCGGTGGTGCCGCCGCTGACGGGAAGGTCCACGACGTCGCCGCAGTGCTCGGCGGGGGTGGGCTCGGGCATCGGGGTTTCCGGGTGGTGGCGCTGTATGTGCTTGGTCCAGTGGGTGGGCGGGATGGGTGTGGCGTCGGGTGGGCAGTGGGGGCAGCGGACGGGGTAGCCGATGCCGGCCAGGAGGTCTGCGTGCCGGACGCAGGTGTCGTCGGTGGGGCCGTCTTGGCGGGCGAGGTGGCGCCAAGCGTCGCGCTGGTCAGCGTGGGTGAGGGCCCGGGCTCGGGCGGAGCGCCAGGCGTTCCACCAGCGGTGTGCCCGCTGGGAGGTGCGGATGAGCTGCTCGCGCAGGTGGCCGTGTTCGATACGGAGGGCGGCGAGTTCGTTCTGGGCTTCGGTGAGCTTCCGCTGGAGGTCGTCTCGGTCGTCCTGGGCGTCGCGGCAGAGGGCGTCGCACTCGCGCTGTTTGGATGCCTTGAGCTGGGCGCGGAGGTCTCGGAGCTCGGCCGCCTGTTTCGTGAACAGGTCCACTTGGGCGGCAAGGTCGTTCGGGGGTGGTGGGGGTGGTTCTTCGGCGGGTTCGATGGTGAACGACTGGGGCAGGCAGGCTTGCTGGCCGGTGGGGGTTTGGAGGATGACGCTGGGGTCGTCGGCGAGGCCGATGAGCTTGCCGTGCCAGGAGGCTGGCCGGTGGGGGTTGGTGACGGTAACCCATTGGCCGAGGAGGCTTCTGAGTCGGGTGGGGTCTGTCATGGGCGCTGTCCTTGGGCGCGGTCGGCGATGAGGCGGCCGGCGGGGGTGAGGTGTCCGTCTGCTTGGGCGAGGAGGCGGAGGGCGCGGCGGATGGTGTCTGCGTCGGTTCCTTCGCGGCGGTAGCGGCGGATGATCGCGGCGGAGAGTTCGTCGAGGGGGACGGCGAGGCGCTGGTGGCGGCGGGCGGGGGTGCGGCCGGGGCCGGTCATAGCAGGCCGTGCCGGTTGAGGGCGGTGGTGGGGCGTCCGCGGCGGCGGCAGTGGCGGCTGAGGCAGCGGATTTCGCTGTCGGCGACGTAGTGGACGTGGTTGCCGTGCTGGGCGAGGGCGCGGGCCGCGGTGAGGGCCGGTGAGGGTTCTAGGTGGGCGGGGTTTGCGGTGGTCTTCATGCGGCGGCTCCGGTGAGGTTCTGCTGGTCGGTGCGGAGGCGTCGCCAGTCGTTGAGGGTTTCCCAGCGGGTTCCGCAGGTGTGGCAGTGGATGCGGTGGTTGTTGGTGGCGGCGGTGAGGGGCTGGCCGCAGGGGGTGCCGGTGGTGTCGGGGGTGGGGCAGGGGCCGATGTCAATGCGGCCGGGGCGGGTTTCGCCGCTGAGGGCGGTGAGGGTTTCGGCGTGGAGGCGGCGGATGTCGTCGATGTCCTGGCCGACGCTGTCGTAGGTTTCGCAGGCGCGTTCGAGGTTGATGACGAGGAAGTCGATGTGGATGGGTATGGCCTGGGCGGGTGAGCCGGGCCAGGTGCCGATGCGGCGGCCGAGGGCGTGGCGCCAGGCGTCTTCGATGGCTTGGAGGCGGGCGGCTATGCCTCCGGGGCCGGTGAGGTTGACGACGTCGAGGCGGAGCGGGAGGGGCGGGGTTTTCGTTCCGCTGGGCGTACCGGAGCCGGGGCGGGTGCCGCGCATGTGCTGGGTGGTGGTGTTGAGCTGGGTGAACAGGGCGGGGAGTTCGGTGAGCCGGGTGCGGGTTTTGATCTGGCAGGGCCGGCAGGCGTGGCGATGAAGTTCTTCGTGCCAGAGGGGGCGGCGGCAGGTGGGGGTCGTGCAGGTGGGCCACTCGTAGTCGTCGGCCGGGGTGTCGGCGGGGGCGGGGTGGGTGGGTCGCACGGTGGTCGCTCCTCGGCGGTGGGCGGAGGTGACACGGCCCGCCCTGCCCGCGGAGAGGAACGGGGGACCTCTGGGGGCGGGACGGGCCGTGCATGACCATCGTTTCGTGCTCAACCGGCTTTGTCCGGGCCGCTATCCCCGGGCGCTGTCGGGGCGGAAGCGGTAGAACCAGGCTCCGTCGTCGCTGCGGCTCTGAAAGCCCATGTCGTCGAGGATGGGCAGGTACAAGAGCCTGCGGAGGGGTCGAGGTTCCGTGTCGGTGATGTCGAGCCCGCTTGTCTGGTAGTGCTCAATGGCTGGCGGCGGCGGGTAGGTGTCCCACCCCATGCGCTGGCCATCGGCCGGGCCGCCCACAAGTTCGACGGTGCTGCGTGTCGGAGGTGGCGGTCGGTCAGCGGGGTCGTCGACGGTGACATCGAGCGCCGCGACGTGGTCGTCCGGGAGGCGTATACCGGTCTCCGAGTACACGAAGTTCTCGAGCTCGGCTCGGGCCCGGTCGCGCAGCGTCTGCTGCATCTCGGCGCCGGATTCCCACAGCTCCCGGGAGACGGGCATCTGGATCTGGGCGGTGTCTTGGCCGACGGGGGCGGCGCAGTGCAGGTAGATCACCGGGTGGTAGGTCATCGGGGCCGCCACTCCTCCTGGTAGTCGGGGTGGTCGGCGTACGGCAGGGCCAGCAGACGAAGCGCGTCCCAGGCGGTGAAGACGCCGGTGATGTGCGCGCCGTACGGGTCGGCGTCGGCGATCCCTTGCACGATCCGCCGCTTGGCGTCGACCTCGGCGAGCACGCGGGCCGGAGCGTGGCGGGCCACGTGGGCGGCGAGTCCTACGCCATCGCGCTTGATGTAGATCCGTTCCCAGCCGAGCGGGCCATTCCCGCCCACGCTGACCGCCGAGACCTGCTCTCCGCTGCCGGAAGCGTAGCTGAGGTGGCGTGGGCCGCGCTCTTCCCAGAGTTGCTGATCCTCTGGCCAAGCCCGTGCCGCCGCCTCGTCCTCGCCGAGCCGTTCGAGAAGGAACTCAACGAGGTCGTTCATGTCGGCCATCATGCGCGCGGGTGGCGGGGCCTGTTGATGCGTTCGATCATCTCGTCGGGCAGGTAGCGGCGTACGTCCGGCGACACCCGGCCCGGAGACAGCAGGACGGGGTGCTCGCCGGCCGAGGGTGTGTACAGGGGGATCGTGCCGCCGCTGGGGCGGCGCAGGCCCTCGACGAAGGGGCGCAGCACGGCGCTGGCGGCGGCCAGGGCGGCGTTCGCCTGTGCGGCGAGGCGCTGCTGGCGTTCCGTCGGCTCGGGCGCGGGGGTGCGGCGGGCGAGGTGGCGGAGCGCGCGGTCGGGGTTCGGGTAGGGGCTGTGGGCCATCACGTGCTCCAGTCACAGGGGCTGTGGTGCCAGCGGGGTTGGGTGCACTCGTCTCCGGTGTAGTCGTCTGCTTTGTCGGACCATCGGCGGGCGCTGCAGGGCGGGTGCTGCCAGCCGGGTGCGGCCCAGATGAGGCGGAAGGGGGCGCCGTAGCCGGCTTTGGCGAGGACGTGGTCGGGGCGGACGTTCGTCGCGGTCTTGTGCGGGAAGTGCTGGTGATTGATGCCGGCGGTGTCGGCTGCTTCAGCGAGGGTTCGGCAGGGGGCGTAGTCCACGGTGAGGCGTATGACGCCGTCGGACAGGCTGGCGGTGATGCGGTCGGCCAGGGCGGTGATGCGGTAGGCCAGGGCTTCGACGAACCTGGTGGCGTTCTCGTCGGTCACCGGCGGCGCGGCTTGGAGGAGCCGTGCGCGGAGGCCGATGCCAGCTAGGACGGTGTACGCCTGGTCTCGGGTCTGGTCGGGGTGGAGGCCATCGGTCTCAGGCCGGGTGCGGTGGATCTGCTGTGCCCACCAGGTGGCGGCGGCGAGGGCGGCGGGTGAGACCGGGGGCGTGGGGTTGGTGGGCTGGTTCACGGGCTCCTCGTTGCGTGTTGATGGAGGCCCAGGGTTCAACCCAGCTCGGGAGCACGAGGTTCGCGCGGGCCTCCGTGGACCGCCTGGTGTACAGCCGGGCGGTGCTCCATCACGCCCCAGCGTGCCAGGCGGACGGCGGGTTGTCCGGGCCGGTATCCCCCGTCACCGTCGTGGTCGGCGGGGTTGGTGGGGGCCGTCCAGCATTCGTGCCCAGAACCGGTGGGGCCACCGTAGCCAGAGCGGCGCGCCGGGCCGTGCTCCGTAGAAGGTACAGGCAGCGGCGTAGGCCATGCCCAGGATGACGATCGGGATCAGGACGGGCGGCATGGTCGTCTTTCGCTCCTTTCTTCGACGAAGGCCCCGCCGCGACGGGGTGCGCGGCGGGGGCCAGTGCCGGGCGTTATCCGGCGTGCGGGTCAAGTGTGGCGTAGGCGGGCGTGGTCTGCGGGGTCGGTATCCCTTGGTTCGGGGCTGGGTCGCTCGCGTCGCTGTCAGTGTTCGCGGGTGGCGGGGTGGATGCCGGCGGCGCGGAGGTGGCGTTTGAGGGGGCTGTGGTGTTCGGGGGTGTGGGGGTCGAGGTGTGCGATGAGGAGCCGCCCGTCGGGGAGACGGGCGGTCACTCTCATGGAGCGGGTGCGGCTGCGGGGCTTGGTTTGGGGCACGGGCGGGCTGTGGCTCTCTGAGTCAGCGGGGCAGCTGGTTGCGGGTGGTGGCCCATACGCCGCGGGTCTGAGTGTTGATGCTGCGCTGGTCCTGGATGACGGTTCCTGTGTAGTGGTGGTGGTGTTCGGTGGGGAGGGCTTCGGCAGCTTGCTTGGCATTCTTGATGAGGCGGCTGAGGGCGAGGATCGGGATGGCGAGGCCGATGGGGGTGGCGGCCATGAGGGCGACGACGGTGGGGTCGGCTTGTTCGGAGAAGTGGAGGACGCCGGAGATGGCGCCTCCTGTGCAGAGGGTGAGGAATCCGGCGGCGATCATGCGGACGCTGTCGTCGGTGGCTTTCTCGCTCATGGGTGGCCGTCCGGGCTGGGGTACGGGTGGGGTGTCGCCGGTGGTGGGCAGGGGGGTGGGGTCGCGGAAGGAGGTCGGGGTGGGGGCGGGCTCCGGGCCGGTTTCGGCGGCTGCGAGGGCCTCTTCGACCTGCTGGAGGAACTGCTGGGCGGCGGGGTTGATGGTGGGTTGCCCGGCCTTGGGGGCGTGGGGCTGCTGCGCGGGGAGGTAAGGCAGGTGGTTCACGGCGGGGTCCTTGAGGGTGGGAGGGGGCCGTCTGTCGTAGGGACGGGCGGCGCCCTGATGGATCGGGGGTGGTGGGGCCGGCGGGTGGTTACTCGCCGTCGGGCTGGCGGAGGACGCGATGGCCGCCTTCGGCGTCGGGCTCGGGGTGGATGACTCCCGCTGCGACGAGAACGAGGAGCAGGGCGTTGGCGACGTCCCAGGGGCAGCGGAGGTTGCGCTGCAGGAACGTGGCGGAGGCGCGCTGCTTGGCGATGACTAGGTCCATGGCCTGGGGCATCAGGTCGTTGACCTGCTGCGTGAGGTTGTCGCTGTCCTGCTCGGGTTCGGTGCTGTTGGGCTGGGCGGCGTAGCGGCCGAATTTGGGCTGGTGAATGCGGTCGTCGGCCTTGAGCCAGCGGCCGATCACGGTGGGGTTGGGGGGTGTGTCGTCGGGGTGGAGGCGGGTGAAGGCGTCGATGATGGCGGCGGGGCCGATGCCGTTCGGGCCGGCGCCTTCGACGATGCGGTAGATGTGCTGGTAGCGGGGGTCGGTGGTGGCTTCGCCGTCGGTGTCGGTCACGTCGTCGACAGTGGGGGCCTGCCAGGCGAGCCCGCCCTGCTGGACGACGGCCTGGAACTGGGCGTCGAGGTCGTCGTCGCGGTTGCTGGTCTCGTTGATCTTGTCGTGGAGGCGGCGTACGGCGTCGTCGGCGGCGGTGATGTTGTCCTGGATGCCGGTCGGTGCGGGGGTGGTGCCCCAGTCGGCGGTGACGCCGCGGCCGCGGCGCGGGGTGGGCGGCGGGGTCAGGGTGTGGAGGCCGGGGGCGGGGCCGGTACCGAAGAGGTGGTCGGTGCCTTCCCAGCGGCGCTCGTAGGAGTCGCCAGCGGCCTTGCGGGAAAGGTCGTCGAGGGTGGGGTGGCGGTCGGCGGTGGCCTTGACGATGTCGGAGATCTGGGACGGCTTGATCCGGTAGACCTTGATGGGGTGGACCTGGTTGTCGCCGTCGCGGACGAGGGCGCAGCCGGGGTAGGGGGCGTCTTCGGTGCTGGCGTTGTGGTTGTAGCCGAAGAAGTAGTTCAGTTCGGAGTCGTCGGCGACCTTCATGCCGGCCTTGAAGGTGGACTGCTTGAGGACTTGCGGGTCGGACAGGACGTCCTGGGTGGCGCGCAGGCCGGAGGTGGTCTCGTTGACGGCGGCGGCGCGGGCGATCTCAAGGGTCTGGATGAGGTGGTCGGCGATCTGGCGGAGGGTCTCGTCGCGGCGGGATCGGGTGGAGAAGATCTCGGCGCCTTCGTCGTTGAAGACGCGGATCTCGGGGACTTCGTGGTCGACGGGGAGCTTGTCGTCGTCGGCGGCGATCTCGCGGTCCTGGTAGCCGGTCTTGCGGGCTTTGGCGATGCGTACGAGGGCTTGGGCCATGGCGAGGGCCTTGTCGGGGGTGTCGGCGACCCAGTCGACCGGGGGCTGGCCGGGGCGGCCGAGGGCGTGCCAGGCGCGGAGCCACTTCAGGGCGAGGCCTCCGCCGTTGAGGTCGATGATCCAGGTGATGGAGTCGGTCATGCGGCACTGGTTGGCGACGCAGACCTGCATGAGGTTGGTCTTGCCGGATCCGCGCTGGCCGACGAAGAGCATGGAGGCCTGGCGGTTGATGGGGCCGAAGGGGGTGCCGTCGCGGCGGATGCCGAGGTGGACGGGCTTGTTGACGGTCAGGGGGCTGTAGTCGGTGGGGTAGTCGACGTCGTCGATGAGGTGGTTCTCGGTGGAGATGTCGAGAATGACGGCGCCGCGGTGGGTGCCCTTGGAGACCTCGACGCCGCAGCCTTCGGGGAGCTTGGCGTCGGCGGCGAGGGCGTCGGCGCGGCGGGCGATCTCTTTCCAGGTGGCGCCGCCCGGGGGGAGTTCGGCGTCGATGCTGTAGCCGCCGGCCGGCCAGTGCTGGACACCGACGACGGTGAGGCCGTCGATGGCGCAGACGCGGGAGATGCGGGTCTGCCATTCGGTGGCGATGGCCTGGCGTTCGCCGGCGAGGTGGGCGGCGGTGGCGGCCTGTTCGGCTTCGGCGGCCTTGGTGGTGGCGTGGTTTTCGGCGTGGTGGGCGCCGGCGATGGCGATACCGAGGCCGATGGCTCCGGCGGTGAGGGTGCCGAGGCTCCAGGGGGTCCAGGGGCCGTGGGCGATGGCCCAGGAGGACCAGCCTCCGGCGCCGAGCCAGCCGGCGGCGCGCATGACGAGGGTGTGGCGGGTCATGTTCTTGCGGCGTCCGGCGATGTGGGTGCCCAGCATGCCCGCGCCGGCTACGGCGGTGGCGATGGGCCAGGGGGCTTCGAGGAGGTGACCGGCCCAGCTGACGGCGAGGGTTGCGGTGGCGGCGTTGATCGGGCCGGTGACGGGGCCGTGTCCGCGTTCCCAGTCGAGCTTCACGGGTGGGGTGCCTTTCAAGGGGAGGGTGAAGGGGTGGGGTTAGGGGCCCGGCCGCCGAGGCTGGCGGCCGGGCGCGGGAAGAGGGCGCAGGCGGAGGGCTACATGTTGGAGCTGACGTCCCACATCGCTTCGGCGGAAGTGCCCTTGCGGGGGTTGCGGAGCCGGTCGAGGTCGACCTGGTGGAGCTGCTCGAACGCCGGCTTGAGTTCCTGGGCGAGGTCCGCGGCCTTGAGCTGCAGGGAGTGGACCTGCCGCATGATCTCGATGATGTTCGGGTCGAGCGGCCACTGGGCGTCGGCGTTCTCGACGGTGACCTTCATGGCTTCGGCGTGGAGCTGGATGGCCTCGGACAGTCCGACGAAGTCCTCACCGACTTGGAGCATGCCGGTCGGGTTGTAGTTCGCGGCGATGCGGGCCATTTCCATGGCGGGTGCGACGAAGTGGTGGCCGCCGGACATGGTTCCTCCAAAGCTGGTCGTGGTGGCGGGGGCGTGGGCGGGGCGTCGGACGGTGCAGGCGATATCGGGGGCGTCGGGCGTGCTGCTGCTGGGGTCGGTGGTGTCGGGGGTGGAGTCGGCGTTCTTGGCTCGGCGGGCCCGGCGTCGCTTCCACACGTCGCGGAGCCGGGCCAGGGCGGCCTTGCCGCTCCGGTTCCACAGGCCGGACAGGACACCGGCGCCGGTGGCGAGGAGGCCGTCGGCGAGGGCGCCGGGGACCTTCTTGATCTGGCGGGCCAGGCCGGCGGTGGCGGCCTTGGTGACGGCGGCGAGCTTCTTGCGTCCGGCGGCCCGGGCGGGGGCGGTCATCTTCCATCCGGCGCCCGCTGCCCGGGCGGCGAGACTGCCAGCGGCGCGGGCCCCGACTCCGGCGGCTCGGGTGGCGCGTCCGAGAGCGGCTTTGACCGTGCCGGTGCGGGCGTTCGTGGCGGCCCGGTTCGCCGCGGCGTGGCGGCCTCCACGTCCTGTGGCCGGGGTGTGGGTGGGGCCGGTCTTGTGGCGGCCGCCCGCGCTGCCGGGAATGCCTGCCCCGGTGGTGCCGCGGAGCGGGGTCTTGTTCGGGCGGAGAAGGTCTGCTCCGGCGCCACGGTTGCCTGCGCCACGGTTCTTGTGGAGGGGACTGGTGGCGCCGTGGCGGCCGGAAGCGGAATGCGTACCGGGCGCTTTCGGGAGCGCTCCAGAGCGCCCCGTTCCCGGGCCGGTAGCGCCACGGAGGCGGGTGTTGGTGGCGCCACCGGCCGCGCCACGGCCCCCGCCCGTGGCGCTACGGGAGACGCCACCAGACCGTCCGGAGCCCGCTCCGAGAGCGCCACCGGATCCGCTACCGGACCCGCCACGGCGGTTGAGGTTGTGCCCGCCACGAAGGGCGCCACCGGGCCCGCTCCGGGAAGCCATGGTCCGGCGGACCGTGGCGCGGCGGCGGAGCATGACGGCGGTGGCGCCGGCCGCCATGACGACACCGGTCGTGGCGGCCGCGACGGGCCCGCCGTACTGGTAGGCGGTGGTCAGTGTGAGGGCGGTGGCGTTGCCTCCGGCGGCCAGGACCGGGCCGACGGGCATGCCTCGTCCGCGGTTGCTGCGGCGGGTCTTGCCCGTCTCGTCGTTCTTGCTGAGGACCGTCTCGGGGAGGGGCTGCAAGGTGAGCGGGGAAGGCCAGGAGGCGACCGGCGAGGCCGGGTTCGGCAGGTAGGCGGGGGCCAGGGTGAAGGTGCTCTGGGGGGCTTGGGGCGGTGCGGTGGGCGGTGCGGTGCGGGTCACGGGGTCCTCCAAGACTGCTCTGTGACTGCGACTGCGACTGCGATCGGACGGGGTGGGCGTGGGGGGTTGTGCCTGTTCAGGGGGGATGGGTGCGGCTCGGTCGGAGTCGCAGTGGGAGTCGGAGTGGAAGTTGCTCCGCCTGCGGGCCGGTCGGCGGCCCGGCCTGCGGGCCGGGCGGGTCAGGCGTCGGTGCCGGTCAGGACCCGGACGTTGTCCGCGCCGAGGGCGGCGAGCTCGGGCTTTTCTTCCTCGATCTCCCGGCGGACCTTGCCGGCGAACTGGCGCGAGGTGTGCTTGCAGCGGATCCGCTTCAGCTCGGCGACCATCTCCGACTCGATCGGCCTGCGGCCGTTCTTCGCGTAGAGGGCGAGGATCGCGTCCTTCGCGGCGCTCCGGCCCGAAGCAGCGGTGGCGGTGGTGCGCTTCGGGGCGGCCGCCACGGTGGCGTCGGTGTCGTGGCGGGGCGTACGGCGCTCCTCGGCCCGGCCGGTGGCGTCTGTCGTGGCGCCCACCGCGGGGCGGCTGGTGGCGTCTGTCGTGGCGGGTTCGGTGGCGGCCTCGTGGCGCTCCGGCGTGAGCGTCGTGGCGTCTGCCGTGGCGCCGCGCTTCGTCAGGTCGACCGGGGCGTGGCGGGCGGTGTGCGTGGCGTGCGGGACCGGGGCGTCGCGCGTGGCGTCGGCCGCCGTGAGGGCGGGACGCTCCGTGGCGGTAAGCGGAATGTCCCGCATGGCGCTCTGGGGTGCCGTGGCGGGCACCCGCTCCACGGTGTACGTGGCGCCTGCGAGGATCTGCGCGGCCCGCTCCGTGGCGGTCTCCTCCCGCAGCGCCGCCACCGCCTCGTGCTCGGTCAGAGCGGCCTTGATGTGAGCGTCGATCGTTTTCCTGGAGCGCAGCGGGTGAGCCATCCATGCCCACTTGCCGAGGACGGGGAGGGTCTGGGCGACACGGCCGAGAGCGCGGAGCGTGGCGCGGTGCTCGAAGCGGTGCCACATCTCGAAGGCGAGCTCGGCGATGATCGGGGCGGAGGCGAAGATGACGCCTCCGACGGTGCCCCAGTGCTCGAGCTGGGCGTGCTTCCAGTTCACCCAGGAGCTGGTGCTGACCATGGTGAGCATGGCCAGGCGGGGGGCGAGTCCGGAGTCGGTGGTGGTGGCGTAGGACTGTCCGAGGAGCGCGAAGAAGATCGCCGCAACGTCGAACAGTCCGCAGCCGAGGACAGCGACTGCCTTCGGGGTACCGAACACCTCGGTCAGGAGGGTGTAGATGGACCAGGTGCCGACGCCGAGGGCGGCGGTCATGACGAGGCCGAGGACGATCCGGATGACCCAGGCCTTGATGTCCTTGGGCTTGGTGACCAGCGGGTCGAACATCGGGTTCGGCTGGCCGGCGGCCGGGGTGTGGGAGGTGGTGGCCCCGGCGTTCTGCTGGGGCTGCTCCTCCCCGTTGTCGGGGGTCTGGGGCGGCTCGTAGCCGGCCGGGGTGGTGTTCACGGGGTCGGTGTCCCTTCTGGCTGGTCGTGGGGGTGGGGAGGGGCGGGTCAGGCGGTCGGCTTGGGCATGGCGCGGCATTCGCCGGCGTGACGGTTGGCGTCCTTACGCGCAAGGTCTAGCTCGTCGGGCAGGTAGCGGCCGTAGTCGCCGCGGGGGCCGGTGGAGCCGTCGGTCGAGCCGCTGGCGCGGCAGCCCTGGCAGACCCAGATGAAGCCGTCGACCTGGCGCATCTCGTTGCTGGTGTAGGGGCGGCCCTGCCACGTGTAGCGCGTCTCGAAGGGGTAGTTGAGGACCTCGACGGTGGCCCCGCAGGTGGTGAGGAACCGCATGACGACCTCAGACTGGGGTTCCTGGGTGGTCGGTTCCGGGTTGGCTTCGGTGTCGGGGGTCACGAGGGTCTCCTTGGGGCGTCGGGTGAGGATGCTGAGCAGGGACATGACGGGGCCTTCCGGTGGTCAGGCGGTCGGTGGGTCGGGGTTCAGGCGGCGGCCGGGGCGGTCTTGCCGCTGCCCGTGGTCCCGCCGATGAGGAGGTGCTGGTCGGGCGGGTTGGACCAGCGTGCGGTCCGCTGGGCGAGGTCTTCGGGGGTGCCGAGGTCGATGACGGCTCGGCCGGCTTCGCTGTGGCAGCCGAGGACGTAGCGTCCGGTGGCGGCGGCCTGGGCGTAGGCGGGGGTGGCGACCTCGATGAGGACCTGGAGGGTTTCGAAGTCGGCGTTCTTCCAGGTGGGCATGTCGCCGCGGTCGCCGTGGTCGTTTCGGAGCTGCTTGGCGCGGAACTGGGCGGGGGTGACGGTGGCCATGAGAGTGGGTCCCTTTCAGTTGGGGTCGACGGTCCAGGTGCCGTCGATGGGGCGGATGGTGAAGCCGGGTCCGGTGATGTGGCCGGTGACGCTGTCGGGGTCGATTTGGGCGAGGCGGTTGATGAGTTCGGTGATCTGGTAGGCGTAGACCCGGGCGCGGCGTTCTTTGTCGCGGAGGTCGTCGGGGGTTCCGGTGTGCATGGGGTGCTCCTGTCTGGTCGTGCTCGGCGCCGTCTCGCTGGGGGGGGGCGGGGCGGTCCCGGGTAGGGCCAGAGAGGGGGTGCGGGGCCCGGGGAGGGGTGGCCGGGCCCCGCGGTCGGGGGCTAGAGGTGGTCGCGGATGCCCTGGATCTGCTCGGGGGTCATCTGCTGCAGGGCCTGGTGCGCGGCGTGGAGGCCGTCGCGGTGGCCGAGGTTTTGGATGTGGGTGGCGTCGGCGCCGGCGCGGTGGGTGTCGGCGAGGGCGTCGATGTGGGCCTGGGAGGCGGCGGCCATGTTCTGGATGGTTTGCGGGTCGAACTGGGCGGTCATGCGTTTTCTCCTTCGATGGGCGGGTGGTGTGAGGGGGGTGCGGGGCCCGGCCGTTGTCGGCTCCCGGCGCGGGCCCCGCCGGAGGGGATGGTCAGGGCTTGCGCTGGACGATGTAGCTGATGCGGTGCTCGGGGATGCGCATCTCGAACCCGCCAGCGAAGTGGAGAGTGACGAAGTCGCCGTCGTGCTCGTAGGAGAGGGGGGCGGGGTCATTCCCAACCAGGTCGATGAAGGTTCCGACCGCTGCGCGGCCCTCGGTGTAGCAGCGGTTGTCGGTGGTCACGATCTGGAACTCGGGCATCGGGGTCTGTCCTTTCGGGTTACAGGGGCGGGCTGATGGCGGCGGAGGCTTCGGATGCGGGCTGGTGCAGGTGCGGGTCGGACAGCTGGTACGCGGCCTGCTCGCCGAACCGGCGGGCCTTCTTCTGCTGCTCCTCGGGCAGGGCCCGGAGGGCAGGGTTGGTGTCGGGGCTAGTGAGGTACTGCACGAGCAGACCGAGGAGGGTGAGGACGTCCGCGCCGGGAGATCCGGCGAGAGCCGCGCACAGGGTCTGGCTCTGGTCGGTAGTGAGCCGGTCCTCGATGAGGCAGCGGGCGCCGGCCAGGATGAGCGTGATGCCGGGGTGGATGCGGGTCAGGTCGTCGAGCAGTGCTTCGAGTTCGTCGACCGGGTCCACCGGCGCACGGCCGGGCATTACCGCTCGCCGTCCTCGTCGGCGGCCGTCGTGGTGCCGTCCATCAGCTCGTACGGGATCGGCAGGTCGTCGTCCGGGTCCGGCGAATAGGAGCCGTCATCGGCCGGAACGAGCCGCTTGATGATCCCGGCCTCGTACGGCGAGGACGCCGCCTCCATGACCTCCCGGTCCCACCGGCCGATAGCGGTGAAGCTCTCGACCTCGACGAACATGGACTCCACGGCCTGGGTGAACTCGTCCGTGTCCGGGCCGTCCGCCATGGCGCTGTCGATGTCGATGTCGACAGCCAGGTCGGACAGCTCTGCGGCGAGCTCCTTGTGCTCCACGGCGAACGTGGCAGCGGACCAGGGCTCCGGCGTGTCGGTCGTGTAGTTCGCCAGCGCGTGCACCGTGTCCGTCAGAGACCGGGCTACCTCGACGGAGACGTCGACGCTCGCGATCTGCTCGCCGTCGGCCAGGGTGGTGAGGGAGATCTGGATGGCTGGCTCGCTGCCGTAGTGCGCCAGGCGACGGATCGCCATCACGAGGACCTTCGCGACGACCCGGGCGGTCAGGTTCTTGCGGCCCATCACGCCACCGCCTTCAGGGCCAGCGACTTCTCCACCGGCTTCTGGTTGAGGCGCATCTGGTTCAGAACCAGGCAGGCCAGGAGGGGCAGGAACATCGCGGGGATCAGGTCTTCCTTGCCGGTGTTGCAGTTCGGGCACGCGAGGACCAGCGCACGGGAGTCCCAGGTGGGCAGCAAGCGGTGGGGAAGGACGTGGTCGATCGTCCGCTGGCCGTTGTCCGTGAAGGGAGACCGGCAGTAGAAGCACTGGTCGCCGTCACGATTGATGAGCTTGGCGCGGATGACGGCCTTCACGCTCTTGGGAGGCTTTGTGGTCCTCCGGTCGATGGGCGGGAGGTCGAGCTGTGGGCCTTCGACGAGCGGGATGCGGAAGCGGACCTCGAAGCGAGCACAGATCTTCTCGATCTCGGCGACAAGCCTCGGGTGCGCCCCGTGGGGGCTCTGTTCGGCGGTCTGCATCACGCCACCGCCTTCAGGACACGGTCCGAACCGGTCCACGTGGCGCACGTGGCGCGCTCGATGCCGGTGTGGAGGTCGCGGACGATGACCGCGAACTGGGCGGCCCGCCTGCGGAGGATGCGGCGGGCTTCAGATGCGTCCCGGACCACGTCCAGGACCTGGAGGCTGCTGATGCCGTCGGAGTAGACGACACCCGGTCGGCGGGGACCGATCTCGGTCTCCACGACGCGGCGAAGGGCCTCGGAAACGACCGGATCGGTGTGGGTGGGGTGCGATGCCCTGCGGGGGCTCACTGTGCCAGACTTGTTCATGCGGATCTGCCTCCTGAATACGCAGGTAGGACGGTTCGTCGGGTCTTTCGGGCCCCTGAGAGGTCCGGGTGTATGCGCACCCGGGCCTTTCGGCGTTTCTGGGCTCCCGCCGTTCCCGACAACTCCAATGTAGACTACTCACCCTTGGTTCCGCTACATGTAGCGATACGGGTTTTCTTGAACTACGATCGGAGGGCACACCGCTGCACACAATGAAGTGAGCAGTACACGACCGAGAAGGGAGGAAGGCCATGCCCAGGAAGCCCGGGTACACCGCGATCGCTGCGCACTTCCGGCAGCAGATCCAGGACGGAACACTCCGCCCTGGTGACGAGATGCCGAGTTACCAGAACGTCAAGGACCAGTTCGACGTAGCGCACACCACCGTGAACCGCGCATACCGGGTCCTCAAGATGGAGGGATTGGTCCTGGCCCAGCCGGGCGCGAACATGGTTGTGGCCGCGCCGGCCAGCAACAGCATCGGCACGCGGGTCGCCTTGCACGCGGCTACTGGTAGCGCTCTGGACGGCGGCGAGTCGTCGCGGATTATCGAGGTGGGCACTGTCGGTGCTGACGCACTGGTCGCGCCCCGGCTCGAGGTTCCCCCTGGCACGCCCGTACAGATGCGGCGCCGGATCGTCAGTAGGGGTGGTGTACCGGTGCACCTGAGCGCGAGCTACTACCCCGCTTACGTGATCGCGGTGACCCCTGAACTACAGGAGCCGGTATCCACCGGTGCCTCGAGGGAGCTCGCTGCGTCCCGTCTGGGCGTCGCGCAGGATCAGGTCCTCGAGGAGGTCACCAGCCGGCTGGCTACGGCGGCCGAGAAGGAGGCTCTGGGCCTGACCGCTGGCGAGGTCGTCGTTACCCAGGTCGTCCGCACGGTGACGCTGGAGGATGGTCGCGTCGTTGAGGTTGCCGTAAAGGTGGCGGAGGGCTCGACGATCTTCCGCTGGACCACGTCGCTCCGCGCAGAAACGCAGGAGGGGGCCGCTGACGCCTGATCTTAAAGCGTTCCAGCACCCAGCTTGGACGCACGAACGGCCGAGGGGGCTACCGACCCCGCCCGGCCGTCCTTTGCACCACCGATCTGCGAAATCGGCAGCACTGACGAACCCACCAACACCAGGAAGGCCGTCTCAAGTGATGCTACTTGTTGGCGATACTCCCGCACACGTCCAGGGGAACGAATGAAGACCCCGGACCCCAGAACACTGACCCAGATCCCCCCGGTCGTCACCTTCGCCAGCGGCGCTGAGCTGCTCGTTCGCCTCAGCATGGCCAAGAGCATGACCCGGGAAGGCGTCCGACGCCTCTCCAAGCACCCCGACTGGCCCTTCGGTCCCGACCGCCCATACCCGTACTGGGATCTGGCGAACGCCGACGTGATGGAGACCGAGCCGTTCCTGAAATTTTTCGAGAAGCACCCGGTCATCGGGCGAGGCCCTGACAAGCAGCCGCGGGCCAAGAAGGACTCGTGAGGGGCTTACGCGCTCGAGGAGCGCCGGCCCCCGAACGCGCGAACGGCCGGGAGTCCGCAGCTACCCGGCCGTCCAAGCACCCGCAGCGGACCGCAGCCCGCTGCCAGAAGAACGTCCCTGCATCACCCATGAGCGAGGTCGTCCATGAACAAGAGCGTACCGGTCCTGTGCCGACCGACAAGTAGTGCCCTCCTCGTGATCACCCAGTCGCTCGAGGTGGGTCGGTGAACATCGAGCGTGGTCCGAGGAAACAGCGCGGGTTCGTCATCATCGACAACGCGCTGGCGCAGAACAACCGCCTGTCGTTCGGGGCCCGGGGCCTGGCTGAGTACCTGCTGAGCCTGCCGCCTGGCGCTCGAGTCGACATCCGGTCCCTAGCGGCCGACAACCCGGAGGGCCGGGCCGCCATCGCTGGGTACATGAACGAGCTCGAGGCCGAGAGGTACCTGGTGCGCACGCGCACTCAGGGCGAGCGGGGCCGGTTCGTCACGCAGACGACGATCTACGAAGAGGCTCAGGATCCGTCGTCACTGCCGACCAGTCTGCCGAAACCGTGGAGCAAGGCGAAGGCGGTACCGCGCCCTCATCTGTCCGCTGTCTCGCTGGGTGAGGCTTCCTCGGAGTTTTCACAGGTGGGACCGAATCCCGTGTCACCGGACTTCGGTCTACCGGACTCCGGTGAACCGGGTCCCGGTCGACCGGGACCCGGAGATGCGGGAGTTAACCCCTCTAAAGAACCTGGGGGAAGAACCTCCTCCTCCCCCGTGCGCGAGGAAGGCGCGACCGGGGACGATGAGCAGGCGGGAGGAGGGGAAGGGGAAGCTCCGCAGCAGCAAGAACAGGATGCGCGCGCTGCGGCGTTTGTCGACGCGCTCCCCTATCGGGGACGCCTACCAGGACCTCGCCAGCGGACGCACTTGGTGGCCCGGGTAGCCGAGGCGTTCACGGCAGGCTGGTCAGAGGATGCGCTGCGCCGCCAGCTCACCGAGGAGACCGATTCGGCTAAGTCGATGGCTGCCGTGTACCGGCACCGTCTAGATCCGGAGAACTTGCCGCCCGCTCCCGCTGTGCCGGCCCCCCGCAGTGGCGAACCGCAGGTTGCGCGCCCGCGGTGTCCTGAGTGCCACCGGCCACTGGCGAACGCCACCACAGACACCCTGTGTCGAGACTGCAGAGAGGACGCCACCGCATGAGCAAGCCCCGAAAGGTCGCCTTCAACGCCTCGAACTCGTACAACGCCAACTTCGCTGGCCGCACCGGGCTCTACAGGCTGTACAACGCCGAAGGCGGCTTGCTGTACGTGGGCATCTCGGTGAACCCTGAGCGACGCTGGTACGACCACTCCCTCGTCAAGCCGTGGTGGCACCACGTAGCCCGTAAGGAGGTCCAGTGGCACGACACCCGCGAAGAAGCGCTGCTGGCCGAGGAGCAGGCAGAGCGTGCGGAGAAGCCACGGTTCTGCGATACCCATCGGCTGGCCGGCGGCTGGACACGGTACGACCGCACCGAGGATGCGGCACTCGGGCAGGAGATCACCAAGCTCGCCGACCAGCTTCGGCAGTGCTTGGCGCTTGGCAGGTACCGGCCAGGAGATCGTCTTCCGAGTGAGCGCATGCTGGCTGAGGAGTACGCGGTGTCTATCTCAATTGCCCGGTCCGCGCTGGAGGCCCTCCGGACAGACGGCCTGGCCGAGCACGTCTCAGCCGGCTGGATAGTCGCTGCACCGCGGCTTAAGCAGCGACAGTCTTGACGTTCTTCCGCTTCCGGCGACGCTTCGGTCGCCGGGGCGGGCTGTCCAACCAGTCAGCCACCGCTTCCACCAGCTTCCCCTGCGCTTCAACCAGAGTGACCTGTGCCCTGGCACACGTCCTCCTGCACTCCTGGCGCACTGCACGGTCCTTGGCGCCCCCCAGCGCGATGAGGGCCTCGCTGAACTCGAAGCCCGGAACCTCAAGGGCTGCCGCCTGCTTGCGGACGTCAGGCTCGGGCTTGCCTGCCCAGAACGCTTCGTCGGCTTGTTCGCGGAATCGAAGGATGTCGTCGAGCAGGTTGGCATGGTGTGAAGAGCCGCTCGACCAGTTACCCTCCTCTGGTTCGTCGTCCTTTGCCGCTTGCTCCAGAAGCTGGATCACGTATTCGTCCGGCGCCGGACTTGACACGTAGTTGTCTCGGACCGTGCGTGCGGTTCCTGCCATGCAGGTCGCGATGGTCACAGGGGCCTTGTCGAAGAAGAGCCTGATGCGAAGCTCGGCCGAGTACACGTCCTCGAGGGCGGCATCCGTGGGCTTCCTGATGATGGCGTCGATCGCGTCGAGGAAAGTCGAGACGGCTTCGACGCGGGGCTGGCTGTACGCGGTGTGTTGGTTGGTGCGGGCTGTGAGCTGGGCGGCCAAGAGCGCCACGGCGCCCGCGACGAAACAGCTTGCGAGGGTCGCCACCGGCACCAGGTAGGCAGTCGTCATGCCTTGATGGTGGAAGGCCGGCGGCCCCACGGTGACGGAGTTGAGCGAACCCAGAGCTTGGAGGTCGCGCTGACGAGCCCTTGCCGTGCCCGCTACGGTGCCCGAGCAGGCGCCGCCTTGGGCCACGCGGGTGGAGGTGGCGTTCGTGCCTGAGCAGTCGGGGGATCCGGCGGGGCTGGGCTCGGATGATGCCCGGGCCTTTGCGAGGGCTGCCGTTCTGGCGAGTCGTGGCATGCACCGGATTAACCGGTAGTACATATTGCGCGCGCAATACGACCACGGGTAGTGTCTGGAGCGCCGGGCGGGACGGATACCGCCGCCCCGCCCGGCCATCTCCTGCACCCCGGAGCGAGCTCCTGAGCGCGGTCTGAAGCATCCCACCTAGACCGCGCCCAGGAGCCCTCCCGTGACGTTCCAGCCGTTTGATGACCGAAACACCCTGCTGCTCACCGTCCTGCTGTTCGTCGCGTTCGTGCTGACGCAGCTGACGCCCGAACAGGCGACCGTCGCCGCCAGCCTGATGCCTGCGATTGAGGCTGCTGTCCGCGGGCGCAGGGTGTGACCCAGACCGGCGGCCGTGGGGAACGATCCGCCCCGCGGCCGCCACCCTTGAACCACGCACTCAACCACCTGGAGCCGCCCCATGAACAATCCCTTCTCACTCGACACCGACCTGCCGGCCTGGATGCGTTCGCCGGCCCCTGAGGGCACGCCTCAGTGCGGGATCAGCCATCCGCCGAGCGGCGCCACCGCATGCGTCCTGGCCGAGGGGCACGGCGGCACAGTTCACCAGGACCGGAACACCAACCAGTGGCCCGTGGTGGTCGGTGCGCCGTTCGGTCAGATGACTGAAGACGACGGCCCGCACCCGTCCGACTTCGAATGCCCGTGCCCGGCGCCGGACGACCAGTACCTGATGGACATCGACTGCGGCAGCGTCAGCCTCACCCACAAGGCGTGCGGGAAGCCGCCGCGCGGCGACTGGATGATGGAGTCGCTGACCATGGACCCGGTCCCAGTGACGGTGAAGGCCGTGCCGTACGGGAACTGTGACGGGTCGATGTGGCACGGCGAGCACCAGTGCGACTGCGGATCCCTCGCCGAGGTCACCATCACTGGAGTCGCTTCGTGAAGACCACGACTGACTGGCCGTACGACGCCGACCGCGACGACCCGCTCACCGCCCTCCGGATCCCCGTCACCAGCTTCTCGCCCGGCTGGCTCTACACCGCCTGCTTCGACCGCGAGTCCGAGGCCCGCCCGACCGACACCGAGGCGCAGATGATCGCCTCGTTCATCGAGGAGTACCAGGAGCACTGGTTCGGCAGCGGGTCCTGGCGGCGGAAGCAGCAAGCCCAGGCGTTCGACATGGACTGTTACACGACCACCGTGTTCCACAAGTGGGCCGAGGACGACTGGTCGTACCGGTGCGTGACGTGGCAGTACGGGCCGCTGTGGGTGCCGGTGTTCCCGCGGCAGCGGGGCGGCGAGTACGACAAGCAGAACCTTCCGGCGCACACGCTGGTGCAGGTGATGGACCGGGTCCACCGCGTAGGTACGAAGTACCCCAGCCAGCACTGGCTGGAGTGGAGGGCCGCGCGCCCGGAGGTGTTCGGCCGGTGACGCGTGCATGGCCGTCTCGTGAGGAGTGGCAGGCGAAGGCCGAGTACGCGGTCCGTACCTCCTGCACCATGTACGAACGGCTCGACCGGGCCCAGCCGGACACCTGTTGGTCGTCGCTCGCCGAGGATGTCGAGTTCGAGGAACTGGCCCGGCCGGCGGCCGCCGAGCTACGCCGCCTGCTCACCGCCGAGATCGGCCGGCTGCGGACGCTGCTGCCGGACCGGCCGAAGAGCAGCCGCCAGCGGGTCGCCTGGTTCGTGGCCCTCGAGGGCCAGCGGTATGAGGACGCGTGCAACCTGGGCGCGCTCGAAGAGATGCGCCGGGACGTCCAGCGGTCCGCGCGGCAGGAGGCGTGGGCGATCGTCGCCTGGGAGCTGGGCCGCATCCGCAAGAACTACCCGGCGATCCGCCTGTCGGACGCTCTGCTGGCCGCGCACGACCGCATGGGGGAACTGTCGGCCTCCGCTGCGGAGCGGCGCCGTGCAGCGGCCCAGGCCATCGAGGACGCGGCTGTCGCCCGGGAGGTCGCCCGTCGGGCCACGGACGAGGCGTGGCAGGAGGAGCTGGAACGGCGCCGTCAGATCGAGATGCCGCGGGTGATCAGGTATGGCCAGGTCTGAGGTAGCGGCCCGGGTCCTGTTGGCGGAGCATCCGCAGCAGACGCCGGTCGACCCTGTCGGCCTGGCGGAGGAGCTGGACCTGGTCGTGGTCGAGCAGGAGCTGGCCGACGACGTGTCCGGGGTGCTGATCCGGCGGGATGGCCAGACCGTCCTCGGCGTCAACGCGCAGCACCTGCCGGCGCGGCGCCGGTTCGCGGCCGCGCACCTCCTCGGGCATGTTCGCCTGCACAAGGCCCGGCAGGTCCTCGTCGACACCACGGCGCGCATGACGCTGCCGTCGACGTACGCCGGGCTGCCGACCGACCGGGAAGAGGCAGAGGCGAACAGGTTCGCCGCCAGCCTGCTGATGCCGGACCCGGCCTTGCGTGAAGCTGTCCTCCGAGCCGGGGAGACGCCCCCGAGCGTGCTGGTGCAGCGGCTGGGTGCTGAGTTCGGCGTGTCAACCGCCGTGGTGGCGTACCGGTTGATCGGGGCCGGCTACATCCTGGACGCCGCCTGAGCCTGGCGTGGGGTTGCCACCGGCCGGTTCGCGCTCTTGCCCACCCCGGCCGGCCGCCGTCACCTTCGACATCGAGCCATCTCGAGACGAAGGGGGACTCTGTTGGCGAATCCGCCCGTACCCGCACCCCGACCCATCACCCTGTGGACCGGCCGCGCCTTGCTGTGGTGGGCCCGGCTCCTCCAAGCGACTGTGGCCGGCAAGACCCGCCGCAAGCAGCATGTCGCCCGACGGAACGCCGCGATGCGCGGCGCTCACGCCCGTGGCATCCACCGCGACACCATCACCCAGGCGGTCGGCTTGTCCCACGAGCAGGTGCGTAAGGCGCTGCGCGGGGAGCAGACCAGCGAGTAGCGACCCTGGCGGCTTCGGTAGGCTCGCGTTTGGTGGTTTCACCGACCGGTGAGCGCTTGTCAGCACCACCCTGTGCCCCCGCTTCCGCGCTCTGGAACGGGGGCACCAGCGTGTCCGCCGCTATGGGATGCGGACCCAGCCTTTGTGCTCCATCGTCTCCGTCTCCCAGTCGTCGAACAGACGCGGCAGCTCCCCAGCTGTCCGGTCCGGGTTGCGGTACCAGCGGATGAACGCGCGGGCGGCCGGCCGGTCGGCGTCGCAGGCCGGGCACAACTCCATCCACTCGCCGGTGGTGAGCGGACCGTGCC
Organism: Streptomyces sp. STAM6; assembly: GCF_054963715.1. NCBI lineage: Bacteria > Bacillati > Actinomycetota > Actinomycetes > Kitasatosporales > Streptomycetaceae > Streptomyces > Streptomyces sp. STAM6. Next base: position 32,042 of record NZ_JBUEFZ010000024.1, on the reverse strand, counting down.
ACGCCAGCAGCAGGGTGCCCGAGCATCGGGAGCATGGAGGGATCGGTGCTTCTTCAGGCTGGTTGTCGGGGTTCGCGAACTGGGCGAGCTGCTCGTCGGTTAGGTTGTCGAGGGATCCGTTGATGTTCGCGATGCGGGTGAACGAGCCGTCAGGTTGTACGACGTAGCGCCAGTGGAGAGCCACCGTGGCCCCCTTTCGGGGTGTGCTTGTTCGGAGCGCCACGATGCGCCCGCCCGTCGATCATCGTCAAGAGGTGTGCAGTCCGTTCGCCCCCGCGGTGTCGGTGCTCGCTGGCAGACTTCCCTGCACGAGGCCTCACGCCCTTAAGGAGTCTCTTCCAGTGAGCCCACATGAACACTTTGAGCTGGACCGCGAAGCAGCTGCGAACGTGCACTACGCCAACGAACCCCGTATCCGGCTACTGGCTCAGGCCCGGTGGCGGATGATCACTGGCGGTACGCGGGAAAACTGGCTGGCCCTGGGCAAGGACCATCCCGACAACCTGATCCCCGAGGCGCGCGAGTGGGTCCGTGCTGCCGTGGCGGCCGGCATTCTCGAGCCTCCAGCGCCACGCCCGGAGTTCACCCTGCACGACCCGATGAAAGCCGCCGACGCCCCGAAGACCGGTCAGGAGTAGTGCCGTGGACCTGAACCGCACGCCCCAGGCCATTGCCTCCGCCGCCGCCGAGGAGGTGAGGGCTCTGAACCACGCCACGCTGTCGGTGTCGGCGTTCCACGGCGAGGACGGCTTCCGCGGCGCGGCGCCGGCGAACCTCTCTGACACCGTCGGTGGGCTGGTCGCGCTGACGGACCGGCTGCCGCAAGCCCTGCAGCAGATCCGGCGCGGGCTCCAGCAGCTGGAGGAGGAGCAGGAGATCCGCATGGCGGACGGCAGCGACCCCGGGGAGGGGGTGTCTGCGGCGCTGCGGGCTCTGCTGAACGCGGAGGAGGCGGTGAAGGCCGCGAACCACGCGCTGCGGGCCGCGAGCGGGCCGATGTCCGCGATGGGCGGCTACCTGGACGAGCCCGGCGAGGACGACGTCCTGTTCGTGCGGCCCGATCGAGCCGGCGGCTGACCGGGGCTGCACGCTTAGAGGTCGATGAGGGCCCAGTGGCGGCGGCCGCCGTGGTCGCGGTCGGTGTCCGTACCGCACGACGAGACGACCGGATACGCGGCCAGGTCGTGGAGGAGCTGTTCGTCGCCGGTGGCGTGGCCGGGCTGGTGGGTGAGGACGAGGATCAGGGCTTGCTGGTCCTGGTCGGCGAGGTGGACGCTGATGCGGCTGCCGCCGTCCTCGAGAGCAGCTGTCACGAGGCGGGCTGTGACGGCGTGTGCCGGGCTGTCAGCCGGGAGTCGGTACCCCCAGGCCTCCAGCTTTTGCACGACGTTCCTGCCGGCCTTCGGGGCGACGGAGGAGCGGGCCCAGGGGGCGGTGTCCAGGGGCCAGTTCGCGGCGCGGCGGTTCGCGATCCGTGCACGGAGCCGGGGCTGCACGACGACCGCAGCCTGGCCGCCTGACGTGTCGGGGCGGGGTGCTTCGACGGGGCGTTTCGGCGGGGGCGGAGTGCGGGGCGGGTAGTCCGGGCGGTTCGGGCCGTCGTCCATAGCGGGTCGTGTGGTCACGTCGGCCTCCCCGGGTGCCGGCGCCCCGGCTCTGGGCGGGGCGTGCTCCAGGCTCATCGTAGGCCGGGCCGGGCGCCGGGGGTGGCGGTTCGGCAGGACGGTCCTGGGGTTTGGGGTGCGGGCCCGGGGTGGACCTGGGTGAGGACCCGGACCCGCACGGTGCACGCCCCGTTCAACGACGCTCCCCGGCGGAGGTGACGGGGTGGCGTGCTGAGGGCCCGGTCTCGAGACCGGGCCCTTCGCCGTGAGCGGGGGCAACAAGCCGCGCGTGGGGTGTCAGGCTGGTGGGGAAGTGCAGAGCTCCTAAGCGCCCCCTGCTGTTTGGGGAACTGCTGGCCAGCCCCGGTCCCGTTCAGGCCGGGGCTGAGCTGTTTCCGCCTCACCCCCAAACCCTGGAACGTATTGCGTGCGCACTATGTTGAACGGTAGGGTTAACCCCACACCGGCGCGCACCCCTCCCACCACAGAGCAGGGGCAACACCAGCGCCCAACCGCGCCACCCTGGAACCGCGCCCCCTCTTCCCAGGAGCCGCCCCATGCCCCAGCCCCCCAGCACCCGCCTCACCGGACCCGCCTTCACCCTCCGCGGACTCAGCGGCGACACCCTCACCATCACCGGACAACTCATCCAGGGCACCCCCGTCACCGTCTACACCGTCACCACCCCCGACGGCTCCAGCCAGTCCGTGTGGGTGCCCGCAGACCAGCACGAGGACGTCGTCGCCGGCGCCCGCGACATCACCCGCCAAGCAGCGAACGCCACCTGCCCGTGCGTCCTGTCCCCGCCGTCCGACACCCGCCGGCACTGGCCCGGCTGCGACCTCCCCACCGCCGATGCAGCACAGAAGGAAGCCGCCTGATGATCCGTTCTGATCGGTTCCTCATCAGCCAGAAGCCCTTCGCCGTCGACCTGTCCACCCTTACAGCCAGTCAGTCCACCAACCACGGCACCCACTACCTCGAGGGGTCGGTACGCGCCGTTTGGTACCGGCGGCAGAACGGCGTGACGCGGGCCTGCCTCGGCTCACTCGGGCTCTGGCGTCACTACCTCCCCGAACTTCTGGACGACATCACCGACCCGGTGCAAGTGCTCTCCGCCGACTTGGACGGGCGATACGGAGGCGACTGCGAAGGCCGCTGGGACGGTGAACGGTACTGGGGCGCCCAGAAGCCGGAGACCATTGAGCAGCACCTCGCCGTGCTTCGGCCGATGCTCGACGCTTATCCGTCCGTGCCTGACGGCTATGACGGCTGGTGGCGGTTCGGAGGAAGGCGCTGATGCCGAAACGCGTCCAGCGCACCCGGAAGGCTGGACAGCCCGGTATGCCGCCCGGAGCTGTCTACGTCGGTCGCGGCCCCGGATCCAAGTGGGGCAACCCCTTCCCCGCCTACGACAGCAGCATCCAGGAACGCCGCACCGCGACCCTGCTGTTCGCCAACCTGCTCCACTGCCGCGGCAACCCGCCCTACCCCGACCACGTCGTCGCCTACCCGACCGCAGCAGAGATCCGGCGCGAGCTCGCAGGCATGGACCTCGCCTGCTGGTGCCCCCTGCCGAAGGACGGCGAGACCGACTGGTGCCACGCCGCCGTCCTGCTGGAACTCGCCAACCACCCCGCCTGACCGGCTGATCCGGTTCCCGCCCACCACGCGCGCAAGGAGACCCGATGTACCCCAGCCTCTTCACCACCCCAGGACTGGCCACCTTTGCGGAGGCCGTCGACACCGAGCGTCAGCGGCAGCTCGTCAAGTGGGGCGACCAGCGCCACCCCGACGGCACCGGCAACGTGTCGCAGCAGGAACGCGCCGCCGCCGCCCGACGCTGGTGCGAGAGCGCGTTCGGCGCCGGGTACGGCACCTGGATGGACGTCCTGACCGCGGACGTCGCCGAGGCCGAAGCCGAGCGCGACCCGGCGAAGCTGCGCGCCAAGCTGGTCCAGGTCGCCGCCGTGTGCGCCGCATGGATCAGCGACCTCGACCGCCGGCCGACCGCCCAATGCCCGGCCACGCCCAGCCCGTCCTCGCCGTCGCCATCGCCCTGATGTGGACCATCCATCCTCGCCGGACCTTGACCAACATCCGCTCCTGGCGCGAGCCGGAACGACGATCCCCCGCCCTCACCTTCGACCCCGACTGGAAGACCCGCCGATGACAGACCAGCCGCGCAAGCCGAAGACCCCCTTCGAAGCCGAGTTCCTCCCCCGCATCCGCAACATGGCAGACGAGCCCGCCCAGACGGACCGGCCCGTGACCGCCCCGCCCCCGGCCAAGTGGACCAGCCGCCGCTTCTACACCCTCCGCCGTCACGTCGACGTCTCCGGAGTCTCAGGCACCGGTCAGCCTGCCGAGATCGCCGTCTTCTCCGACGGCCAAGCCGCCATCCACTGGTTCGGCAAGTACCCGACGACAACCGCCCACCCCGGAGGCCTGGAATGGACCGAGGGCATCCACGGCCACGGCGGCGCGACGACCATCGAACCCCTCGATGATCCCCGCCTGGCACGCATAGCCGAAGCCCACTCCGCGGACAGCGCTTCTGGCGGCATGACGTCCGGCTACTGCGTCGAGTGCGACCACCCCTGGCCCTGCCCCACATGGTCTTGGGCGGCAACAGAACGAGACCCACTCGCTCCTTGGGATCCTGCCGATGACGAAGATGACATGGGTGCCACCTCGTGAAGACGTGCACGGAATGTAGCCGCGTGAAGCCGCTCGATCACTTCCACAAGAACGGCACGACAACACGGTCCAAGTGCAGGGAATGTCGTCGGGCGATCAATGAGCGCAATCGAGGTTCCCGTAGCGAGTACTTTAGGCAGTACCGAGAGTCGAACCGCGAACGCCTGAACGAGTGCAAGCGCGAGGGGCACCTACGAGCAAAATACGGAATTACGTCTGCCAAGTACGACGCTTTGCACGCCGCCCAGGGCGGCGTGTGTGCCATCTGCGGCGGGACGAACAACGGGCGTCGTCTCAATGTGGACCACGATCACTCCTGCTGCCCAGGCGGGAAGACCTGCGGTAATTGTGTGCGCGGGCTTCTGTGCGTCAACTGCAACCGAGCGATTGGCTTGTTGCGGGATCGCCCCGAGTTCCTCGAGAGGGGCGCGGCCTACTTGCGGAGTCACGCCGCGACCGACCGCGACCCGCTCGCCACCTGGGACCCCGCCGACGACGAGGAGCCGGAGATGGCTCCTTGTTTGGCCGGCTTGGTCTCGAAGGGCGACGCCCCGGTTGAGCGCTGCATGGTCGAAGGCCCCCACGACATGCACGTCTCCCCGACCGGAAAGCGCTGGAGGTCTCAGTGACCGAGCCGTCCGAGCAGCCGTTGACACACTGCATCAGCTGCTCCCACCCAGCCGCATCCCACGACCTCCAGCCCGACGGAAACCGCGCCTGCCGCAGCCCCGGCCACCCCAAAGGCGTCCCGTGCGCTGACTGCCGCGCCCTTCTCACCCCCGAACACCGCGACGCAATCCAGGACGAGCGCCAGAACGACAGCTTTGAAGCCGCCTGGGCCGCCTACTACGTCACCCTGCAGGACGCGCAGAACGCCTTCGGCAAGAACGCCGCCGCCTACTTCTCCGACATCCACCAGTCCGCGCTCGCTTCCGCGCTGATCACCTACCGCAAGCACGTCGCCGACGAAGGAGGCATGTGATGCGCGCTCTGACGATCCGGCAGCCCTGGGCCGGCGCGATCGCCCACCACTCGAAACGAGTGGAAAACAGGACGTGGAAACTCCCGGGCAAACACCTCGGCGCCCGGATCCTCCTCCACGCCGCCGCCCAGCCCGACAAGGAAGCACGGGTCTTCGGCACCCACCTGGACGTGTACAGCGCCATCGTCGGGGCCGTCACCCTCACCGGCTGCCACTGGTCCGACGACGGCACCTGCTGCCGCCCGTGGGGCTTCGCGCAGGCCTACCACTGGGAACTCGCCGACGTCACCGCCCTGACCGAGCCCATCCCGGCTACGGGGAAGCTCAGTTTCTGGACCCCGCCCGAGGACGTCCTGCTCGCCGTCGAGCGCCAGATCCAGGAGGCAGCCGCGTGATCCGTGAACAGCGCACGCCGCTCGCCGAGCTGACCGAAGACCAGCTCAAGGACCTGTACACCCGCCTCGAACAGCACCAGAACATGCCCGTCCTCCACACGTGCCTCGTCCCCGGGTGCCACAACCAGTACGACGCCCTCGCCGCCATGGACGGACGCCCCCCGGAACGCGAATCCTGGTCCGCCACGGGATGGAAGCGGCTCGGCAACGGCTACCTCCGCGTCCCAGGCGGCGAGCACATCTGCCCCGAGCACGCCGAGCTCGTCACCGCCCACGCCCCGCGCCGCGTGCAGCTCACCGAGCAGCGGTGGACCGTCGACTGCGCCTGCGGCTGGACCCCCACTCCGCAGCGCTGGCACCGTGTTCTGGGCGCCCTGTGGGAGCAGCACCTCCTCACCGTCACCGGGGTACTGCCGCAAGCCCCGCCGCAGACCGACCCCGAGCACCGCACCCCTCTCGCGGACCAGACCGACCAGTCGCTTGCCGAGCTGTACGACCGGCTCTGGGACGCCGAGGACGAGGTCGTCCAGGCCCGGGACGCCGGGCGGGCCATGTACCTCGCCTACGAGTCCCAGCGGCGCTTCAGCGGCGAGCAGGGCATGCTCCTGGCGGGCGTGCACCGGGCCCTGTGGTCCCTGCGCCACAACCTGCGAAACGACTCTCGCGAGTGGGCTCACAACCGCACCGACGCCTGGCTGTACGCCCTCATCGTCGGCTGGGACTGCGAGCAGCAGCACGAGCACACCGATGAATGCCGAGGCTCCCTCGACCAGGTGGCCGGCAGGCACCGCTGGTCCCGGCCTCTGACTGAGGTGGCCCGCAAGCACCGTGCCGTCCTCGCTCAGGCCGGCCCGAACAGCGAGTCCGAAGCCGAAGCCGCCCGCGCGGCCGCCGCCGACACGACCGAGGAGGACTGAGCCGTGACCGACACCGACGCCGAGCCGGAGCTCACCGAGACACAGAAGGCGTACAACATCGCCCAGTACGAGCTGTTCCAGCTCGCCGCCTACGGCCACTACCGGTACGCGCCCCTGGTCGACAGGCGAACCGGGAAGTACCTGACCATCCGGGAGATCGAGGCTGGTCAGCGGGACTACAACGACCGCATCCGGCAGGCGCGCGAGCAGCTGGAGACAGCAGTCCTCAACCTCGTCGCCGAGAAGGCCGAAACGCTCCGCGGCGACTGGGGCGTCGTGGCCGCGTGGCTGCGCTCGCTGGCCGACGACCCGGCGGAACTGTCCCTGCTGGCCGTGCCCAGTGAGGAGGCGGACAGCCTGTGAGCACGCTGGAGGAGCGCAGGGCAGCCGCCCTCACCCGCCTACGAACCAACCCCCGGCCGGACGTCACCGCCCTGGACCGGCGCCCAGAGTGGCCGCCCGAGACACAGCCGTCCGGCTACACCCCCGACCCCGACGACCCCTTCGAGCAGCAAGCCCGCGAGGACGAACGCTTCGCCGCGATCGAAGCCCGGACCCACAGCTACTTCCACGACCCCTTCGCCGACGACCACAGGGAGGCCTGACTATGCGCGTCCCGATCAGCGTCCTGAACGAGTGGCGCCCCACCCAGACTCGCAAGCTCGGTAGCCTCCCCGTCGACGGCGTGGCGCCGCGTCTGAAGGAGACCGACTACAGCACCCGCATCCAACCCGGATCGATCATCGTCTTCGGTGGGCGTTGTGCCCACGAAGTCATCGAGGTCAAGGAACGCCCGCTGGACCTGTGGCCTGAGTATTTCCTCAACGAGTGGGACCGGTTCACCCAGTGGTGGGTCGAGCAGGTCATGGCCGGCCGCGACATGGGACCCCAGCCGGAACGCGCCACCTGGGAGCACCGCCCGGTCGTCATCGTCATCCGCCCCGCCGACCGGCCGGCAGCCAAGCCGAAGCACTACGCCGTGCGCGCCTCACGCTCCTTCTACGTGCTGCCCGAGCACTACAGCGTCTGCCGCCTCTGCAATGAGATCCCTCCCTGCACCCATGTCACCACCGAGCTGGCGGTCGACGTGCAGATGCAGCACACCGAGCGGCTGATGGCCATCAAGCCTGGCTGCTGTCTCGGGTGTGGAGAGCCGATCACGTCCCGTATGAAGGCCGTACGGTTCCCCGGACCGAACCTGTGGCGCCCGGACCTCGGCGACAACTCCGCGGTCTTCCACGCCCGGCAGGACTGTTCCGGCCAGGTCCGCTCCTATCGTGAGCAGTGGGAGGCGAAGGGGCACGCAGAGCTCCAGCCCGAGCTCCCCAACGCGGAGGACACGCCGTGACAGATCAGCAGGCACGTCTCTCCCAGGTGCAGGCCCGGCTGTCGGAGCGGACCCCGCCCCCGATCGCCGGCCAGACCACCATCCCCACCGGGGAACGTAAGCCTGCCACCCACGACTACGGCCCCGGGCAGCGCTGCTGGGGCCACGACTTCACCATCACCCGCGTCATCAACGACGGCCAGCAGCTGAAGGCCTTCGGCTGGGGCCCGATCGTCGGCCCGCTGATCCGTCCCGGCGACTACCTGATCCTGGACCGGTCCGACGGCCGGTCCACCCGCTACCAGGTTCAGGACATCACCTACTGCCCGGACCCCAGCGACATGTGGGACGCAACCCTCGCCTTCGCACCCCGCCAGACCACCGCCATCAAGGAGTGACGTGACCGACGTACCCAGTGAGACCGTCCACGCCTGCCCGCCACAGGGATCCGGCTTGATGCCCTGCTGCGGCCGGACACCGCTCGAGGCCCCACGCGCAGACCGCCTGAGTACCGATCCGCAAGCGGTGACCTGCACCACCGGCCGCCACTCCGGCGAGCTTGCGGAACAGGTCGCTGCGGCAGCGCGGACCGTACCGCTTCGGCTCGGCCCGAACAGCGTCGCCATGGCACAGCGAGGCAAGGCCATCATCCTCAATATGACCGAGGCCGCCGCCCTAGCCGACGCCGTGCTGGCTGCTCCCGCGATCCAGCGACTCCGCGCGGACGTGGAGCGGCTCACGCAGCTCGCTGCTGACTTCGTCGACCCTGACCCGTGCTACTACGACCACCACGGCTACTGCCAGGCCCACATGTGGTTCGCCACGGAGCCCCGCTGCCCGCACGCCCGGGCCCGGGAGATCCCTGAGGTGCTCACCGCCTTCGAAGCCGAGCAGTAGCGATGAAGGAACTACGAGAGCCGTGGTGCTGCAACGGCAACGCTGAAGAATGCGCCCTGTGCACCGACCCGAATCCGCCCTATCCCTTCCTCTGCCCGGGGCACCCCGCAACTGCTGAGAACCAGGAGCTGGTACGTGCAGAGGCCACCACCGCGCCGCCCACCCGTGAGGAGCGCATCGCGAAGCTGGCGGACGAGCTGTGCCGCACCTACAACTGCGGCATCAGCCTTGAGGAGACCGCGCAGACGGCCCCGGAGGAGGCGCGGGATCACCGGTACGCAGCCGAGCATCTGCTGCAGTGGATCGACGACTGCCCGCGGGAGGAGAAGCGGGCGGCGTTCCGCCGGGGCTATGACCGCGGCCGCGAGGTTCAGAGGAAGCGGACCGTGCAGGACGTGGACCGGCTCGAGGCTGAGGTGGCCGAGCTCCGGCAGGACCGCGATCCCGAAGGCCTGCGCGGCCGCATCGTCGATCTGGAGTACGCGCTGCGCGGCTGGGACACGCTGCTGATGGGCAGCGACGGCCAGCAGTACGGTGCCGTCCCCGACTGGCGGCAGGTGGCCGCCGAGCACCTGGCGAAGCTCGTGGAGGTACAGCGGGAGCTGGCCGAGCTGAAGAGCCACCAGCCGTCGAACGCAACCAGGAGGGAACAGCCGTGACGAACCCGCCCGGCTCCACCCGTGAACAGCTGCCCGACGATGTCCTCGCCCTGATCGAGCTTCCCGCCTATGTGTCGACGGCGTGCGAGACGGCACGCGAGTGTGAGCGCGCCGCGGAGGTCCATGTCCCTGACCGGGAACGGCTCCACGAGCACGCGCGCCATCTGCACGGCCGGTGTCGCCTCAACCACAAGTTCACCGGCCGGCTGTGCTCCTGCGCATGCCACCCGCGCTCGTCCGCTTGACCCTGACGCGCGAAGGCCCGACCCCCTTCGATTCGGGGGCCGGGCCTTCGTGCAGCGTCAGGCAGCACCTGCCTGGCGGTTGGCGTCGTCGACCAGGGCCCGGTCCGGGGAGCGGACCCACAGCGCGATCAGCGCCGGCAGGGTCGGCGCACCCCACGCTTTCCGCAGGTCGGACAGGTGGGCGCTGAGGGTGCGGGCGCTGATGCCGAGACGGGCCGCGGTGTGGCTCTGCAGGATGCCGAGCTCGGCGTCGAGGAGGATCTCCCGCTGCAGCTCCGTCGTCCGGACCGCCGTCGTCTCCCCGCCCGCGATACCCGCCGCGCCCGCCGCGCCTGGCGCGTCCGGGTCGTCGGCGCGGGACGGCCGCCGCTCACCTGCCCACGGCTCCGCCCGCCGCCATTCCTCCTCGAACACGGCGACGATGAACCCGACGACCCCGCGGTCTTTCACATGCCGGGCCGCGTGGGGTGCGGCGTCCCGCACGACGTGGTCGGAGATGTACGCCTGGGACCGGTCGATGATGACGCACCGCTGGAACGGGCCGACGAGGGTACGGAACTGGGCGCCCCGGGCCGACATCTGCCGCGCGTACAGCGATGTCGTCGGGTCGTCCCGCACGGTGTCGCGGTAGAGGCAACGTATCTCCACCCCGCGGGCGAGAGCGTCACCGTCCCGCACCCGGGCCCGGCTCACCTGCTCCGGGGTGCGGGGACCGCCGGGCTGGGCGGTCAGCAGCTCACAGCGCGCGCCGTTTAAAGCCTGCGCGATCCTGGCGTTCACCGTCTCGGGGTCGGCGAGGAACTCGCTGCCCGGCCCGGACCACCATTTCGACCGCTCGAACTCAACCGTCAGCTCGTCCGCAATCCGCGGCACCGCGACCAAATCCTTGGCGGCTTTCACCCACAGGTCCATCGCCTCGTCCCGGCGCTGCCGGGCCGCCTGCATCGGGTCCAGGACCACCGGCGTGCCGGCCGCCCGGCCCCCGGGCCCGTCGGTGTCGACCGAGGCCAGCCGCCACGCCACCAGCTCCTCGAGCGGCCCCTCATCGCCCGGCGCCAGGTCCTCGCCGCGGGCGAGTCTCTTGTACAGGTCGACGGCTGCCTGTGACGGCCGTCCCTCTCCCAACCCCTCCAGCAACACCCACCCCACAATATGTGGCGGCCGTCACACCTTTGCGAGTCTCCGCAATGCGAACAGCCGCGCGACCAGATCGTTGAAACAGGCACGTTCATGCGGGAGCGTACAGGCAAGGTTCCTCCCCGTAACCAGGAGTTTCCTCCTCGCGCACAACTCCCGCCTGCCAGAACTGGAGTTGTGACAGGGGACTCGCAGCAGGACGCGCTTGGTCACGGGGAGGACCCCAACCCCTAGCCCACCCACACCACCCGTGCCACAGTGCGGACCACCATCAACCGCACCCATATCGCAATACGGGAGGAACCTGTGCGAGCTCGCACCGCCGTCACCGCCCTCGCCCTCATCACCGCAGCCGCCCTCGCCGCCACCACGGCCCCCGCCTCCGCCGCCGCCACCACCCCCACGGCCGGCGCGGCCGTACAGGACGATTCGATATGGGGCGCACCCTCCCCCACCGACGTCGCGGCCGCCGTCACCAACGCGCTCACACCGCTGTCCGACTCCATCTGGGGCTGACCGGCCGGCCGACCCCAGCGGCCACACGCCGACGGGGTTGTCAGTGCCCCGTGCCACCCTGGACGGAGCGCCTGGCGGTGCCCATCACCGAAGCCGATGCCACCGCCAGGCACCGATCCGTCTGCCAGACTTCCGCACATGACCACCGATATCACCCCGCAAGACCTCCTTGACCTGCGCGACTTCATTAGAGTGCGCGCCGAGGCCGAGATCGAGGATGCCGGAGGCGTGCGCTACTGGGTGTCCCAAGGGGTGAAGATCCGGCCCAGCCTCCCCACGCGTCTCGATGAGGGAAGCAAAGCCCTGGGGAAGAAGAAGGTGGAGGACTGGATTGCGGCCCACGGCCCAACCCGCACATCCGAATTCTTCGGTGCCTTGTCGGGGCTGGTGAGCGAGTCGGTGACAATCACCAATAGCAGCCGGTCAACTGCCCTCGCAGGTTCCAACCGCTACGGGCTTTGGCTCTACCTGACCCAGGTGGCACGTCTCTGGGAGGACCACCCGGACTTCAATCCCGCATGGGCCAAGGACTAGCAGCCACGGGGCCGAGCGGGGGCAATACGGGGCCGTTCCGTGCCCAGCATGGGGTGTATGCCGCAATCCCCCCAGCATCCCCGCACCCGCCGCCTGACAGCGCTCCTGACCGGCACCACCGCCGCCCTCGCCCTGATCCTCGCCGCGCACGCCCCCACCGCCGCCGGCGTCACCACCACCCCCACCTACGAAGGCCGCGGCTGGCGCATCAACACCGACCGCGGGATCTACAGCCTCCACCCCGACCCGTACGAGATCGTCTTCGCGGACACCACCGCCCGCACCGTCCTCGCGCCGTACCTGACCCGGCCCGCCGCGCAGATCACCAGCGTGACCGGCGTCCAGGTCACCGTCACCACCACGATCGACACCACGCCCCGTGACCAGTGCCCGCCCCGGCACCGCATCGTCGTCCACTACACCCACCAGCCCACCGGAGTCGCCGGCTACTCCCAGGCCCGCTCCTGCTACGCCATCGCCGACGGCTCAGCGTGGGGCGGGCACGTCCTCATGGACTCCGAGTACTGGGAACACCCCGCCTGGTTCTCGTCCGACCCGGTCAAGAACGACGCGTACCGCGCCAACGGCGTCAGTCACGAGCTGGGGCACGTCATAGGCCTGGCGCACCCGAACACCGACAAGGACGGCGACGGGACCGTGGAGCCGTACGAGTGCGTGACCACCGCCTCCGGCACCCGCCCCCTCCTGTGCAGCCCCTCAGGTGGCTACCTCAACGCCATCGACGCCGGGAAGTACACGCCCCCGTTCGACGTCCCCGGGCTCGAGCAGCTCGCCGCCAACTACCACCTCCGGCAGAACTGAGGACGAGCGCGGATGAAAGCCGACAACCCGGCCATAGAGAAGCGGCGCCTCGCCCTGTGCGACTGGCTCACCGCCAACAGCATCAGCCCCAACGACGTCCCCCAGGACACCAGCCTCAGCATCAGCACGACGACCGAGGGCCAACGCCTCCTCCGCTACGAGGCCTTCGTCCGAGACCCCGCCACCGGGAACATCCTCGTCGCCGACGACGGCCAGGACGCCCAGCGGGAAAGCCGCACCACACCGTGCACCGTCTCCCCGCCCTCGTGGCTCCGCATCCCCGGGGCCGGGCAGTGACAGACACCGGCCTGCACGTCCTCGGCGGCGCCCTCGCCGGTCTCCTCGTCGCCGGCGGGATCCTCGCCTACGGCCAGCGGCACCTGACCGCCCGCCACATCCGCCATCTCGAGAACACCGGCCACACCGAAGAGGCTGCCGCACACCGCGCCGTGCTGTACGCCCGGGCTCAGCTTCACCGGATTCCGGGGACCGGTGTCAGTGCCGCGTGCCATCCTGAGGGCAGGAGCTGAACCGTCCCCGTGGGCGGTGTAGGCGCCTTCCGCCCGTCCTCCCAGGCCCACGGCTGGCAACGGCGTCCCCACGGATGCGGGGCGGGCCTTGTCTGCCGGGATTCAGCCGGGCGGCGGGAACGCCAGTCCCTCCCGCAATGCGGTGCCCAGCTCAGTGGGAGGTCACACCGCGCGGGGCAGAGGCCCCCGGAGACACGCAGTGCCCGCCGTTCCTGGGGACGGCGGGCACTCGGTGTCTACATCAACTGTTTCCGGTCACACCCCTGTTACCTGGCTGAAAGCAGTGCCATGCTGTGACCGCGTCGCTACTCGCTCACCCCCGTCGAGCAGCAGCGCAAGGCCCCGCCCGGGGTGCAGGCATATGGGCGGGGCCGCGCCGCCTCCCGGCTCCCCACGGGAGGCCAGGCGCATGCCAGCGTGCCTCCTCGCTCCGGTCGCCATAGGCTGGTCGTCCATCCAGGGGGGCCGCCTGGGAGGTGCCCGATGCCTCGTCCCGTCTGGAGCGGCGCGATCAGCTTCGGCCTCGTCACGATCCCGATCAAGGTCTTGTCCGCCACCGAGGATCACTCGATCTCGTTCCGGCAGATCCACCTCGAGGACGGCGGCCGTGTCCGCTACCAGAAGACCTGCGAGCTCGACGGCCAGGTCCTCGACCAGAGCCAGATCGGCAAGGGCTACGAGCTGAACAAGGACACCCTCATCGCTGTCACGGACGCCGAGCTTGAACAGATGCCGCTGCCGACCGCCAAAGCGATCGAGGTCGTCGCGTTCGTGCCGGCCGAGTCGATCGACGCCATCCGGATCGCCGACTCCTACTATCTGGCCGCCGACGGACAGGTGGCCGCCAAGCCGTACCGGCTGCTGGAACAAGCATTGGAGCGGTCCACGAAGGTCGCCGTCGTGAAGTTCGCATGGCACGGCAGGGAGCGCCTGGGCCTGCTGCGGGTGAAGGACGGGGCAATCCTGCTGCATGCGATGCGCTGGCCGGACGAGATCCGCGACCCGGCCGAGCTTGTCCCGGAGGAGATGGGCATCGACGACACGGAGATCGACGGCGCCGTGGCGCTCATCGAGGCAATGACCACGGATGACCTCACCCAGTTCCGGGACGAGTACCGCGAGGCCCTCGAGGAGGTCATCCACGCTAAGGCGGAGGGGCACCGGCCCGAGCCGGTCGCGCCAGAGGCAGAACCGCCCGGGACGGTGGTCGACCTGATGGCCGCCCTGAACGCCAGCGTGGAGCAGGCCAAGGCGTCCCGCGGCGAGACCAGCGAGCCAGCGACCGTGCACGAGATGCCGAAGGAGAAGGAGAAGGCGAAGAAGTCCACCGCCAAGAAGGCGTCCGCGAAGAAGACGGCGCCGCGGAAGCCGAGGAAGGCCGGCTAGCCCATGTAGTCCGGCATGCCGAGGCCGACCTCCGGCCGGCAGATCCCGCAGGCGACAACCTGCTCGACGAGCGCCTGACGCGCTTGCTCCTCGCTGATCCCGTGCGCGTTCTTCGCCATGGAGCAGCCGGACACGTGGAGCTTCATGGGGATGCGGCGCTGGTCGATACCGCGCTGCAGCCGGTAGGGGGTATCCGGCGGCGGCACGCGCGGGCCGGACGCGGCTTCCCGCTGCTCCACCTCGCGGATCCGGGCCCGCACCCGCTCGAGGTAGCCCAGGCACCACGTCTCTATGACGCGGAGTCTCAGCAGGTCAGGCGGCAAATCATCGGACACATGTTCGAGTATATGGCCGGGGTGTTTCCACGGCTCATCAAGGGCAGTGCACAGGCATGCGAGACGAGCAGCCCGAGACCTGGCAGTGCCCCGACTGCCGTACGGTCAGCGAGATCGACCCGGACAGTGAGCCGCAGTGCGACTGGTGCGGGCTCCTGCGCCGCGAGGCCGAAGCCCGCTAGCCAACCCGTCCCCGGGAGGTTGCTCTACTCGGCTTCCTCGGGATGCAGGGCGCGCCGGGTTGCCTCCACCTCCACGTCGAACCGGTTCAACCCATGCCGCTCGGCGTGCTCGGTGACCGCCGCCTGGAAAGCCTCCGCCGCCTCAAGCCACGGCGCCCATGCCTCCCCGCTGTACACCCCCGCCGTCGCCTCCACGCGCGCCGCTTCGGAGGATCGTTTCAGCTCCACCAGGACATCCATGCTGGCCTGCTGTTCTTTTCTATCTGCCACGGGCCCGGATCCTAAGCGGCCCCACTGACAACCGCCCCGAGCCTGGCCCCTGACACACGAAAGCGGCCCGGCATCCCTCAAAGGAAAACCGGGCCGCTCCGTGCGGCCCCATGGTCATCCCGACCGTACGCCTCCACCCCTGGCCAGGGAAGCCCCAGACACAGCGTCCTGCAGTACCAAGTCGACACGCGCTGCCACGGCCGCCGCCCGCGCCGGATCCCGCACCTTGGGCGCTGCTGCCAGCGTCGACAACAGCAGGCCGGCACCGATCACGAACACCGGCTCGGACCGGCCGACCACACGCACGGCCAGATGGCCCCCGGCGACCGACGAGCCGTGCACCACGAACAGCGGCTTCACCGTCGCCTCAGGCACACCCAGCGCCTTCGCGACCCGGGCCGCGTACTTGGCGGCGTCCTCAACCTTCCGGTGCCGGTCTTCCAGCCCGCAGTGCACCCGGCCCTGCACCAGCGCCGTCGGCTGGTTCTTCGCCCACGCCTTCGTCTCCAGCACCACGACGGTCCCATCCGGCGCGGCCAGGACGTGGTCGACGTTCGCCTGGTAGCCGGGAACCGCCATGTCGTGCCAGACCCGCCAGCCTGCACCCTTCAGCGGCGTGAGGAGCCGGGCGGTCTCCTTCTCGCCCCGCGCCCCGTGCTCATACCGGGCCGCCACAGCGTCCGCCCGGGCCGTGTGCCAGCTCACCCCCAGCAGCGACAGCACACGCCGCCACACACCCCGCCGCGCCCGCGCCCGTAACTCCGCCGCGTGCGCGGCCGCCGAAGCCCCAGCTGTGTTCATCGGTCGTCCCTCCACCAACGCAGCCCGTCCGGCTCACCTGGCTCGATGTTCGGATCGTCGGCGTGCAGGGCGGCAGACCAGCGGGCGACCGCATCAGCGGCCGTCTCCCGCTCCTGCGTCGTCATCTTGCTGGTCAGGTACCGCCAGTTCGTGTGTAGCCAGACCGTGCCCCATGCCGCGTCCCCGGGCGCAGGCTGTCCGTCCATGCACCGGTCGATGACGGCGAGCGTGTCGCGGGCCTGCTCCACAGCCTGGACCCGCACCGACTCGCTAATGGTCAGGTCGCACAGGCGGCGCACCTCATCGACCGCAGCCCGGGCGTTCACCGCCTCAGCATGGGCACGGGCGGCCAGCGCGTCCGCCCGCCTCACCGCCGCCTGGGATTCGTGCAGACGGGCCTCAGTCTCGGCGCGGTCGGCATCCGTGGTGTGCGCGTGCTGCCGGGCCAGGCGAAGCTCCGCCCGCAGCTGGTCCTCCACGGACCGGTGATTGCTCATGCTGCTCCTTCAGTGGTGTCGGTCCAGGTGTCGACGCCGCCGCGGATGGTGGTGACGCGGCGCCCGCGGTGCCTGGCGGGCCAGATGCGTTCCCGGCGGGGCGGGTCGGCCGGCATGCGGCGTGAGCCGGGGCAGAGCGGCCGGCCGTGGTCCCACATGCCGCCGTTGCGCGTCAGGGCGATGGAGCGGGTGCAGACCGCGCACCGGGCGCGGCGGCGCCGGTTCACCGGCTGGCCGCCCTGCGGCGGGCGTGCCGTGCGAGCCGGCGGGTGATGGCCTGCTCGAGCTGGTCGGCTATCAGCATCACGGCGGCGGCCGCGAGGACGATGACCCACCACGGGGCGCGGGCGCCATGGGTGTAGCCGTCCCAGATCACCTTCAGTACGAACGTGAGGGCGAGGACGAGGAGGGTGTAGATGAGGAAGGCGCGGTGTTTGGCGTGCATGGGCCCTCCACGGGCGTGATGTGACAGTGAGTTACGAGACAGGCAGGTCTACTGGCGGGTACGGGTCTCAGCCCCGCAATCGGGAGACCTAGTCCTGCAGAGCGTCACGCAGCGTGCGGAATGGCTCTGCGGATCTGCTCAGTCTCGAGAGGGCCGACGATCTCCCAGCCTTCAACGCGCGCGCGGTTCAGCGCACGGGACCGACCACGCGGATGGACACCGAGAGCAAGAGGGTCTCGGCCCGCCAGGTCAGCGAACGCCCTCCGCACCCGAGCCTCCATGGCCGGGGTGATGTGCTTGCGGTTCATCAGGACACTCAGCTCGGGCTGCCCCATCGCCATACGCTCGGCAATGAACGACATGCTGAACCCCTCGGCCATCAGCGACCGGAGCAGGCGAACGCTCGGCGCAGCGGCGACTTCGCTGTCGCGCGGGCGTGGCGGGTCGACAACCAGAATGCCGAGCTGGCAGGCGATGTACACGGCGTTCGTGATGTTCTTCGCCCCCAGCTTCCTCATGACCTGCTGCGCCATCCATGAGGCAGTCCGGTCGGCAACGTTGAGCGGCCGGGCTGCCGTCTCGTACGTGGCTCCCAGGGCCATATGCATGAGCAACACCAGCTCGCGGTCTGTCAGGGATGGGACAGGCCCGCCGCCGTTTGGCGACGGGCCCACCGGCTTACGGGCCGTCATGACCCGCCCTCCGCGTACGGCACCAGTTCCGCAGTGCTCGGCAGGTACAGCGGGTGGCGGGGCTGGCCGGTCGACGTGAACCCCAGGGACTGCAGCTGTACCCCGGCGGTGCGCAGGGCGGCGGCCATCTCCTGACCGCGGTCGGCGAGGACACCGCCGGCGCCCCATGCTGCGACGACCAGGTCGGAGCGGCGGACGGCCTGCCTGACGAATGCCGGATTGTGTGGGCCGACGGGATCGGGGTCCGTGCGCAGCCTGGCCGGGTTGGTGGAGCACAGGGCGAACAGGTTGACCACGGCTATCCCTCCCCGCTGCCATGCTCGGGCGAAGCCGACACAGCGGCGGATCGTGGGGTCGTCCTGCTGGGCGCCGGCGGTGGACGGGTTGAGCATGAGGAACACGGCCAGCGGCGCGGTCGGGTCCCACACCCGGGTCAGGAGGTAGCGGTAGCGGCGACGTGCGCTGTCGAACACCGCCGACGCGGCCGCCCCGCACAGGTCGTGCTCCTGCTCCAGCAGCACATCCAGCTCAGTCTCGGGCATCAGCCCCGTCGTCAGGACGGTCACCGGCCACCACCGATAGCCGGTTCAATGTGGGTGCGGCCGCGGTTGTAGTACGGCACCGGGTCCACCGTGGGCAGCAGCACCGTGCTGTACTGGTCGACCTCGTGCCCGTCGGCGTCGGTGTAGTCCGGGCGGGTCTGTTCGTGCTGGTGCCGCCACTCCACCAGGTCCTCTTCGGACAGGCCTTCCGGGGGGATGGCGCCGCCGTACCAGTTGGCGCGGATCCCGGCCCGCTTCAGCTCGGTCTCGGTCATCTCCCAGACCGTGTGTTCCTCGGCTGCCTCGACCTTGTAGCAGTCGGCCTGAGGGACGTGCGCGAACGCCGCCTGAAGCTCGTCGATCAGGTGGACGAACTGGTGCTGCCACTCCTTCGGCATGGACTGCAGCAGCGTCCGCGGCAGCACCAGGTAGTTTGCGTACGACAGTCCGAAGTGCGTGTGGATGTCGCGGCTCGTCTCAAGCGTGTCGGTCATGGGTCAGGTCTCCTCGGTCAGCGGAACAGGTAGTGGAGCTGGAGGGCCTTGTCGTCTCCCGGCTCGGCCCAGTGCAAGAGCCACCGAAACTCGGCGTCCTCGGGCTGCCACTCGAAGTACGCCCACCGCAACTCCAGGTCTTCGGAGGTGACGGCGTCTTCCGGGTCGTAGTAGTCCTCGCCGGCCATCTCCCGGTCGTGCTGGTTGATCGCGTCTGCGGCCTTCGCGGCATCCGTGGTGAGGGCGATCGCGTCGCCATCCTCGAACTCACACACGGCCACGCCGTCGTACTCGAATCCGAGGTCGGCGGTGGTCGGGTGGAAACGCCCCATCGGGAGGTCCGGCACCGGCACGACCTCGTCGAGGTAGGTCAGGCCTTCGTAGTCGACGGGCGGGGTGAGGATGGAGCGCGTGCCGTCGAGCCGTACCCGGGCCAGGAGGGCTCCGTTCACGGCTGTCTCGAGGCCCGTGATGATGCCGGGGAGGGCGGGTCCGTCCGCCAGGTCGCGGTAGTGGGTGAAGGTGATCCGGCGGCCTACCTGCGCCTTCGGGTGGACGAGCGTGGTCGTGTCGGGCATGGCTCAGGTCTCCTTCAGGTTGGGCTGCATGGCCAGCAGAGCTCGGATCACGGCACGCACTGCCGATGCGGACTGACGTGACGGGTACTTCGCCACCTGCGCGGCCAGCACCTTCCATGCCTCCCGCTCGTCCCGGCGGGACAGCCATCCCTTGACGCACCGCTCGTGCACCAGTCCGTCGAAGGTCTTGACCATGCGGCCTTGGTACTCGGCGTGGCAGTGAGGGCAGTCGGGCAGTCCGTACGGGGCGCCGTATTCGTCGCGGCCGCCGTCGTCAGACGGGTCGATCGTGAAGTCGGGCAGGTCGATGGTGATCCTCATGGCGAGGCCTTTCGGGCAGCTGGTGGAAAGAGGTGGGCCGCCCGCCCTGGCTGCGATCACCAGTGGTGCGGGGCGGGCGGCCCGGTCGTGGTGGGGGGATGGGGTGCCGCGCCCGGTCAGGAGGGGCGGGCGCGGCACCCGGAGCCGTCCCCGTCAGGGGGTGTAGGGGACGGCGGGTGGGCCTCCGCAAGGGGGGCGGGGAGCCCAAGTGGGTGGTCAGTAGGCGGTGACCTGGACCCGGTAGTCACGGGCCGTGTGGCCCCACAGGCGGGCGTAGCCGCCGGGCTTGAGGACCTCGGCGTACAGCTCCCGCTGGACCTCGACGACCTGGTCGTCGGTCACGTAGCGGCGGACCGCGCCGGGGACGGAGTATCCGCCGAGCCGCTCGATGAGGCGGACCTCGTAGCGGGGTGCGAGCGGCAGGGCCGTGGGGCCGTAGACGACGTAGGCGATGAACCCGAGGTCGGGGTCGCCGACGGTGCGGAACGCGGCTTCGAGGCGGGTCATCTCGGCGTCTTCGACAGCGGCCAGGTCCTGCAGGACGCGGGCCCGGCGGCGGAGGGTGTCGAGGCTGCTGTAGGTGTTCTGGCGGTCCTCGTAGCTGTGGAAGCCGGCAGCGGCGCGGGCGGTGAGAGTGTCGATGTCGTGCTGGAGGGCGGCGAGTTCGGCGCGGTAGTCGCGGTCGGTGTGGAAGCCGAGGTTGTCGAGCATGGCTGCCCCCTTGGGGTTCGCGGTGTGTTGTCGGCTCTGCCAGACTACCCCGGTCCATAGTGCGTACGCAATATACTTACTGGTATTGCCCGAACCGGCACGACAAAGGGGCCCGGCCCCCACGGGACCAGACCCCTTCACCCACACCGGACGTCAAAACGGAGGTTCCTCCGAGTAGCCGCCGCCCCACCCGCTCGCGTCCTGACCGCCCGCCGGCTGCCCACCCGGACGCGTCCCCGGCGTCGACGACTGCCACGGATCCTGCACCGACGCACGCCCCTGCTCCTCCCGCGCACGCTTCACGTCTCCCTGGCCGGCCGACGCCTTCTCCACCCGCGCCGTGGCGTACCGCAGCGCCGGCCCCACCTCGTCCACCTGCAGCTCGAACACCGTCCGCTTCACGCCCTCACGGTCCTCATATGTCCGCTGCACCAACCGGCCCTGCACGATCACCCGCATGCCCCGGGCCAGCGACTCCGCGACATGTTCAGCCATCTCACGCCACACCGAGCAGGACAGGAACAGCGCCTCGCCGTCCTTCCACGCGTTGGTCTGCTTGTCGTACGTCCGCGGCGTCGACGCAATCCTGAACTTCGCCACCGCCGCGCCGGACGGAGTAAACCGAAGTTCGGGATCATCGACCAGATTCCCGACGATTGTGATTACGCACTCTCCAGCCATGGTCAGGCCGCCTTCCGCGCCCGCTGGGGGCGCCGTCTTGTGATGGGTCCGCCGACGTGCTTCCACTTCAGGCCGAGCACTATCTGGCGCAGGGTGGGGACAGCGATTCCAAATGCAGCGGCGAGGCATCGTGCGTCGCCGCCAGCCGCGTAGGCCTCCCGCAATCGCACGACTTCGTCTTCCTTGAGCTTCGCGGCCGCTCGTTGGCTCCCGACAGGCATGAGGCCGCGCGCCCATGCGTCGTCGACGTTGTTCTGCCTCGTACCGAAGTACAGATGGCGGGGATTTACGCACGGAGGGTTGTCACACCGGTGGCAGGTTTCGGTCCCTTCGGGCGCCGGTTTGCCCAGGTGCAGCTCAAGGGAAAAGCGGTGGGCCGGCACAACCTTTCTGCCGGGCCCCATGAACATGCCGTGCCCGGTGGGTCGCCGCGCCCCTTGCCACTCCCAGCATCCAGGTCCCTTCTGCACCTTGGCCCAGAACAGCTCCTCCCTTGTGGGCCTCGGACGTACCTGTCGAGGGGTCGCCTTCCACCAGCGGAGGTAGTGGGCATTGCACATCTTCCGCTTCACTGCGGGGCGCCCGCATCCGGCCTCTTGGCACTCTCTCGGGAAGGCGGCGGTCTCATTAGCCATGCCTACGCCACCTTCTCCATCTGGTTCTGGCTCAGCTTCACGCCACGCGGGTTACGCAGCATCACGTGGTACGCCAGGCGGACCGTCTCCCGGCACAGCTTCAGCTCCTCCGCGACCTGCTTCAGCGACATCCCCTCCGCGTGCATGCACCAGATCCGCACACCCTCGGACTCGACGACCTCTTCGACTGTCAGGCCGTGACCGGACTCGCGCCGCACCCGGGCCTCCGCGGCCTGCATCCTCCCCATCGCCCGGTCCGGGCTCATCCCCCGCCGCGTCATACGGTCCAGCGCCGCATCCCGCTGCGCCAACACCCGAAGAGACGCGCTCACCACGTTCTGAGACGTCGCCAACGTGACCGCGATCTGTTCGTGCGACCGGCCCATTTTGGCCAGCTCGCGCAGCAGAAGGGACGACTCCGCGAGCAGACGCTCCACAGCGGACGGGTTGCCCTTCCGCTGCCCGGCGGCCGGCACCACCATCCGCCACGCCTGGTAGACAGCCCGGGGGGCGGTCTGCAGCATCTGGGCCACGTGCTCTACCGGGTGCTCGTACTTGACCAGCCACATCACCATGTCCGCTCCACGCGTCATGGCTACGGTCCGGGCGCTGCGGTTCTCCGCCCTGTACCCCTGGAACCGGCTGGGCTGCTCAGGCGTCGTGAAGTCCGCGTCGAGCAGCTGCCTGCGCTCATCAGGCGTCAGGCCACCGCAGATACCGACTCGGTCGTCCATGCGGAAGGCCTCGTCGAGGCAGGCCTCCCGGACCGGGCACCGTCCGCAGATGGCCTTCGCGGCCTGGATTTCGGCGGGGGTGGTGTTCTTCTCCGGGAAGAACATGTCGGGGTCCTGGTCGCGGCATGCAGCCCGTGTCCGCCAGTTGGCGTCGACGGCTTGTGTTATGGGGCGGCTCATCGCAGTGGTCATGAGAGGGCTCCGGTGAGGGTGTAGAGGCGGATGACCGCGCCGGGCTTGTCGAGGGCGCCGGGGTGTTCGCCGGGGTAGCACTGGACGGTGCTGATCTGGATGACGCGTCCGTCGTCCTCCCACGCTTTGGCATCGGTGAGTGCGTCGAAGGTTGAGCGGAGGATCTTGTCGAGGTCAGGGCTGACGGCGGGGTAGGTGCGGCGCCGTTTAGGAGCGTTGACCGGTTTCGGCATGGTGAAGGTGATGTCCACGCGGATCGGTCCGGCAAGCGGGGCGGGGCGGACTACGGGTCGTTCGCCGTATCGCTCGGTGTAGTCGGCGATGATGGCTTCGGTAGCGGCCTTGGTGACGCGGTTGCGCCAGGGGGTGACTCGTTTGGACTGCTCAACGAGGACGGCGACGCGTCGTCCGGTGGTCCGGTTGGTGCGGTGGCCTTTGTAGGCCTTGCTGCCCTGGGCTGCTGGGATGCCGTACGCGGTGATGGTGAGGGCGGGTTCCTTCTTTCAGGGGTAGGGGTCGGTGAGCGGAGTGTCGGGCACGGTTGTTGTCACTGGCTCACCGCCGGGAAAGCGTCGTGGGTGCGGCCGTCGAGTTCGCGGCCGGCGGCCTTCTTCCCGACGCGCTGGACACGGGCCCATCCTTCGGCGTGGTCGTTCATGCCCCACTGGCCGTGTGTCTGGGTGCGTCCGTCGTCGGGGTGGACGTAGGTGACGCGCTTCTCGTCATCTGCGGATCGGCGGTATTCGGCGGGTACGAGATCGTGCGGTGCCCAGTCGCCGTACTGCTTGAACAGGAAGGGGACGTGGCTCTCGGTGCACTGGTCGCGGAGAGATCGGAACCAGTCGGGGTGCGCGGGCCTGGCGCCCGGGCCGCTCTCTCCGCCTGCGACTACCCAGTCCAGCTGTTGGACGTGGCCGCTGTCGCATTGGTGGTCGCCGCAGGGCGCGCAGGCTTCGTCGTGTCCTTCGCCGTGGCAGCAGGGGCAGGGCTGCCAGATGTAGTCGGCGATCCAGAGGGGTCCGAGGAGGGGTTCGGCGCTGATCCAGCGAACAGCGGCGGGGGTGTCGAGGAGGGCGGGGATGCGGATATCGGCCCAGTGCTGGTCCTCCACCGACACGCCGAGCCAGAGGTTCGCAAGCGGCTTGGCAAAGCTACTCCACCACCGCGTCTGGAACTGATCTCGCTGATATCGCGACAGTCCGGGCGTGGCCTCGTCTGCAACTAGAACCGCCTCGGCTTCCTCACACATGAGGCGGAAGTCGGGGTTCTTCAGCAGGGCCCGCATGCGGGCGTGCCGCTTCGTCAGGACCTGGTAAGTGTGCTGCGGGGTGAGCGCCATGACGGCGAAAACGCGGGCGATGAACTCGTCGGTGACGTTCTTGTGGAACAGGTCGGACTGAGAGTTCACGAAGACCTTGCGGGGCTTCTTCCAGGTGAGGGGCTGGGTGAGGCGGTCCTCGAGCTGGTTGATCTGCCCAGTCCAGTCGGTGCGGCCGTCCTTGCGGTGGGTGGTGCCGGCGAACGCGACGGCGACCTTGGGGTTCGGGTTGGAGGACCGGATGTGTGCGGTGTTGATGGCATAGCACCGAAGGCACCCGTCGGAGACTCGGTCGCAGCCGATGATGGGTGACCAGGTCTTGTCGGCCCATTCGATGGTTGTGTCAGTGGCCATGGGTTCAGGGCTCCTGGGTGGGGGCGTGGGCTTCGGCGGCGGCGAGGGCTTCGGCGTAGCCGGGGGTGTAGTGGTGAGGCTCTCGGTGCTGGTCGCGCATGCGCTGAAGCCAGGCCTGGTCGGCGGCGGTTTCCAGGGGCGCAATGCGGTCGGCCTCGTCGAGGGCGGCCTGCCGGTCGTATCGGTAGATCTCGGAGCGGGCGAGTTCGCTGCGGTGCCGCCACTGGCTGCCGGTCCAGGCTTCGTTGCTGTCGTTGAGGATGGCCCAGCCGTCGCCGCGGCCGTCGGATTGCTTGGTGACGCGGAGGTCGGCGAGGTGGCCGCAGCGGTGGTGGGGGCAGGGGATGCGGAACTCGGTGACGCGGTCGAGCTGGGCGGCGAGCTGCCGGATGTAGTCGTGGTCAGTCATGTCATGCACCAGCCGTTGGAGCAGGCCTCAGCGTCGTCGTCTATGAGCGGCAGCTGTGTCCCCGAGCGGAACAGGTCGCGCAGGGGTCGGCCGTAGGGGGTGAGGTAGACGGGCGGCTTACCCTTGCGGGCGAGGTGGCCGTTGATGGTGTCCTCGATCTCACAGGCCCTGGCGTACCGCTCAGGCTCCTGCTCGTACATGGCCTGCCACTCGTGGACCTTGCGGATGGGGCAGAAATCGCAGCTGCTCTTGGGCGGCATCGGGAGGCCAGCGTCTCGGATGATGCGTGGGCAGTCCGCGCGGCGCAGGCCGAGGAGGAGGAGCGGGTACTCCAGCCGCTCGTAGGGCATGGCTTTGGCCGGGTTAGCACGACCGATCTCGTCGAGGGTGATGCCCATACCGACGGTGGCGGGGTTCGCAGGGGTGGCGCCGTGGGCTTGGAGCCACGCTCCGGTGACGTCGATCTTGAATTCCCGAGTGCAGACACGAGAGCCGGGCTTCCCATTGGAGAGATAGACAGGGATGGTCTGCCGGCTGCCGTTGCTGTTCATGATCCGCTGCCGGATGGTCTCGGTGTCGCCATCGCGCTTGTGCCGGTCAAGGAGGTAGAGGTTCAGTCCGTGCCGGGCCGCGTACGGAGCGGCGTACTCCTCGTAGTAGCGGATGGTGCCGGGGTTCTCGGAGTCGTTGCCGACGTTGGCCATAAGGAAGGTGCGGTAGTCGAGATCGCCACGAGCAGCGAGGACCAGGGCGGCAACGGACTGCCAGCCCCCGCCGAAGCTGAAGGTTTTCAGCCCCTGTCGAGATTGGTCAGTCATGGGGGTGCTCCTTGGGCTGCTTTGTGTTGGGGTCCGCGCGGAGGTCGGTGACGTCGAGTTCCTGAGTGCGTTCGGTGTCGTGCCCGAAGGCGTCGGCGAGGCTGCGGATGGCCGGCGGTGTCGGGACTGGGAGGGGCTGGACGCCGCGGGTGAGTGCCTGGTGGGTCTCGGTGTCGGCGTGGGCCGTGGTGCAGTCGGCTGCGGCCATGCGGGCGGCGTGGAGGCTGGCGGAGTCGGTGACCGTGTGGGCGTGGAGCGCGCCGCCGGGGCATGGGGTCCACGCGGTGAAGGCGTAGATGTGGCCGCCGCGGTGGACCAGGGTGGTCCCGGTGGATAGCCGGGTGAGGGCGGGCTGGCCAGTTATGGCTTGCCACGCGAGGGCGGGTATGGGGAGTCGCCACAGTCCAGCGGTGAGGGCTGCGTGACCTTCGGCCATTTCGGTGCCGGTGGCGGGCCCGACGACCGGGCGCCTGCGCAGAGGGAGAGTGAGCCGCTTGTTCTTGTCGGCGACGACGGTGAGGTGCTTGTCGCGGGTCTTCTTGCCGGTGGGGTTCTTCCGGTTGCGGCGGGCGCGGGTGCTGGTGCTCACGGCGGTTCTCCGTCCGGAGGGTCGGGTGGGGCGGGGGTGCGGGTGCCGAGTCCGTGCTGGGAGGCCCAGATCATGGCGGCGGCGATGAGGCCGATGACGAGGGCGATGTACTGGGGTGCGGTCACGCGGCGGGCGCCTCGTTTTCGGGATTGGGCTCGGGGGCGAGGAGGCTGCGGACGGCGTGGGCCCAGATGCCGTCCTCGCCGACGTAGCGGGCGTAGACGGCGGTGCCGTCGTCGACCCTCTGCGTGCGGGCCTCGAAGGCGCCCGGCGGGCCGTAGGTGCCGTTGAGTCCGCCGGTGCGGATTGCCCGGGCGACGGACACTGCTGCGTAGCTGGCCCGGTAGGTGTGGACGTGCCGCCAGTCATGGGGCTGTTCGCGAAGTTCGGCGGCACGGGCCTGGTGGTCGGCGGAGGGTCGCTTTGCGTGGCGGGCCATTAGGACAGGCTCCGGGTGCGGTCGGCGTAGGCGAGCTCGGTCTCCGCCGCGGTGCAGGCGGCGTGGGCCATGCGCTGCTCGAGGAGGCTGTCCATGTAGCCGAGGGCGACCAGGGCGGGAGCGTGGTCGGCGTATTCGGCGGCTCGTGCGGTGAGGGCTTCGAGGGTCGTGTGCCGGGCGTCGTCGTAGGCGTCGGCCCGCCCGGCGGCGTACTCAACGGTGTTGCTGTGGTCGGCGGTGTCGAAGGTGAGGGTCGTGAGGCTCATGGCGTGGGCTCCTCGGTGGTCAGGCGGCGGGCCGCTGGTGGGGGAGGTCGGTGAGCGTGTCGGCGGTCTGCCGGGCGCGGTTCAGGACTCCGATGACGTCGGACACGTTCGGCAGCCGCCTGGTGAAGAAATCGGGTTCGGTGACCCAGGTGCGGATGTGCTCGAGGTGGTCGTCGCCCTGGTCGTCGTGCGGGGGCTGGGTCGGCAGGACGACGGAGATCCAGCGGAGGGCGTCCTGGACGGTCTCGTTCGTGGAGATGAGCAGGTCCGCGAAGTCGTCGTCGTCGTGGAAGGCGTGGGGGACGTTGCCGGTGGTAGCGCGGAAGAGCGCGGCTTCGATGCTGAGGCCCCGGCCGTCGGGGGCGACGAGGTGGTTGCGCTCGAGGCCGTAGTAGTTGATGAGCTGGGCGGTGACATCGAGGACGGTGCCGGTGCTGGACATGGGTGTCTCCCGTGCGGTGGTGCTGACGAGTTGGTCACCCCGGCCCGGGAGCTACTACGGGGGTGCTCGGCCAGCCGAGGGGGGTGGCTGGCGGTTACCGGGCCGGGGGGCTTTGGGGGTGTTCAGTCGCTGTAGATGCGGTGGTCGTCGTCGCATCCGGGGCACTGGACGAATTCGACGGTGCCGCTGACGTAGTAGCGGGCGTGGCGGGCGTCGAAGATGGTGTCGCAGTAGCAGCCCTGGCAGGTGCAGCGGGCGAGTTCCCCGTCGGTGGGGGGCTGGATGCCGATGAGTTGTATGGCCTGTGCGTGCAGGTGCTGGTAGAGGGCCATTTCGCGTCGGTCGGCGTGCTGTTCGGCTTGGTCGAGGAGGTGTTCCAGCTCGGTGGCGGTGGCTTTGGGGAGCTGGTTGAGGTGGATTTCGCGGGGCCGGCGGGGGTGGGGCATGACGGCTGTGGTCATCGCAGGACCTCAGGTTTCTGTACTCCAACCGGCCGGGCTGGCCTGGTTGGTGTCGGCTCTGCCAGACTAACCCCATTCATAGTGCGTGCGCAATACGTTTGACGGTAGGGCATGAGAAAGCCCCCGCCCGGTGGTGCGGGCGGGGGCCTGAACGCAGGTCAGCGGCCCTGGCGTCTGGCGACGAAGTCCCGGTGGACCGGGAGGACCTGACTCCAGGACAGGTACAGCCTGTTCTTGCCTCTCTTCTCGCTGTACAGGCCGTGCTGTTTGATCCAGCCGCGAAGGGTGCTGTCCGGGACGGGGTGGCCGGCGTCCGCGAACAGCTCGCGGATCACTTTGAGTTCTTCCAGGTCGGCGGGGACGCGGCGGTAGCAGGTGGGGCTGTAGTTCTGGATGGCCACGCGGGCTCCCGGTAATCGACGGCAGCCATTCGCAGCTGACGGCAGCCGATAAGCGGGTGGGGGTGAGTGCAGTTGGTGAGGTTGCAGCTGATTCAGGTGTTGATAGGTAGACCTGTGAGGCGTGTGTCAGGTTGCCCTCAGCCGCCGCTTTTCTTCCTGCCGGATGTGGGCGTGGGCCAGGGTTTTCAGGGTCCAGCTGCTCGACATGCCTTCGTCGTCGACGCAGTGCTCGTAGGTGCACACGGCCCGCTGCTGGGGGGCCAGCCAGAAAAGGCCCCAGCATCCGCACCGCGGGCAGGGGTGCTTGCGTACGACTTTGGTGTTCCCGCCGCGGATGGCGTGCTCGAGGCTCTGCCGGTAGACGATGACGTCGTGGGCGCGCCGCTCGTACTCGGGTAGGCCGAGGATGTGCTCGCGGGCCCACTCGTAGACCCCGGCTCGCTCGGCGGGGATGTCGCCGGCGTCCGGGACTACGGCGCGGGTGTGGGTTTCGACTTCCTGCAGGCAGGCTTCGAGGTGGTCGTAGACGCCGAGGTTGAGGGGGGTGGTGGCCTGGGCGGTGGGGGCGGTGCGTTCGGGGCGCGGGCCCCGCCGGCCGGGGGCGAGATCGCTCTCGAGGAGGCGCATTCGCCGTGCTGCGGTGCTGTCGGTGTCCTCGCCCATAGGGGGTCCCCGTTCCCTGTGGCCGGCCGGTGGGCGCTGTGCGTAACCGTGTGGGGGGTCCGGGGCGCGCGCCGGTTGGGCCGGAGGCTGATACTCCGGGTCGTTTCCGGATGCCCCAGTGTGGCACGAACTGGTTCTGTGTTGAACGGAAAGTGTGAAGTGATCAACGATGCGTGTGCGTCGTTACGTGCCCGTGATATCTCACGCAGCGTCAGCGTTTGGCATATTCACACCGCTTCCGGCACAGCCCGCAGATCCCCCAGCACATCCTGCAGAAACTGCATCTGCTCGGCCGGCAGATGCCCGCCCCTGGCCGCGCTCCGCAAAACCCCCTCCACCGCGTCCAGCGTCGCCAGGTACGTCCGCGCCGTCTGCTCGTCGGTCAGCGTCTGCCCCCGCCCGCCGAAATACCCCTCGATGGTTTCGGCCAGACGCTGCAGGGGAGAGGAGTCATACGCCCGGGCCGAAGGAGGGTCGGAGCGGCGTGCGCCGGCCCGGCTCCGCGCGCTGGGATGCTGCGCGAGATGGATGACGTCCCCGATCGGCCCGTGTGCGGGCTCGGGAAACTGGCTGGGCTCTGCTGCGGACATGGGGCGTCTCCGCTCCTCCGGCAGATCGGGAAGGGTGGTGCAGCCCGGATGGTCGGCGCCCGGGCCCTGCCGGATCTGGCTGCCAGTCCAGACACCGGTGGACTGCCACTGTGACAGCAAAAGAGTCACAGGGGTAAGGCGAGACTGATTTTTTGGGCTCACATGACTCATTTCTTAACGCCCCCGTGACACCTCCCGCGCCGGGTGACGCGCCGTCTGTGCTCGGGGGCGGGCATGACAAAGCCCCCGCGGAAGGCAGGCGTGGAGTTTTGCCGACAACACACCCGGCCCGGCGGGGGCCTCGAGACCTCACGGGCATGCCCGTCAGATGACGGCAGTCTAGACCCGCAACCCGCGACGCGGGAAGCACCTGGCAGACATGCTTCCCGCACCGGGCCGGGCAAGCGGGGGGCCGGGCTGCGATGCCCCATACGGGACCCGGCACCCCCGACTGCCGGAACCTTCCAGCAGCGAGCATCGAATCCCCCGCTCCCCTCAGCCCAGTCCTCACACCACCCGGACGTGTGACGCAAAAACCCCGGCACACCCCGCATACTCGGCCGAAATCCACCCCACGCAAAGAAGGGCCCCGCCCCCACCAGCACGGCGAGGGCGGGGCCGGATCGTGCGTGTCAGAGGGCCGGTGCGTTGCTGATGCGTTCCAGCTCGAGACCAATCCGCTCGTACAGACGGCTCATCTCCGTGATGTCCATCTTCTCGATGGCGATCTCCGCGACGCGCAGGCCGTCCTCCCACGGCATCTTGATGGGCGGCTTGGCCGACGGTTGGCCCGGCAGGCCCCCCTTGTCAGGGCGCTCAGCAACGGTCGCCGGGCTGGTTCCGACCGGGCCCTCGGCTTCCGCTCGCTGGTCCGGGAGGACGGTGTCCGCGCTGGGTTCCGCCGGCGGCGGCATGTCGTTCCGGGGCGCCCAAGCAGGGTCGGCGGACGGCGGCGTGTATACCGCGGTATACACGGGCGGTTCCGCCGCAGGCGACTCGGACAAGGTGCCCCCGTTGTCCGGCTGCCTGCGCTGGGCAACTGACGCGGGATTCGGCGCAGCATCCTTGGCCTCGCGGGCAGGCTTCGGCGCGAGCCTCTTCTCCTCCGCCAGTTGCTGGTCCGCCTCCCACGCCGCCCGCTGCTGCTCCGGAGGAAGGGCCGCGTACTTCCGCATGTCGCGGAACGCGGTGAGCCGGCCAGTGATGACCAATTCCTGCATTTCCTCCGACAGGCGGAGGATGCCGATGCGCTGGCTGAACCACTGCTTCGACTTCGACAGCGCGGCCGCTGCCTGTGTCTGATTGCCCTCGCTCATCTCCAGCATCTGAGCCAGGCCGTGGGCCTCCTCGATGTAGTTGAAGTTGGAGCGCTCGACGTTCTCGGTGAGGACCGCGGACAGGAACTTCAGCCGGCTCTCGGCGATGTCCTCGCGGATGTGGACGTCGAGGGCGGGCAGGCCGACCTGCATAGCGGCGCGCCATCGCCGTTCGCCGGCAGCCATGACAACCCGGCAGTCAGGCACACGGTCGGCATGCTCAGGGAACAGCCTGACGTAGGCGGACCGGGCGATGCCCACGCATGGCTGCAACTGCCCGCCGCGCATGCTGTTCCCGAGCTCCTGGAGCTTCTCCTTGTTGAAGTCCCGGCGCGGGTTAAGAGGGGTGGGGACGAGCTGGTCAGGTCGAAGGTGGACCAGGGTCGGCTTGCTGCTGCCGGGGACCGACTCCACCTTCTGAGTTGCCAGAGACGCGAGATGCAGACGCTGGCCAGCCATCAGATACCCCCGCCGTAGCGGAGCTCCATCGCGAGCTTGAAGTAGTCCTCGCGGGCCCGGAGCGTGGTGCCACTGTCGGGGTACTGGGTGACGACCTTGCCCTCAGCGGCCGCGCGGGTGTGAATCTTGTACCGGCGGATGACCGTCTTGGCGCGGGGCCAGCCCATGGCGTCGATGTACTCGATGGTCTCGTCCCGGTCAGCCTTCCCGTCCCGCGGGTCCCAGTTGTTGATGAACACCTTGTAGGGCAGGCCACGCTCTTGAATGACCCTGCTGATGGTGCGGGCGGTCGGGTCGAAGGCGAGCGGCTCGGGCGGCAGGGGAACGAGGACGTCATCAGCGATGTCGAGGGCGGCCGACAGGATGTGCTCGTCCTCGAGGCTGCCGGGGGTGTCGATGAAGATGTGCAGGCGCTGCTCGGAGTCGCCGAGGACTTCCTGGGTCACCGCGGCCAGGTTGACGGTGGTGGTCGTCTTGCCCACGCCGCCCTTCTGGTTGCAGACGACGTGGATCTCCGCGCCTTCGTCCTTCAGCGCGGCCAGGCTTCCCGGGTCGTCATGCGCTGTGGCGAAGTCGAAGGGGAGGCTGTCGACGCGGTCTGCCCACCAGATCGTCGAGCCCTGTGGGTCGGTGGATACGACGAGGATTGAGGAAGCCATGATGCTCCGTTCCGTGTGCTTCCCGGGAAACTCCCGGTACTCGGACCGGCACAGCATGGCAGATGATCGAAACGGACATTTGCATTGGGGGTACCGG